>JADLBK010000097.1 GCA_020847755.1 Flavobacteriales bacterium | reverse complement strand
GTCGCACAGTGTCAGCGGGGGCATCGGCGTCTTCGCCATGGCCCGCGTCGGTTCCACGCTCTACCTCGGTGGTCAGTTCGACAGCGTCGATGGCATCCCCCGCACCAACGCGGCGGCGATCAACGGCGGAGGAAGCGTCACCGCCTGGGACCCCGGCATCGCGTGGACGGTGTACGGCATGTGCCCGTTCGGCGGCGGTCTCGCGCTCTCCGGAGCGATCGGAAGCAACGGCAGCCTCAACGTGGTGGACGCCACCACCGGCGCCCTGCTCGCCTGGTCCGGTGTGCAGGACCAGGTGTTCGCCCTGTCCGCATCGTCCACCGCGGTGGTGGCCGGCGGATCATTCAACGCGGTGTACAACTACGCGGTGACCAACTTCGCCGTGCTCGCCCCCCCGGTGGCCAGCGTGGTCATCTCGGGCTCCGTGCAGCTGTACGGGGCCTTCGACACGGGCACCGGCCTGATGCGTGACAACCTGCGCGGCGCGGGCCTGCTGCCCTACACCGAACCCTATACCGCACTGGGCTACACCTTCACCGCCGGTGGTGGCGAGGGCGTGGTCCCTCCTCTGGTGATGAACACCACCGGCTCCTCGGCCATCGTGGACTGGGTGGTGGTGGAGCTGCGCAACAGCCTCAACAGCGCCCAGGTGGTCTGCAGCCGCCGCGCCTTGCTGCGCCGCAGCGGCCAGCTGGTCGATCTGAACGGGCAACAAGGGCTGCGCCTGCCCGCTCCTCCAGGTAGTTACTTCGTCGCCATCCGCCACCGCAACCACCTCGGTGCCATGAGCGCGAGCCCCATCGCCCTCTCCTCCACACAGGTCACCAGCATACCGTTCACCTTCAGCAGCTTCCTCACGTACGGCACCGAAGCCCGCAAGCAGGTGGGCAACACCATGTTCCTGTGGCCGGGCGATGTCACCTTCGACCATCAGGTGCGCTACACCGGTGGCAACAACGACCGCGACCCCATCCTCACCGCCATCGGCGGCATCAACCCCACGGCCACCCTGGTGGGGCAGTACCGCGGCGAGGATGTGAACCTCGATGGCACCGTGAAATATGCCGGGGCGAGCAACGACAGGGACATCGTCCTCCAGACCATCGGCGGTTCGTCGCCCACTTCGGTGCGTAACGAGCAGGTGCCCTGAACGGATGGCACATCCCCAGATCGGCCGTTCGGCGGACACAACCCGGACCACATATGTTCGTCTTCCGACCGCTGACACACCGGATGCGCGCCGCAGGGCTCGTGGCACGGTGCCCACCAACGTGCGGCATGCACAAGCAGGACTTTGAACCCATGGCAAAGCGAGCAACCCTCTTCCTCCTCATCGCATGGCTCCCGGTCACGGTGTCGGCACAGTTCGCCGATCCCGGTTTTGAGCAGGGTGGCATGGGCTGGACGATGCACTGCCCCGAGCTTGCGTGGCTATCCACTTCCACGGCACCGCACGGTGGTTCGTTAGCGATGGCCGTACAGGCCTCCTCGGCTGACTTCCCCCTCTGTCCCAGCGAAGACCCGGAAGGAGGTTGGATCCCTTCTCCTCGCTTTTATCAAACATTGCCCGGTGTGATCAGCGGCGATGTAGTGCGGTTCAAGTTCCTGGCTCGGCTGGAGGTGGGTTCGCCACTTCCATCGGGTGCCATCATCACGCCATACGCGGTAACCTTGGATGGTGATGGGAACATGTACTTCCCCACGACCGATATCAGCCTCGGCGGCGGGAACCCCATCGCCAGCTGGGAGCAGTTCCCCGGCTCCGTGACCGTGCCGGTGCTGCCTGCCGGGCATGTCTTCGCACTTGGTTTCGGTGCGCACATCTTCGGTGGTGGCAATGGTGTGGTGCATTTCGACAATATGGCCGCGCTGGTGGAAGGCAGTGGCGCGCGGTTGAATGCGCAAGCCTGGCTGGATGGCGCCTTCGTGCCCAGTGACAACCTGATGCGCGATGACCTGCGCGTGGCCGGTCTGATCCCCGCCGCACAACCCACGATCCCTTTTGGCGCGGCCACCATGCCTGTGGGTGGTGAGACCATGGCTGCGGGTGTGCTGAACATTACTGGCGCGAATGCCATTGTGGATTGGATCACGTTGGAGTTGCGTTTTGGAAAACCTGACGTGACCAACACACCCGGCCAAGGGTTCCAGACCCACGAGACCTTTGCCGTGCGCAACGCCTTGATCCAACGCGATGGCGACATCGTGGATGTGGACGGAACATCCCCGGTGCTTCTACCGATGAAGGCAGGGAATTGCTGGGTGATCATTCGGCACCGCAACCACTTGGGGGTGATGAGCGCCACGCCCCTCGCCCTTTCCGCAACGGCAACGGTACTCGATACACGGGCATCAGGCACGGTGCTCTTCGCCAACGGGGGTGCCGAGGCCGGTCCTGCGCGGAAGACCGCAGGCACCACGCGTACGTTGTGGGCCGGCAACGCGTGGAGTTCCGGAGACAACTGGCGCGATGTGCAATACACCGGCAACGGCAACGACCGCGACAAAGTGCTGATGGACATCGGTGGAACCGTGCCTACCAACACGGTGAACGGGTACTACCGGTCGGATGTGAACATGGATGGCCTGGTGAAATACACCGGCACCAACAACGATCGCGATGTGATCCTGCAGACCATCGGGGGAACCGTGCCGACGACGGTTCGGTATGAGCAGGTGCCCTAGCGCAGCGCGAGCAGGTGGGGCACCTATACTTGCGGAACAGACCATCCGCATGCACCACCGTATCCTGCTCTCCACCGGCCTGTTGGCGGCGCTGCTTCCCCTGTCGGCCCAGAACACCTTCGAGATCACCATCCCCGTGCCCGGCCTCACCAACGTGGCCGGCGGCCATGCACTGCCCGATGGCGGCTTCGTCTTCGGCGGCGAGCTCTCCGACGGCCTGGTGGTGGTGCGCACCGACAGCACCGGTCAGGTGTTGTGGACCAAGGCGCTGGCGGAGGCCGCCAACGATGAAGGCCTCTATGACCGCAGCATCGCCGTGGTGGACGACCACATCCTGATGGGAGGCTACGCCATGGGGAACAACACCGCCTCGCGCGATGGCATTCTGCACGTGCTCGACCTGAACGGCACCGTGCTCGACCAAAGGCTCATCGACGTGGCCTTCAACTCCAACGCCATCCACAGCGTGAACGCGGCGGACCACGGCGCCCTGATCGCCGGCCGCGCCAGCGGTGAAGGCTCCTACGACATGCTGCTGCAGCGGGTGGATACCGACGGGGTGGTGCTGGGCTCGTGGAGCTACGGCACCACCGGCTGGGACTGGGGCTACGAGGCCATTCCCTGCGCGGACGGAGGCATGGCGCTGGTGGGCTACGGCGACGACGTGGGCGGCCCGGCACCGAGCGCCTACCTGGTGCGCACCGATGCCACCGTGCAGGAGCTGTGGGCCCGCGGCGTCGACGGCGCCAGCGCGGACGAAGGCTACACCGTGTTCGAGGATACCGCCAACGGCGACCTCTACATCGGCGGCCGCACGCTGGGCATGGGCAGCCCCGGCACGCGCGGCTTCATCACCAAGTTCGATGCGACGGGT
>JADLBK010000096.1 GCA_020847755.1 Flavobacteriales bacterium | reverse complement strand
TGTCGTTGGGGTCGTAGGCGCCCACCACGGTGTCGGTCCACAACGTCGTGTTGTTGGTGGGCACCGTGTCACCGGCCCCCGGATCGATCACTGCGGTGTGCTGCACGGGCGTGCCCAGGGGGACAGCCGCATCGGTGTGCAGGGTGACGGCCACCTGACCGCTGGCACCGAGGGGCAGGGTGCCGAGGTCCCAGGTGGCGGTGTTGCCCACGAGCGTGGTGGGTGCGGGTGTGCTGCCCACGAAGGTCTGGTCGGCGTCCACGGCGAGCTGCAGAGTGGCGGGCAGGGCGGTGGTGCCGTAGTTGCGGTAGGTGAGGTGCAGCGTGTTGTCGAAGCCCGGGCGGGGTGGCGGGGCGAAGGCATCCACCTGCAGGTCGTTCACCCCGGGCAGCAGGATGTGGGCGAAGTGGTTGGTGCTGTCCACCTCGCCCAGGGCGGCGAAGGTGGCGCTGTGCTGGGCCGGGGCCGAGCTGATGAGGTAGGGGTAGGTGCTGTTGGGCTCGATGGTGTAGGTGCCGGGCTGTGCGCCGCGCTCCCACCAGCCGTCGGTGCCTGCGGGCACCAGGGCGTTCATGGGCTGGATGAGCACACGGCCCCAGGGGAAGAGGGGCTCGCCGGCGTCCAGTTGGCCGTTGCTGTTGTCGTCGATCGCATGTCTCCCGGCGATAGCAGCGGCCGCACCCGGGCAGTCCGAATTGAGGATGGAACAGAGGATGGTGTCACCCGGATTCTGCCAGATGAAAGGACCGTCCATGTATTGCATTGAAGTCGGGATGTTCGGGATACAGTTCACCCCGCTCGAACCAGAAAGGGACATAAGCCCCTCCGGGAGCATTGGCAGACAGATCGATGGAAAGACCTGAAGGTTCATGCTTTGGATCGTCGATGGGAATGATGGAATTGGATGGAACGTATACCCGTGAATGGTCAGGTCGGTCAGCCCCAGAGGCCATGACTGAACGATCACATTGCAATCGGTGATATACAGGTCGTTCGCCTCGCATTCGTCCAAGTCGAAAATGGTCCCTAACAGGTTGCCGTCGATGTATAGCCAATCACATTTCCAGTTGGTAAGGGAGATCCATGTACTGTCGTCGGAAAGATCATTCGCGTGCAGGTTGAGATCTTCGACGTAACCGGAGAACTGGTCGCACGAAATACTGACGTACGCGTGGATATCGATCCGCGCCAGGGTATCCAGGATCGCATCAAAGTGGACGGATATCCTGTTCATCGGGCCACCTTGAATATTGATGTCGTCCATGGGGTGGTCGATCACTGGCAGATGTACATGACCACTACCGATATGGATGCTGAGGTCAAGCCGGTTCAGGGCTGGTGGAAGTTCGGGAAGGCTTTGGATCGTGTACTTGTTCTGGTTGAGCGAATAGTATGATACGAACAGGTAGGTCAGTGCATGCAGATACTGAACTCCCTCCAGATCGATCTGGACCGTATCGGGATCATTGTCGGATCCATACCACATCGCCGAATCGCATCCCGCGATCCCCGCATGCGTGGTGTCCATGATGCCGTTGGCGTCCACGATGCCGGGGATGCTCTGGTTCAGCCAGGCGCGCACCAACGTGTCGGGGATGAAGACCTGGGCGCGTGCGGTGGCGGCCACCAGCAGCAGCAGCATGAAGGAGGCGATGCGGAGGCGAAGGTGGAGGCGCATGGCGTGGTGAGGTTGATGCGGAACCGCAACTTGAAGGTCGGCATTTCCAAGGGGAGGACGAGCCCACCCCGAATAGGGCTGCCTGGGGGTGGGGCACCTTCCTCCGCCGTTGCCGACCTTTGCGCCGCCGTGAACTTCATCGACCACATCCGCATCGAGTGCCGCAGCGGCAAGGGGGGCGCCGGCTCGCGCCACCTGCGTCGCGAGAAGTACATCCCCAAGGGCGGTCCCGACGGGGGCGACGGCGGCCGGGGTGGCCACGTGATCCTGCGCGGCAACGCCCAGCTGTGGACCCTGCTGCACCTGCGCTACACCAAGCACGTGATCGCCGGGGACGGCGAGAGCGGCGGCGCCAACCAGTGCAGCGGCAAGGCCGGCCGCGATGTGCTGATCGAGGTGCCCCTGGGCACCGTGGTGCGCAATAGCGACACCGAAGAGGTGATGGCCGAGGTGATGCACGACGGGCAGGAGGTGGTGCTGCTGTCCGGGGGGCGTGGTGGTCTGGGCAACCAGCACTTCAAGACGAGCACCAACCAGACCCCGCGCTTCGCCCAGCCCGGCGAGCCCGGCATCAGCCAGTGGGTGGCCATGGAGCTGAAGGTGCTGGCCGACGTGGGCCTGGTGGGCTTCCCCAACGCCGGCAAGAGCACCCTGCTGGCCGCCATCACCGCCGCCAAGCCCAAGATCGCCGACTACGCCTTCACCACCCTGACGCCCAACCTGGGCATCGTGCCCTACCGCGACCACAAGAGCTTCGTGATGGCCGACATCCCCGGCATCATCGAAGGCGCCCACGAAGGTCGCGGCCTCGGCCTGCGCTTCCTTCGCCACATTGAACGCAACAGCGTGCTGCTGTTCATGATCCCCGCCGACAGCAGCGACATCCGCCACGATTACCAGGTGCTGCTGAACGAGCTCAAGGCATACAGCCCCGAACTGCTCGACAAGGACCGCCTGCTGGCCGTCACCAAGTGCGACATGCTGGACAGCGGGATGATGGAGGAATTGCGCCGCGACCTGCCCAGCGACGTGGACAGCGTGCTGATCAGCAGCGTGGCGGGCCTGGGGCTCGACGAGTTGAAGGACAAGCTGTGGACGCTGCTGCACCGTCCCGTGGCGCAGCGGACGGAGTTCCCCGAGTGGAGCGTGTGACCATGCTTCAGCGCCTTGACGAGCTTGACCGCGCGGCCTTCCTGGCGATCAACGGGGCGCACGCCCCCTGGGCGGACGGCGTGATGGTGCTGGCCTCGGCCATGGCCACCTGGTTCCCGGTGTATGCCCTGCTGCTCGTGGTGCTGCAACGCCGCTACGGCTGGGCGGCCTTCGCCTGGTGCCTGCCCGTCATCGCCCTCATGATCCTGTGCAGCGACAGCGGCAGCGTGGTGCTCTTCAAGAACACCGTGCAGCGCCTGCGCCCCTGCCACGAGCCGGCCTTGCAGGGACTGGTGCATCTGGTGGACGGCCATTGCGGCGGACGCTTCGGCTTCGTGTCGTCGCACGCCAGCAACCACTTCGCCATCGCCGTGTTCGTGGCCCGCGCCCTGCAGGGACGACCGGCGTGGGCCGGCGGTGCGCTCCTGGGCTGGGCCGCCTTCGTGGCGTACAGCCGCATCCACCTCGGCGTGCACTATCCGGGCGACGTGCTCGTGGGCGGGCTCTACGGTGCGGCGGTCGGCGCGCTCTTCTTCACCATCTTCCGGGGCGTGCTGCGGTGGCGCGCAACGGCACAACGGTCCACGGCATGAACCTCTGGCTGGCGGTCTTCCTCGGTGGCGGCCTCGGCAGCATGGCGCGCTTCGGCGTGGGCCGCGCGGTGCTCGCCCTGGGCCTGCGCGGCGCCTTCCCCTGGGCCACCCTGGCCGCCAACCTGCTGGCCACCGCCCTGCTGGCCTGGCTGGTGCTGCGCCTGCAACCCCAGCTCGAGGCCCGCGATGCGCTCAAGGCTTTCCTCGCCGCCGGCTTCTGCGGCGGCTTCAGCACGTTCAGCACCTTCAGCCACGAGAACTTCCTGCTGCTGCGCGAAGGACAGCACCTGCTGGTGGCCGCCAACATCACCATCAGCGTCGTGGCCGGCATCGCGCTCTTTTACCTGATCGCCCGCTCCGCATGACGACCGCCGCGCGCTCCCTGTCGTTGCTCCTGCTGCCGTCCGCCCTTTCCCTGGCCGCCCAGCCGTCCTGGCAGGCACCCCCCAAGCTGGTGGTGGGCATCGTGGTGGACCAGATGCGTGCGGACTTCATCTACCGCTACTGGGACAACTTTGGCGAAGGAGGCTTCAAGCGGCTGGTGGGGGAGGGGGCCTTCCTGCGGAACGCGCACTTCCCGTACATGCCCACGGTGACCGGGCCCGGCCACGCCAGCGTGTACACGGGCACATCGCCTTCGCACCACGGCATCACCGGCAACGAGCTGGTGGACCGGGCCACGGGGCGGGTGCGCTATTGCGCCGAGGATGCGGAGGCCGCGGTGGTGGGAGCCCCCGGCGGGGCCGCCCGTTCGCCGATGAACCTGCTGAGCACCACCATCACCGATGAGCTGGAACGTCGCACCGGGGGCCGCAGCCGCACTGTCGGGCTCTCCATCAAGGACCGCGGCGCCATCCTGCCCATCGGGCGCACGGGCGACGCGGCCTTCTGGTTCGCGGGCGGTGCCGAGGGGGCCTTCGTCACCAGCCGGTGGTACGCCGACTCACTGCCCGGATGGATGGCCGCCTTCAACGCGCGCCGCCTCGCCGCCAGCTACCTGAAGGGCACCTGGGACCTGCTGCTGCCGCGCGAGCGCTACCACCAGGCCCTGCCGGACGACAACCCGTACGAGATCCCGCTCTCCGGCGCCGCCACGGCCACGCTGCCGCAGGACCTGGCCGTGCTGTCGGGCAACGGCGCGAACACGGGCCTCATCGGCTACGTGCCTGCCGGCAACACCCTGCTCACCGATGCGGCGCTGGCGGCGGTGGACGGGGAGGAGCTGGGCCGCGATGCCATCCCCGACCTGCTGGCCGTGAGCTACAGTTCGCCCGACCTGCTGGGCCACCGCATGGGGCCGCGTTCCCTGGAGATCGAGGACATGTACCTGCGGCTGGACCGCGAGCTGGCCCGCCTGATGAAGGCCTTGGATGAACGCGTGGGTGCAGGCCGGTACACCCTCTTCCTCACCGCCGACCACGGTGCGGTGGACGTGCCTGCCTACCTCCGTGACCTGGACGGTAGTGCCGGTTACGTGCCCACGACCCGGCTGGAGGCCGCGATCGAGCGGGCCATCGCCGACCGCCATGGCGATGGCGATTGGGTGCGCCGCATGATGAACGACCAGGTCTGGCTGAACGACTCGCTGCTCGCGGCCCGGAAGGCCGATCCCGCTGCGATGCGGCGCCTGGCGGCCGAGGCCTTGCTGGCCGACACGCTCGTGGCCGAGGCGCTCACTGCGGACGACCTGGTGCGCGTGGCCTATCCGGACGGGGTGCGCGCCATGATCCAACGCGGCTTCATGCCCGCCCGGAGCGGCGATGTCTGTTACGCCCTGCGACCCGGCTACTTTGAACGTGAGGACTGGTCCGACGGACGCGGCACCACCCACGGCAGCCCCTGGACCTACGACACCCACGTGCCCATCCTCTTCTTCGGCAAAGGGATCCGACCGGGAGAGGTGGTCCGTCGCACGTCCATCACCGACATCGCGCCCACGCTGGCCGTGCTGGTGGGCACCGCCTTCCCCGACGCGTGCAGCGGCCAGCCCGTGCCCGAGGTGCTCGCCCCCTGAGCTGTCCACAGCCGTTGGAGGATATCCCGGGCCGGTCCACCCGTTGCACGGATCCGTTCGTCGAATACTTTCGGCGCCGTGAGCGACGCGCTGACCGGGATCGAGGTGGCCCCCTATGAACTGTGGCGTGAGGAGGGCGTGCTGCGTGTCCGCTTGAAGGCCCGCACCCGCGTGGAGCTGCGCGAGATGCGCGACCTGCTTCGTCTGGCCCAGGCGATCGACACCGGCGGGCGAATGCCCCTGGTGGTGGAACTGAGCGAGCAGGTGCGCGTGGTGCCCGAGGCCCGCACCCTGCTGGTGCGGTGCAGCCGCCTCAGGGGCCGCCCCGTCGCCTTCCTGGCCACCGACCGCAGCGATCGCCTGCAGGCCGAGTTCTTCCTGCGCTTCAACCGGCCCTCCTTCCCCTTTCGCGTGTGCACCGGGCCGGAGGATGCCGCCGACTGGGTGCTGCGCTGGGCGCCGGTGCACGAGCCCCGGCATTGAGTTGTTGATCGGCCTGTGGGGATCTTGTCCACCACGTGGGTGAGCCACGACCGCGCACCGGGCTACTTTCACGCCATCGGAGCGATGCGCGCCTTTCTGCTGCCCCTGCTGCTGGCTCCTGCCGTGCTCAACGGCCAGGACCTGGTGCTGCGCGTGCAGGCCGATGCCTCGTTGGTGGAGGTGCGTGGCGTGTCCACCGACAGCCTGGCCCCGGCCCCCGTTTTCCACGCCACCTGGCGCTTCGCTGGGCCCACTGCGGAGCCGGCCTTCAGCTTCGCCCCCACCGACCGCGAGGCCGCCGGGCAGCTGCACCTGGACCGGTTGGTGGAGGCCGGCATCGGCGCCTTCCTCGACCAGCACGTGCGTTTCACCCGAACCGGGGTGAGCGCCGATCTGCCACCCACGGCGATCGCCGACCGCATCGAGGCCATGGCCCGCACCGCCGCCGCCGCCTTCCACGCCGCCGACCTCTTTCCCGGCCTGGGCAGCCCCACGCGCGATCAGCTCGGTCGGCTGCTGCAACTGGACTGGAGCCAGGCCACCCTGCCCATCGATGCCGGTGGCGACGGCGACCGCTACCTGGCCATCTACCGCTTCGTGCGGATGCAGCGCGACGAACTGGAGCGCCAGCTGCGCGCCGACCTGCTCGATCTGTCGTCCGTGATCGTGCTGGGCGGCCGGGCGGACGATCCGCGCACCAGCGTCCAGGTGCCCTCGGTGTGCGGCACCGTGTTCGATCAGGAGAACTTCCTCTGTGCACTGGACCTGACGCTGGCGGCGCAAGGTGCCGGGGCCTTCGAGCCCGCGCTGGAGCTGACGGCAGCGCCCGAGGCCCGACCTGCCGAAGCTCCGGAGGTCGCCGTGGAACAGACCAGGATCCGCAAGCGCGACCGCTGGTTGAAGGCGGAGCTCGATGCCATCCACGACCGCATCGACCGCATGGACCAACGCCGCGAGCTGTGGACCCTGCGCGACCGCATGGACGACCTCGAGGGTCGCCTGGACGACATGCAGGGACAGGTGGATGACCTGCGTGCGGAGGACCATGCTTCACCGCGCACGGACAATCCGCTCGCCAACCTCAGCACCCTCACCGGCGAGGAGCTCACCGTGCGCTTCCCGCGCAACGGCGCCGACCTGGGACCCGAACAGCGCATCATGCTCAACGAGGTGTTCGAGCAGCTGGCGCGCTCGCCGAAGGACCGCGTGCTGATCACCGGGTACACGGACCGCAGCGGTGATCCCGCGCTCAACCTCTCCCTGAGCGAGCTGCGTGCCAGGGCCGTGCGTGACTACCTGCTGGCCCGGGGCATCGCCGCCGAACGGCTGATGGTGAACTACTACGGCGACAGCCGCAGCCTGGGTCGCGATCCCAGCGAACGACGCGTGGAGATCGAGTGGCTCACCGAGTGAGCCCTGTCGCACGGTTCATTCCTCTCGCAACGGCCCCAGCTTGAACTCCACATCGGCGATCGTGCCGTGGTCGGTGGTGATCGTGAAGCGCCCATCGAGCTTCTCGGCCAGGGCTTCCACCACGTCCAGGCCCAGGTGTCCCGTGCCGTCCACCACGGCGGGCATCCCGCGTCCGTTGTCGCGCACGCGCAGGCGCACCATGCCGTCCGAAAGCGGTTCCAACCGCACATCGATGTGCCCGCCGGTCACAAGTGGGAACGCGTGCTGATAGCAGTTGCCCATCAGTTCGCAGAGCACGATGCCCAGGTCGATCGCCTGGTCGGGATCGCAGCGCAGACCGGCGGCGTCGACCTCATGGCTCACCGACCGGCTCCGCGGTTCGTGCAACTTGGCCATCTGGCCCGCCAGGTCGCTGAAGAACCGGTCGAGGGGGATGCCGCGCAGGTCGGGCAGCGCATAGAGCTTGTTGTGCACCAATGCCATGATGTCAATGCGCTGCTTGCCCCGCACGAACTCATCCCGAGCGGGTCCTTCCGGCAGGCGCTGGGCCTGCATGTTCAGCAGGCTGCTCACCACCTGCAGGTTGTTCTTCACGCGGTGGTGCACCTCGCGGTCGAGCACATCGCGCTCGCCGATCACCTTGGCCAGCTTGCGCTCCTGGGTGCGCGACCGCTTGGCCTGGGCGCGCAGGCGCCGGCGATCGCCCTGGCTGCGGATGAAGGTCTGGGTGAGCAGTCCCAGCAGCGCCAGCAGGGCGGTCAGCATGGCCCAGAGGAAGCGCCGCTCCGTGCCCAGCCACGGCTCCAGCTGGTTCATGTCGACGATCGCGCCGAGGTGCAGGGTGACCCCGTTCAGCGAGAAGGGCAGCAACTGCAGCATGTGGCCGTCAGGGCCTTCCCCGATGCGCACCGTGCGGCGGTCCATCCGCTTGGCCCAACGCTCCAGGCCGGTCCGGCATGCGAGGCCCATGGCCGTGCTGTCGGGTGGCAGGGAAAGCAAGGGTCGTCCGTCCGGCCAGAGCACGAGGGGATGGTGGGTACGCCCGGGTCCTGGTGTCAGTGTGCCGTTCACCAGTGCCGCCGCATCCACACGGAAGCCCACCACCCGGAAGGGCCTGCCCTGCTTCACAGCGCGGATCAGCTGGCTCACGAGCACCTCGGTGCCCAGGGTGCTGTCCCCGCCGGGGCGCTCCGCCGTGCTCCACACCGGTTCGGCCTGCCGCTCGCTCAGGGCGCGGCTGAACCAGGCCTCCATGCGTGGGTCGTACAGGGCGCTGTCGATCCGCGCCTGCTCGGGAGGGGCCTCCCTTCCCAGCGACCAGCTCACCGGGAAACCATGGCCGGGGCCTTCCAACTGACGGCGCACTCGTAGGCCGGTGACCGTCCGCAGCAGCGCCACCTCCGCACCGCGTTCGTTCGCCAGATGGACCGCGTTCAGCGATGGCTCGGTCGCCATCAGCGCCTGCCATCGGTCCACCAGTTCGCGCACCCGCATCGAATCGTGCAGCGCCACGAAGGCCCCTTCCTTCTGCAGGTCCATCGCCAACCGGTCGAACTCGCCCTGCACCTTGGTGCGCAGGTTGCGGATGGTGCGTTCCAGCCCCATGCGCGTGAGCTCCTCGGAACGCCGTGGGAACTGCACGAGCGACCAGACCGTGTAGCCCAAGGCCGACAACAGCACCACGGCGATCAGCAGATACGACCAGGTGTAGGAACGGGCCGGTGCGGACATGTGGCTGCAAGTGTACGCGAAGGCTCCGGGCGAAGCGGTCAGTCCGCCATCGACCGAAGGCGCTCCAGCACGCGGTCCACCGCAGCGTCATCCACATCGAGATGGGTCACCATGCGCACCTGCCGCGGACCGATGGCCATGCAGCGCACGCCTGCGGAGGCCAGCGCGGCCACATGGTCGATGGCGCTGTGGCCCGTTCGCAGCGAGTAGATCACGATGTTCGTCACCACCGGCATCACCTCTTCCACATGTGCGTGCCCGCTGAGGGCCGTACCGATGCGCCGGGCCCGGCGGTGGTCCTCGGGCAATCGGGCCACGTGATGCTCCAGTGCGTACAGCCCGGCCGCCGCCAGGAAGCCTGCCTGCCGCATGCCACCGCCCAGCCGTTTGCGCACGCGCCGTGCCTGGTGGATCAACGGGGAAGGGCCGATGAGCACACTGCCGGCGGGAGCGCCCAGGCCCTTGCTGAGGCATATCGAGATGCTGTGGAACAGCCCGCCCCACTGCGCCGGCGTCGTTCCGTCCACGGCCATCGCATTGAACAGCCGCGCACCGTCCAGATGGAGGCGGAGGTCCTGTGCGTCGCAGACGGCCCGGATGCGTCCCACTTCCGCGAGGTCCCAGATGGCGCCGCCACCCCGGTTCGTCGTGTTCTCCACCACCACCAGCCTGCTGTTCGCCAGGTAGGCCGCGTTGCGGTCGTTCACGGCCGCCGCCACAGCCTCCGCCGTGTAGCGTCCGCGGTCGGCCGCCACATGCTTCACGCTGCACCCGCTGGTGGCCATCATGCCGCCACCTTCGTAGCGGTACACGTGGGCGCCCTCCTCGCAGATCACCTCATCGCCGGGCCGCGTGTGCACATGGATCGCGATCTGGTTGGTCATGGTGCCGCTGGGGCAGAACACGGCGGCCTCATGCCCGAAGAGGGCGGCCATCCGCTCCTCCAGCGCGTTCACCATGGGGTCCTCACCGAACACATCGTCGCCCACTTCGGCGCGGAGCATGGCTTCGCGCATGGCCGGGGTCGGGCGGGTGACGGTGTCGCTGCGCAGGTCGATGAGGGGCGCGGTCATGCGCCCAAGGTAGCGGCCTGCGTTCAGCCCAGATGCCGGTGCAGGTCCACCAGCAGGGGGAACTCCTTGGCGCCCACCCCATGCACCGCGCGCGCCACGGCATGGGCGCAGGCGTAGATCAGGTCGCGCCGGTCGGGGCCCAGGTCGTTGCGATGCCGGGCCATGTACGCGATGAACGACTCGTAGGCCTCGTCGCTCGTGGCGCTCCGCTCGGCCAGCACGTCGAACTCGAATTCGGTGATGTACGCCTGGTCGCTGCCGAAGTGGTCCATGCCCGCCTCCACGGGCACCAGCCGCTCCTTCACCACCCGCTTGAAGGTCTCCACCTCCTTCGGGCTCACCCGCCCGTCCACGGCGGCCACCGCGTACAGCAGCCTCCCCAACTCCTTGTAGAACAGTTGTGCTTCCATGATGTGCTGAAGGTCGTGCGATGGGGTCGGCGGCCAACTGACGACCGTCAGCGCCGCCGTGCGATCATCAGCCCGTCGCGAAGCGGCACGATCACCGGCTCCACCCGCGGGTCGTTGTGCACACGGTGGGCGTAAGCCACCAGGGCCGCGGTCTGGTGGTCATGCTGCTCGGCGGGCTCCACCACCTTTCCGCTCCACAGCACATTGTCGGCGATGATCAACCCGCCCGCTCGCACACGGTCCACCACGGCATCGAAGTAGTTCGGGTAGTTCGGTTTGTCCGCATCGATGAACACCAGGTCGAACGGGGTGGGCAGTGTGGGGATCACCTCCAGCGCGGGACGGTGGTGGGTGGTGATGCGCTCCTGGAAGCCCGCCGCCGCGATGTGGCGCGCCACGAAGGGGGGCAGGTGCGGGTCGATGTCGATGGTGTGCAGCATGCCGCCCGGAGCCAACCCTTCCGCGAGACACAGGGCGCTGTAGCCCGTGTACGTCCCGATCTCCACGATCACCTTCGGTCGGACCAGGTGGCTGAGCATCGCCAGGAAGCGCCCTTGCAGGTGGCCGCTGCACATCTGCGGCATGTACACGCTGGCATGGGTCTCCTCGCGCAGGGCCCGCAGGTGGGGTGGCTCGGCGCCGCTATGCGCTTCGCAGTAGGCGTCCAGCGCAGGGTCGATGAAGTGCATGGATCAGGGGGTGCGAACGAACCGCAGGGTGTACGGCCTGTCGGCCGCGTGCAGAACAAGGTGATAGCTGGCGGGCGGAAGACCGGAGACATCAAGGCCGACGCACGGTGCCATGACCCCCGAACGCACCGGCCGTCCAGCGGCATCCTGGATCGTGAACGGCGATGCGGTCCCTGAGGGCGCTCCGGTGAGATGAAGAGGGCCGCTGGTCGGGTTCGGGTGCGCGCGGAGCGGCTTCGGTGCGGCCGCAGTGCCGACGCTCACATCGGGATGGAGGGCCCACCAGTCCGCGTAGCGCTGTGCAGCGTCACTGCCGGTGCCGTAGTGCACCACGCCATCGGCCACGGCCCCGGCCCCGCCTTTCCGCGCGGCGCCCGGGAATTCCGGAAGCTGGGACCAGCTGTCCGCCGTGGCGTCGTACCGCCAGCATTCCCGTGTGAACGTGCTGTCCGATGTGGCGCCGGCGACCACCAGGCCTCCGCCGGGCCAGCGGAAGCCCTCCGCTCCGTACCGCCCTGCCGCCGGAAGTGGTGCGATGGCCGACCAGCTGTCCGTGGCGCCGTCGTAGCACCAGCCATCGCTCAGTGCGCTGCCGTCGCCCGCCCGGCCACCGACGACATACGCTTTGCCACCTTGGGCGAACACGGCCGCCAGGTGCCGCGGCGGCCCGGGCATCGGAGGACGCGGCAGCCAGGTGTTCAGGAAGGGGAAGTACTCCCACAGTTCGTCCGTCAACGCCGTCCCCGGACCCACGCGCCCCCCCACGATGAAGGCCCGAACACCGATCACGAAGGACGCGCTGCCGCTCCGGGGTACCCCCGGCATGGTGTCGAGCGCGTACCAGACCGCGTTCACGGGCAGGTGCACGAAGAGCGCGTTGCTGAGCCCGTTGGCGTCCACCCCGCCGAACACATAGCCGAAGCCACCGACGCTGAAGCCGGTGCCGTACTGCCGGGGCGTCGCGGGCATGGGTGCGATCGTGCTCCATAGGGCGGTCACCGGGTCGTAGCGGTGCCAGTCGTTGGTGAGCTGGAAGCCCACGTCCATGCCCGTGCCGATGAAAACGGCGCTGTCCGCCGCGAAGGCCGAAGCGTCGTCGCGTGCGATGGCCGGAAGGTCGGTCAGCTGCACCCATCCCTGTCCCCAGGTGGTGCCGGCCCGCAGCAGGGCCATCATCAGCAGGGAACGCCAGTGCATGTGCGAAAGCTAGTGCCAACGACGGATCTTCGCGCCGCATGTGGATCACTGTTCTGGCCGTCCCGCTGGCCCTGGTGCTGGCCGTCAGCCTCTACTTCCGCACCGCGCCGCGCATCGGTGGCGATCCGGCCGGCAGCCGGCTCCAGCGCATCCGGGCCCTTCCGAACTTCCGCAGCGGCAGGCTGCACAACCTGGAGCCCACCGACATGAACATGCCCTTCACCGTGATGCTGAAGGTGATCTGGACCATGCTGAAGGGCGCCGACGGTCGCGAACCCAAAGCCTCGCTGCCCACCGTGCGCTTCGATCGCGATGCCTGGGAACGCGTGCCCGCCGACGAAGTGGCCCTTTGCTGGTTCGGCCATTCATGCGTGCTCATCAAGCTGAACGGGCTCACCTTCCTCACCGATCCCGTGTTCGGCGAGCGGGCGAGCACCTTCTCCTTCGCGGGCCCGAAACGGTTCGCGGTCACGGAGCGCATCACCGTGGACCAGCTTCCAACGGTGGATGTGCTGCTGCTTTCGCACGATCACTACGACCACCTGTGCTGCGAGACCATGCGGCAGCTCATCGCAGCGAAGAAGGTGGGCCGGGTCGTTGCTGCGCTCGGCATTGGCGCGCACCTGGAGAAATGGGGAATGCCTGCAGCCTTGATCACCGAATGCGCCTGGTGGGAGCAGGTGACCGTGGGACCGGTGAAGCTCACCTTCGCGCCCACGCGGCACTTCACCGGACGCGGGCTCACCAACCGCTTCAGCACCCTGTGGGGTTCCTTCGTCCTGGAAGGGGACAAGCGTCTGTACTGGGGCGCGGACTCCGGCTATTCGCGCACCTTCAAGGAGCTGGGCACGCGCTTCGGGCGGTTCGACCTCGCCCTGCTTGAGTGCGGGGCCTACAGCGAGTACTGGCCGCAGATCCACATGTTCCCGGAAGAGACCGTGCAGGCTGCTCAGGACCTCAACGCGCAACTGCTCATGCCGATCCATTGGGCCCAGTTCGCGCTGGGCCTGCACCCATGGAAGGAGTCCATCGAACGCATCACCCAACGGGCCGGGGAGACCGGGCAGGCGCTGCTCACCCCGCGCATCGGGCGGATCGTCACGGCGCCCAGCGCGTCGCGGAGCGAGACCTGGTGGGAGGGGCTGGCTTAGTAGCAGTACTTCCCCTCCGCGATCATCTTCTTCGCGATCGCCTTCCGCATCTCGGCCGTGTTGATCGGCGTGTTCTTGCTCCAGCGCTTCGCGCCCATCGACACGGCGCATGGCTCTCCCCTGCACGGATTCTCTAGTTTAGGCTTGGAAACAAGTCAGGCATGGAGAAGCGAGACAGTGAAAGTGTTCCGCACGTTGTCAAGTGGATGCACGAGCAACTCGTCGTGGCACACTTTGACCTGGCTGAGTACAAAAGGATATATAGCTCAGATCAAGAGGATCTCGATGTCCTGAACGCAACCGGGAAGCTATTCTTCTCTAGACTTCACAGGCTATACTGGTCGACGTTCATTCAGACGGCAGGTCGTCTGATGGATCCGAAGGAAACAAGGCTTGGAAGGGAAGCTATGGGAAATGCCTCTTTGGATCGCCTTGTTTCGGAGGCCGAGAAACTTCCATTCTATCCTTCTATTAAGGCTATACAAGTTGCTGCGATCAAAGAATGGGAGCCTCTGAAGAAGATCCGTAACAGGGTCATCAGTCACAATGATCTGGAGTTCGTGACCTCTACTTCGCAAAATCTCAATGCCCGAACCGCAAGCATTGAGCGCATTTATTCATTGTGCGGAGAGGCAGTCAATCTGTATCACAGCCATTTTGAGCAATCCCAAGTCTCCTACGATGCTTGGCACTCCGCAGGCGCTACGACAATGCTCTCGTACCTGAGACGAGGTAGGGATGCATGGGAGGTTGAGCGACAGCGGTTGATCGACCATCAGCCTTGAGAAGCGAGTCACGATTATCCACCAGCCATCTAGTACGGATACTTCCCTTCGCCGATCATCTTCTTCGCGATCGCCTTCCGCAGCTCGGAGGTGTTGATCGGCGTGTTCTTGCTCCAGCGCTTGGCTCCCATCAGCATGGCCTGGCGCTCGTCGCCTTCGGCGAAGTTGCACACCGCCTCCTTCGCCCACTTGTGGATGCGGTCCGCCGCGTCGTGGATGTACAGCTGGCACATGGCGATCTGCTCGGCTACGTTCGACGCGCTTTTCATTTCGGCGAGCTTCAGCGTGCGCAGCAGGGTGCTCTCAGCAAGGTAGGTGTCGATCACCATGTCGGCGATGTGCATCAGCGTCTCCTGGTGTTTGGCCAGCTCAAGACCCAGCTTCTGCGCGGCGCCACCGGCCACCATCAGCACGGCCTTCTTGAAGTGGGCCACCATGCGCTTCTCATCGGCCAGGAGTGAATCGTCCGGCTCCGGGAACTCGGGAATGCCCATCAGCTCCGCGGCCACGGCCTGCGCCGGACCCATCAGGTCCAGCTGGCCCTTCATGGCACGCTTCAGCAGCATGTCCACCGTCAGCATGCGGTTGATCTCGTTCGTTCCCTCAAAGATCCGGTTGATGCGGCTGTCGCGGTAGGCGCGCTCCACGGGGCTCTCGGCGCTGTAGCCCATGCCGCCGTAGATCTGCACGCCTTCATCGCAGACGTAGTCCAAGCATTCGCTGCCGGCCACTTTCAGGATTGCCGCTTCCGCTGCGTATTGCTCCACGCCTTTCAAGAGCGCCTTGGAATGGTCGGCGCCACCGGCCTCCAACGCTTCGATCGCCTGCTCCATGTCGTTGCTGCAACGGTAGGTGGCGCTCTCCACCACATAGCAGTAGGTGGCCTGGTCGGCCAGCTTCTGGCGGATCGCCCCGAACGCACTGATCGGCTTGCCGAACTGGATGCGCTCGTTGGCGTATTTCACGCTGGTGTCCACCACGGCCTTCGCACCGCCCAGCGCCGCACCGGCCAGCTTGATGCGGCCGATGTTGAGGATGTTCACCGCGATCTTGAAGCCGTTCTGGCGCTCGCTCAGCATGTTCTCCACCGGCACCTTGCAGTCGTTGAAGAACACCTGGCGCGTGCTGCTGCCCTTGATGCCCATCTTCTTCTCCTCGGGGTTCAGCGTGATGCCGCCGAAGCTCTTTTCCACCAGGAAGGCCGTGAGGTTCTCGTCCTCCACGCCGGTCGCGGGGTCCACCACCTTGGCGAAGACCGTGAAGAGGTCGGCGAAACCGCCGTTGGTGATCCACATCTTCTGCCCGTTCAGGATCCAGTGCTTGCCGTCGGGGCTCAGCACGGCCTTGGTCTTGCCACTGTTGGCATCGCTGCCCGCGCCCGGTTCGGTCAGGCAGTAGCTCGCTTTCCATTCGCCCGTGGCCAGCTTCGGGATGTACTTCCTGCGCTGTGCTTCGTTGCCGTAATAGAGGATCGGCAGGGTGCCGATGCCCGTGTGCGCCGCGATCGCCACACTGAAGCTGTGCCCGGCGCCGGTCACCTCGGTCACCAGCATCGTCGTCACGAAGTCCTTGCCGAAGCCGCCGAGGTCCTCGGGCACCGAGATGCCCAGCAGCCCCAGTTCACCGGCCTTGTCCAGCAGGCTGGGCATCAGGCCTTCCTCCAATGAGTCGATGCGGTCCAATTGGGTCCACACGTTCTGCTCCAGGAACTCATGTGCGCTCTGGGCGATCATGCGCTGCTCCTCGTTGAACTCCTCGGGGATGAAGATGTCCTGCGGATCGCTGGTGCGGATCAGGAACTCGCCGCCCTGCAGGGCTTTCTTGGTGTCTGTGCTCATGGCGCGTGCGGATGCTGGGTTCTACGGAGGGTGCTACGTCCCGTTCGGGATAAAGTTATGCACGCATAACAAATTTCCAAACGGGGTGGTTCGGGGGAGGCGGGGAGGTGAATGGCGAATGGTGGTTGGCGAATGGGCCAGGGAACTTGACGCCTTGACACTTGAGCCTTGTGACTTGAGTCTTGCTCTGGGCGTGCCCCCGCCTTCGCCGTACGTTCCAGTGCGCTGGGTTCTTCGGGCATTGCCCGCCGTAGCCCGACCGCAGCGAGGGCGAAGGCGGGGTCGGGTCATCCGCTTTGGCTGCCTTGTCCCGCCCAGCAACCACGGCGCTCCGGGGTCTGCTCGTGCCTCGCAGCCTCCTCGCTGCACGTGGCTGCACAGGCGGTCCATCGGCAGGCCGCCGCTACTGCCCCTCACGCGGTGCTTCGTCGTTCCTCCATGCAACTCCGGCTGCGACCCCTTCAGGGTCGCCTTGGCATTGGACGATCCCGGGCTACAGCCTGCGACCCCTCCGGGGTCGGGCGCGACCCGTGTTCCTTGTCGTTATTGACCCCGAAGGGGTCAAAGCCTTTTGCCGGTTACCACCACGGAGGCATTCGACCCTGAAGGGGTCGCAGCCGGTGTTTACGGATACGTTCCGGCTATTTGCGGATATTCCCGGATGCCACAGCGTTGTCGAAGTTCCGTTGGTTACAGATCGAAACCAACTCAACTTGTAACGACCTGCTTCCAGTTGACCAAGAGTGCGGTCAACCGGTTGCGATCCGTAACCGGTTGCACTGCCGCGTATCACAGGGGCTCATAGCGGATCACTTCGATCTCTTGCTCCACCCGAGCCATTTTCCTGTCCGCCGTTACCAATGGAATGCCGAGGTACGACGCTGTAGCTGCGATGATGCTGTCCGGGAGCTTCAGCTTGTAATTGACCCGCAGGCGGATCGCCTCCTCCTCGACCAACTCATGCAACGGCTCCACCGGCCAGGCGTCCAGGAAGGCTTGTATGCGCGGCAGGTCGCTCTTCAGCATGCCCGGAAAGCTGAGCAGCTCCATCCGTGTGATCACCGACAGGTGCAGCGTCTTGTCGGTGAGCAGCGCGATCATGGTCTCATCCCCGCGCAGGAGGTACAGCGCCGCGTTCGTATCCACCACATACCTACCTCCACTCATCGCGCATCTTCCGCTGGATCTCCATCGGGTCCTCCTTCAACGTGATCGTACCGGCGAACTGCCGGATGTCCGGCAACGCGCGCTTCTTCCGTCGCCGAGGCTTCAGCTTCTTCAACGCGGCCTCGATCTGCCGCTTGCTCATGCCTTGTATGATCACGACGGTCATGGTGCCGGTGTTGATGCTCAAAGATAGTCCGCCGCGGCCGTGTCCGCGATGCGCGACTCCGCCCGGGTATCCGCCGCATCGCAGGGGAAGCAGGGGAAAAGGATCAGCAGGGCTTTCTGGTCGATGGGGAGGAGGAGGTCGTAGGTGGGTGTGTGGATCTCGCGGGGTGATGTGCCTGTGGTTGTCGCTTGGTCGCTCGCGCTCGGTGTGCCGCAGGCAAGGAGGGCGAGGAGAAGAACAGCGAAGGCGACGGGTTTCATCTCAGCCTTTGTCTGAGGGTAGCCAACCGCTGTTGATCGCATTGATCAGTTCCGTCAATCGCTGTGATTCTCCGTTCTCAGACATGTCGATACACACCACCGATCGGATCTCCTTGTAATCGTCATATGCTACCCACAGCGCAAACCACACTCCTTCGTCAAAGTCATTGTGCCACGTGGTCATGGGTGAGTGCTCAAAGTCGTCTGGCGACGATACGGGGGCACCTACTTTGATCTTGTCGATCAGCACCTGCTCATCTATCCAATCGTGGAGCATTTCGCAAGCGCTTCCGAGAGTACAGATGTACGCTACGTCCTTGTCAAGACAGGCCCGGGCAATTCTCTCGGCGAGCAGTTTGTCAGGTTCATTGAGGATTGGCAATGCAAGCCAGTTGGTCATCGGAAGTTCATTCTCCCACTCGAACGACCTGCGACCGTCCACATGGTAGAACGAACGTCCGTTCGATGACCCAAGTAGCTTCATCACCTTTTCAAT
>JADLBK010000095.1 GCA_020847755.1 Flavobacteriales bacterium | reverse complement strand
GTTCGGCCAGGTGAGCACCGGCGCCCTCAGCGACCTGGAGAAGGTGACCAAGCAGGCCTACGCCATGGTGACCATGTTCGGCCTCAACGACCGCGTGGGCAACATCAGCTACTACGACAGCAGCGGGCAGAACGAGTACGGCTTCGGCAAGCCCTACAGCGAACGCACCGCCCAGGTGATCGATGAGGAGGTGAGCAAGATCGTGGAGGGCCAGTACCAACGGGCCAAGCGCATCCTCACCGAGAGCAAGGACAAGCTCACCGCACTGGCCGGCCAGTTGCTGGACAAGGAGGTGATCTTCAAGGAGGACCTGGAGAAGATCTTCGGCCAGCGCCCCTTCGAGCGCCCCGCCCCCCCCGCCGTGAACGGCCACGGCGGCACCGGCACCGCTGCGGAAGCCCCCTCCGATGCCCCCCCTGCCGAACACCAACAGGCCTGACGGCCGGCCTCCCGTGTGGACCGTGGTCTTCGCCGCGGCCCTGCGCGCCGAGGCCGAACTGGTGCTCGGCCGGCTCGAGGCCGAAGGCATCCCCGCCGTGCTGCTGGACCGGAGCCCCAGCGCCTATCCCCTGATGGGCGAGGTGTGCGTGCTGGTGGACCGCGACCGCCTCCTGGAAGCCCTTCACCTGCTGCAGACCCCCGCGCCGTGAACGAGGTGCTCGTGCGCAGCCTCACCGGGCTGGTCTACATCGGCCTCACCGTCGGCGCCGCCCTGGCCGGCCCCTTCACCACCCTGCTCCTCTTCCTGCCCGTGGCCGTGATCGCCGCCGGCGAACTGCACCGCCTTACCTGGCGCACGGACGACGCACCGCCCCTGTTCTGGACCCGGGTGCTGGCCGGATGCCTCTTCCTGGTGATCGCCGTGGCCCCCATCGCCACCGACTGGCGCGCCGGATTCGTGCTCCTCACCGCCTTCCTGCTCGTTCTCCTCAGCATGGGCCTCACCCTCTTCCGCGGAGGGCCCGCCCCGGTGCAGGAGGTCGCGGGCCAGGTGCTGGTACTGGTGTACGTGGCCCTGCCCTTCGGGCTGGTGCCCCTGGTGGTGGCCCGCAGTTGGGAGCTGTTCCTGGGCTTCATGGTGCTGCTGTGGACCAGCGACACGGGCGCCTACGTCGTGGGACGTCTCATCGGTCGCCATCCCCTCTTCCCCCGCGTGTCGCCCAAAAAGACCATCGAGGGCCTGCTCGGCGGGGTGGCCTTCACCCTGCTGGCCGCTTGGATCATCGCCCGCTACTGGACCGCGCTGGACCTCGCCGACTGGCTCGTGCTGGCCGTGGTGGTGACGATCACGAGCACCCTGGGCGACCTGTTGGAATCGGCCTTCAAACGCGCGGCAGGCGTGAAGGACTCCGGCACCCTGCTGCCCGGCCATGGTGGCCTGCTCGACCGCTTCGACGGCTTCCTGCTCGCCATGCCCGCCACCTGGGTGTACCTGCAAGCCCTCGCCTGAGGGGGTACGGGGACCCTTCTATCTTTGGCCGCCACGCTCCCATGGGCATCCACCGCGAAGGCACCGCCACCCTCCTGCTGGCCACCGCCATCCTGTGCTTCGCCCTCTACGGGCTGATGCAGTGGACCTCGGCGCCGGCCGCGCTCCGCATCGCCCTCGCTGCGCCGCTTGTCATCATCTTTCTCATTCTCCTCTGGTTCTTCCGCGTGCCGCGCCGCACCACCACGATGGACGACGGCGCCATCGTGTCCCCCGCCGACGGCAGGGTGGTGGCCATCGAGGAGGTGCACGAGCCCGAGCACTTCAACGACCGTCGCCTGCAGGTCAGCATCTTCATGAGCCCGCTGAACGTGCACGTGAACTGGTACCCCGTGGCCGGCACGGTGAGCTATGCGCGCTACCACCCCGGTAAATACCTGGTGGCCTGGCACCCGAAAAGCAGCACCGAGAACGAGCGCAGCACCGTGGTGGTGCGACACGCGCGCCATGGCGAGGTGCTCTTCCGCCAGATCGCGGGGGCGCTCGCCCGCCGCATCTGCACCTACAGCACCGCCGGCGCAAACGCCGCCCAAGGCCGCGAGTTCGGCTTCATCAAGTTCGGCTCGCGCGTGGACCTCTTCCTGCCGCTGGGCTCGAAGGTGCAGGTGGCCCTGGGCGACACCGTGCAGGGCTCCACCACCGTGATCGCCCGCTTCCCCAATGCCTGACCATGCGCTCGCATCCCCTCTTCGTGCCGATCCTTTCCGCGATCCTGCTGGCCGCCTGCGGAAGTGATGCCCCCCCGCCCACCGAGCAGGTCGGCGGAAGCGTCGAGCAGCCCGCCCGACCCGCGCCCACCGCGGCGCTGACCCCACTGCCCGAGGGCGCGCTGCATGTGGACGGAGTGTACCGCGCCAAGTTGGGCGGCGTGGCCTACGTGATGCGCTTCTTCCCGGAGGGCTACGTGATGAACACCGCCGGCATGGCCAAGGACGCGGACGGTCTGAAGACCCTGCTGGTGCCTTCCACCCCCGTCGACGGCAACAGCGCCGTGCACCGGTCGGCGGTGCGGATCAACGGGGACAGCGTGCTGTTCACCACCCACGGCATGAAGGGCGAGATCGACTACCAGGGCCTGCGCCTCGGAACGGACTCGATCCGATTCCGCAAGTACAGCCACATCAACGGCCGAGACGTCACGGTCACCTACTTCTTCGAGCCCGACGCGCTATCCGCGCAGTAGGCGGTGCAGCTCGGCGAAGTGGGCGAAGCGATAGGTGGCCTCCGCATCCGGCTCGGTCCCTGGCTCGCCGATGAAGTGCGCCTGATCGAGGCCCGCACCCCGCGCGCCGCCCGTGTCGTTGCGTGCATCATCGCCCACCATCAGGCTCTCCTCCGCCACGGCCCCGGCCAGGTCCATCGCCCGCCGGAAGATGCGCGGGTCCGGCTTCGCCGCACCGGCCTGCTCGCTGGTGAGCACCACGTCGAAATGTGACGCGATGCCGCTGCTCTCCAGCTTGATCCCCTGCACCTCTTGGAACCCGTTGGTGATGATGTGCAGGGCATGGTCCGTCGCCAGGTCCTCCAATAACGCACGGACGCCGGCATGCAACGCGGGTTTGCGCGGACTTCGGTCCAGGTAGTCGGTGGCCAGCCGGTGCGCCAGCCGCTCATCGCGCACTCCGAACCGGCCCAAGGTGTTGCGGAACCGCAGCACGCGCAGCACCTCCTTGGGGATCCGGCCCTGCTCGTAGCGGCGCCACAGGCCGGCGTTCACCTCCTCGTAGGCGTCGATGAGCTCGTCGGCATCGTCGATGCCGTGCTCCGCGAGACCAAGCTCCGCGTGCAGTTCGCGCAGGGTGGCCCGCGAGTTCGTGCGGAAGTCCCACAGGGTGTGATCCAGGTCGAAGAAGATGTGGCGGTAGCGCTTCACGGCAGGGCCTGGGTGAAGCCGCCCACCATGCCGGTGAGCGCGGCGGACACGCCCAGCGCCTGGACCACCACGGAGATCAGCAGGGCCGGGACCATGCGGCGGTCGTGGTGGAAGAAGCGCGCCGCCAGGATGCTGCCCACCGGGATGGTGAGCACCAGCGGTGTCAGCGCGGCCACGCCCAGGAATCCACTGACGTGCTTCACGCGGATGATCCAGCGGTTGCGCCGCGTGAAGATGCGCCGCAGCGCGGCCCCGCGCGCCCGGGCCTTTGCACGCCCCTTGAGCCAGCGTTCACGCGACCATTCGGTGAGGCGCTCGCTGAGGCGGTAGAACAGCAGCACGCCCAGGCAGCCCCCGACAGCGGTCCAGAGGAAGGTCTCCAGGAAGGTGAAGCCGAAGCCCGCGCCGAACCCGGCCGCCACAAGCATCTTCAGGGTGCCCCAGGCGACCACGATCGCTATCTGCATCGCCTGGTCCACCGCTCTACATCTTGCGGCCGTAAGCCAGGTCGCCCGCATCGCCCAGTCCGGGCACGATGTAGGCCTGCGCGGTCATCTCCTCATCGATGGCGCCGATCCAGATGCGCGTGCCCGAGGGCAGGTGCTTGCGGATGTACTCCACCCCCTCGCTGCTCGCGATCACCGACACCACGTGGAGGGCCTTCGGGCGGCCCAGGCGCAGCAGGGCCTTGTACACCAGCAACATGCTCTGGCCGGTGGCGAGCATCGGGTCGCAGAGCACCAGCACGCGGTCGTCCAACGTGGGGCTGCTGAGGTATTCCACCTCGATGTCGAAGCCCTCCTCGCCCTTGCGGTGCTTGCGGTAGGCACTGATGAACGCGTTGTCGGCCCGGTCGAAGACGGACAGCATGCCCTGATGCAAGGGAAGACCGGCCCGCAGGATGGTGGCCAGCACGGGCTGTTCGCGCAACACCGGCACGCGCGCCTGGCCCAGCGGCGTGGTCACCTCGCGCTCCTCGTAGTCCAGGGTGCGGCTCAGTTCATAGCCGAACACCATGCCCAGCCGTTCGAGGTTCTGGCGGAAGCGCATCGGATCGCGCTGCACCTCCACGTCCCGCATCTCGGCGAGGTACTGGTTCACCACCGTGCGCTCCTTGCCCAGTTCAACGATCATGCCTGTTCAGGTTGGCCTCGCAGGCTGACGGGGAAGCGCCGCAGCAAGGCGTGTAAATATAGCGTGGTCACCGCGCCGAAGCCCGCGTAGAACCGGGCCAGCGCCGGGTCACTGCTGCCCGCCAGATCAAGCCAGCGTGCGCGGCCCGCGCGCATCTCCAACACGCGGTCGATCAGCAGGTGCATGGCGTTCAACGGCCGGGCCTCCGGCAGTGCCAGGCCCTTGAGGAAGATGCTGCGGTCGCCGTGGTGCACGAAGCATCCGGCCGCCACCGGACGCCCCGCATGAAGCACCGCCACGCAGCCGCCTTCGCCACGCTGGTCCACCAGCCGCAGCAAGCGCTGCAGCGAGGCCCCTTGGCGCGTGCTCACCTTCCAGCCGGGCCATTGCGGGGCCGTGGTCAGGAAGTGCAGGAAGGCCTCCGGACGCATGGCCGTATCGAGCTCCAGGCCGGCCGTCTCCGCCCGCCGCAGGCTGCGGAGGTGGTTGCTGCTGTATCCGTGACGGATGGCCGCGATCGGGCGGTCCATCGGCACCAGTTGGTCCTGCCGCGTGGTGAACCGCCAGCCGGGGCCGGCGCCTTCCACCGCCGCGTTCGTGAGGTAGATGTCCGCCAATCGGAAACGTCCGGGCAGGGTCCTGAGGAACTCGCCGTTCCGTGCGGCATCGTGGGTCGGTGCGAACACGCCGAGCTGCTGGAGCGGGAACGGTTGGTACAGGTACGGGATGCCCCATTTGCGATGATGGGTCAGCGGCATCAGTGCACCACGTTCCTCATCCCAAAGGGCCTCCCAACCGGGGCATGCCGCATCGAGCACGGCGCTGCGCGCATACCACACCGGGCCCTCGCACCGGTCCAGCAGCGCGTCCCAGGTGGCCTTGTCGATCCGGCCGTGCCGCAGGTGCGTGATCATGGCCTGGCGTGCTTCACCACCTGCTTGAACACCGCCGGCCATCGCGCGAACTCCCGATGCCCGCTCAGGTAACGATCATGCCACACGCTCACGAAGGTGCCCTGCACCGCGCGTACCTCGTCGCTCATCGTCCGCATGGCGGCGGTCACGCCGTCCGGATCAAGACCGCTCCGCTCGATGAGCGCACTGTCCATCGCCGCGAAGGGCCACAGCATCAGCGAGGTGGGCCGATCCCTCTCCAGATCGTACCAGGGGAACGGTGTGCAGGTGGCCGCCCGGAAACCGGTGCGGTCCGCGAAGCCCAGGCTGTGCTCCTCGACGAAACCCGCAGCTGCCAGCCGGCGCAAGGTGTCGGGCAGGCGCCAGCGCAGGAAGTGCTGCCGGCTGACCAGCTTGCGCGGCTGCAAACGCCGTTCATAGGTGGAGATCTCGGCGTCGAGGCGCTCGTGATCGGTGCTTGACGCGTACGAGGGATGCAGCCCGACCCGCAGGCTGGTGTCGTGCCGCAGGAAGCGGTGCAGCCAGGTCGGCCAGTGGTCCGGCTCCACGGCATGATCATGCGGGCCATCGCCGCGCAGCAACAGGAAGAGGATCGCACCACTGGTATCCCCCGCATGCCGCTCCAGCCGATCGAGGCCGCGCAGGAACGGGTCGCGCACAAGACCGGAGCGCACCATCCAGCGCTCGACCGCCGCCCCCGGACCGGACCGCATCAGGTCCTTCACCGTGGCGCCCAACGCCCGTGTCCAAGGCCGACCGGCATAGCGCAGCACGTTGTCCACATCCACGGTGAGGATGTGGCGGTAGGTGCGCGTGTACTCAAGCGAGGGCGAGTATCGACGCAGCCGATCGCCGAGATCCAGCGCCCAACGGTCGATCCAGGGCCTG
This sequence comes from Flavobacteriales bacterium, assembly GCA_020847755.1. Classification (GTDB taxonomy): domain Bacteria; phylum Bacteroidota; class Bacteroidia; order Flavobacteriales_F; family PHOS-HE28; genus PHOS-HE28. The sequence goes on along the minus strand of JADLBK010000095.1, from coordinate 26,112 downwards.
TCAGCCAAGCCGCTCCGCACGGTGAACAACGCCTCGGAAGGGATGCGATCATGCGCATCGCGCGCCGCGCACCGCTGTTCATCCACCAGCGCGAGCAGAAAGAACGCGGCGGCGAACAGGTCGAACGACGCTCCCACCGGGAACAGGACCGGCATGTCATCCACCAGGCCCGTGGGCGGGTCGTGCGCAGGCAGCCGGGCCAGCGCGCCGGACCAGGGGACATGCAGGGCGCCGTCGATCGGCGCGGTCCCGTAGCTCAGACGGGGGCCCACCGCATCGCGGAACGCGCCCACATCGTTGGTGAAGCGCACCGGCACCCCCAGCATCCGCCCGATCGTGTGTTCCACGATCCAATGGGCGCGCGTCGATGGATGCTCCAGGTGGACGAGCAGCATGGGCGAAGGGCGACGGGCGGGTTCAGCAGAACGTGCGACCGTCGGCACAAAGTAGGGCGTCGGCCAGGTACTTGGTGGCCCAGTTCGGGCAGGCGAACTTCTCGTAGCGGCCCCAGAGGGGATGCGAGCCGGTGAGCGCGCCGCGGCCATCGGGCGGTCCTTCGGCGGTGCATGCCTGCAGCGCCACCAGCAGCCCGCGCATCCGTGCTGCGGCATGAGCGTAAGCGCTGTCCATGCCCGCGCGCGCAAGCCGCTGCCAGGCCACGGCGAGCTGGGCACCACCGGTGGTGATCAAGGCCTCGCTCCCGTTCCACGAACGGTCGTATCGACCATGCAGGACGCCGTGTTGCAGGAAGCGATCGCGCAGGGGCCGCGCCGCGGCCTCGGCCATCTCCGTCCATTGCGGGTCTGCCAGCAGATCGCCGCATTCGGCCAGGCCGTCGATCGTGTAGGCCAGGGTATGGATGATGGGCCGGTCGTTGTGCTTCACCGTGTTGTCCGCATCGGTGAACCAGCCGTTCGCGGCCTGCCGCCCCTCCACCCAGGCCAGGTTGCGCACGGCCGCCTCCTTCAGCCCCGGCTCACCGGTGGCGCGATGCAGCAGCAGCAACGGGGCATCCACATAGGTGTCGTACACGCGCGCAGCGCCCATGAAGTTGTGCCGTGACCAGCAGCCGTCCGCCTCCTGCACGCTGACGATCCAGGCACCGGCGCGCACGGCGGCGTCCAGGTAGCGCTGCGCGCCGGTGTACGCATGCGCGGCCAGCATGCCACGGATCACCTGCGCGGTGTTGAACACCACCGACGGCCGATGCTCGCCGACACGACCACCCTGCCATCCACCATCCGGTCGCTGCACGGCGAGCAGGGTATCGGCCGCGCGCACGGCGCGACCGGCCAGGTCCGGTCGGTGCAGCCCCTCGCCCGCGGCCAAAAGCGTGGGGATCAGATAGCCCGTGGTCTCCGGATAGGTAGGACCCCAGCCATGCACCAGGTGCAGGCTGCCGATGCCTCCATCGCCACTGTGGTCCTGCGCCCGTCCCACCCAGTCCATCGCGGCGGACAGTGCGTGCCTCACCTGCTCCGAGGAGGGTGCAACGGGGGCGGGCAACGATCGGGCATGTGCCCGGATCAGCCTTCGGCCGTCCGGATCCGCCATGAGGTGCGTCCAGCACTGAAGGTAGTCGGCAAGGCTTCGAAGCATGGTTCAGCGCTCGCCAAGCAGGATGGAACAGATCCGGCCCGCCGTATCCCCATCCCCGTACAGGCCGGCCGGTTCGGCAAGCTGCTGCCCGAGGCCCGCCTTCGCCGCAGCGGCGATGCGCCCGGGGTCCGCGTCAGCCAGCACCACCCTTCCGGAGGCCACGAGCTCCACCCATTCGGTGCGGTCGCGGAGCACCACGCAAGGGCGTCGCAGGATCGCAGCCTCTTTCTGCAGCCCTCCGGAATCGGTGAGCACAACGGCCGCGTTCCGGGTGAGCGCCAGCATGTCCAAGGGGCCCTGTGGAGGCACCACGCGCAGTTCGGGGCTCCTGTTCAACCGCTCACGGACCATGGCGTGCGAGGGGCTGTCAAGCAGGTGCTGCACTCGCGGATGCAGGGGCAGCACCACGGGCAACCCGGTGTCCAGGGTGGCCTGGTGCAGCCCCGCGATGATGCCGGAGAGGCGGTCGGCATCGTCGCTGTTCGCGGCACGGTGCACCGTGGCCAGCAAGTAGCCGTTCGGACCGAGGTCCAGGGTGCGTAGCGCTTGCGACCGCGCTTCGGCCAGCGGCAGTGCGCCCAGCACGTGATCGCACAGGATGTCGCCCACCAGGCGCACCACCGGTGCATCGGGCCCGTGGGCCGGACCCGGTGAATCGCGGATGCCCTCTGCGCCCAGGTTCGTCATCGAGGCCTCGGTGGGGCAGAACAGCCAGGTGGAAAGCCGGTCGGCCACGATCCGGTTGATCTCCTCCGGCATGCTGCGGTCGTGCGCCCGCAGGCCCGCCTCGACGTGGGCCACGGGCACGGCGCACTGGGCCGCGGCCAGCGCTCCGGCCAGGGTGCTCGTGGTATCGCCGAACACCAGCACGAGGTCGGGGCGCCGCCCAGCGATGGCGTCGGCGATGCCCTCCACCATGCGCGCGGTCTGCACGGGGATGGATGCCGCGCCCACGCCGAGGGAAACGTCCGGGGTCGGCAGCCCGAGCTCCTTGAAGAACACATCGGATAGCGCGGGATCGTAGTGCTGGCCGGTGTGCAGGATGCCCTGACGGAGCCGGCCGTGGTACCGTTCGGCGATGCAGCGCGCCAGCACCGCCGCCTTCACCAGTTGAGGCCTTGCCCCCACCACGGTCAGGATCTCGAGCGGTGCGGCCATGGTCAGAGCGAACCGTTGTCGGCGAAGCTGTAATAGCCCGTGGAAGTGATGATGAGGTGGTCGTGCACGGCGATGTCCAGAAGCCGCCCACCCTCAACGAGCTTGCGGGTGAGGCGGACGTCCTCTTCGCTGGGGATGGCGCGTCCGCTCGGGTGGTTGTGGGCGAGCACCACACCCGCGGCCCGGCGGTCGATCGCCTCCCGGAAAATGACCTTCGGGTCGGCCACCGTACCGTGCATCCCGCCCTGGCTCACGCGCACCTTGCCGGTGACGGCGTTGCCCCGATCGAGCAGGATCAGCCAGAACTCCTCGTGCATGAGGTCCGCCATCAGGGGGTGCAGCAACTCGAACGCCACCGCGCTGGTGGTGATGCGCACCCGTTGCTCGGGGCTGGCATCGCGCCGTCTGCGGCCCAGTTCCAAGGCGGCCGCGATGCCGATGGCCTTGGCCTGCCCAAGCCCCTTGACCTGCATGAGCTGGGCCACGCTCAAGCGGCCGAGCTTGCCCAGGTCGTTGCCGGCCATGACCAGCACCTGCCGGGCCAGGTCGAGCGCACTGGCCTGCACGGTGCCCGACCGGATGAGGATGGCCAGCAGTTCGGCATCGCTCAGCGCGCCGGCACCCTGGCTCAGGAGCCGCTCTCGTGGCCGGTCGTCGCTGGCCCATTCACGGATCGTGAGCCGGCCCGGGGAGGAGCTCTGCTGGTCGGCCATGGGTCAAAAAAAAGCAAAGGTCCCCGTTCGGAGGACCTTCGCCGGTGCGACGGTGACCGCGCGGGTCACTTCAGTTTGCTCACATGCGTGGCCAGGGAGGACTTCAGGTTGGCCGCCTTGTTCTTGTGGATGATGCTGCGCTTGGCCAGCTTGTCAAGCATCGCGCTCACCTCCGGGAGAAGGGCCGTGGCGGCCTTCTTGTCGGTGGTGCTGCGCAGCGCCCGCACGGCATTGCGCGTGGTCTTGTGCTGGTAGCGGTTGCGCTCGTTGCGGGTCTCGGTCTGACGCACCCGCTTGAGGGCCGACTTATGGTTCGCCATGGCTGTTCAGGCTCTGAAAAGGACGGCAAATATAGTGCTTTCCACCGGTTCCACAAGCCCGCTCCCGCCTCAGTAGGCGTTGGGGTCCTTGCCGAGCATGTTCGTCACGGTCTTCACCACGATCCGCACGTCCAGCCAGAAGCTCCAGTTCTCCAGGTACCATACGTCCAGTTCGATGCGGCGCTCCATCAGCTCCGGCGTGCGGGTCTCCCCACGGAGACCGTTCACCTGCGCCCAACCCGTGATGCCGGGGCGCACGAAATGGCGCACCATGTACTTGTCGATGATGTCCCTGTACTGGTCGTTCAGCCGCAGGGGGTGAGGGCGGGGGCCCACCACGCTCATCTGCCCCATCAGCACATTGAAGAACTGGGGCATCTCGTCCAGGTTGCTCTTCCGCAGAAAGGCCCCCACGCGGGTCACCCGCGGATCGTTCTTGGTGGCCTGCTTGGTGTCCGCTTCGGCGTTCACGCGCATGGACCTGAACTTCCAGCAGGCGAACTCCTTGTTGTCGCGACCAAGGCGCTGCTGCCGGAAGAACACCGGACCCGGGGACGAAAGCTTCACCAATAGCGCCAGGATGGGGAAGAGCCAGCTGAAGACCAGCAGGATCACCAGGGCCGAGAAGACGATGTCGAAGGTGCGTTTCCACGCCCGGTTCGCCCGATGGTCCAGCGGCTCGCGCCGAAGCTTGCTCACGGGCACCGACCCGTGGAACTCCAGGTCCGTGGTCTTCACCACGGGGATGAAGCTGTCCAAACTGGGTATCACCCGGAACCGGATGGTGTTCCGCTCACAGAACTCCATGAGGTCCGTGATGTCCGCCCGTCTCGTGCCCGGCAGGGCGCAGTACACGATGTCTATGCGGTTCTGCACCGCGAAGACCTTGGCGGCCTCCACATCGCCCAAGCGATGCGCACCCAACGGTCCCCGAACGTCCTGGTCGTTGAACAACCCGCGGAAGCGGTAGCCCCGGACGGTCTGGTCGTGACAGTACTGGAAGATCTCCTCGGCCGCGGGACCCTCGCCCACGATGATGAGGTCCTTCACCGAGGTGAGCGGCTCCAGGGTGAGCACCTTGCTCAACCCGGATCCCACCTGTTGGAGGGACAACCGTTTGGACCGCAGCAAGGCCGCCAGGTCGCCCATGCCTTCGGGGCGGGCGGTCAGTTTGCCGGGGTCGTTCGCTTCCATGCGCAGGGGCGGGTTACCGTCGATCATCTATGGGAGGCACCTGGTCGCTTCCTGGCCGGTCGTAAGGGGACGTCAAAACTAGACCAGCCACCATCCGCTGTCAAGTTTTGTCGAAGAAATCCTTCGATTCGTCGAAAGCGGCCGCTTCCACGCACCTTGGTTGCCGCAACGACGCTCATCCGACGAGCCCCGTTGCTTCCGCCTGCGGAGCGATGCGCCCGAAGCGCTGTCCGAGCATCCGCTGCCAGCCGGCCTTCATCGCGAGGACAAGGAAGAAGGTGTTGGTCACCAGGTAGCGCTTCCACAGCCGACCGGGCTCCAGGGCCAGCCGGTAGAGCCATTCGAGCGAGAGGTCGCGCATCCATTTCGGCGCCCGGGTGTCGACACCGGCATAGAGGAGGAAGGCACCACCGAGCCCCAGCATCACCGCGTTCACCGAAGGGCGCATGGCGGCCATCCAGCGTTCCTGCTTGGGACAGCCCAGCGATACCATCACGATGTGCGCCCCGCTGGCATTGATCCGGTCCGCATCGGCCTTCATCTCCGCATCGCTCAAGGCCCGGAACGGCGGAGCGTGCACCCCGGCAATGCGGAGCGCGGGCAGTTCACGCGCGGCCCGATCGCGTATCCTTGTCAACACCTCTTCGCGCCCGCCATAGAGATAGACGGAAAGCCCTTGCTCCGCCGCCCTGGCCAGCAGGGCCGGCATCAGATCGTTGCCCGCCACACGGTCCTGCCGCTCACCGCCGATCCATTGCAGGCAGCGCAGCAGGGGCATGCCATCGGCCGTGGCCAGGTCGGCGCTGTTCACCACCGCCGCGAACGCGGGATCGCGGGCCGCCTCCACCGCCATGTGCGCGTTCACGCAGCAGACGTACGACGAGCGATGCGCGGCTCCGAGCGCCGCGATCATCCGCACGTGGTCGTCGAAGCTTCCGAGGGTGATGCCCACGTCGACCACCGCCCGCTTGGGCAGAGCGCCCGGCTTGATCGGGACCCGCTCAGCCATGACCCACCACGTTGCGGACCGGATGTGCGATGCGCTCACTGCCGTCATCGTACCACGCCACCATCGCCTTCACACCGTCCTCCACACTGAACGGCGCTGGACCGAGCGCCTCGATCGTGCGGTCCATGGGGGTGATGTAATCGCTGGTCATCGATCGGAAGCGGCCGCTGGTGATGGGGAACGGCAGCCCCACGGCCTTGAGCACATCACCGGCGACCGCCAGGGTGCGCACGGCCCACGTGGGGATGTACCGCACGGGCCGTCCGGTGAGCGCCTTGGACACCGCCTCCACCCACGTGCGCAGGTCGAAGGGCGGGTCGCCTACATAGAACACGCGGCCGTTCATCCGATCGGCCGGCAGCCGCAGGATGCGGTCGATCTGCCACACCACGTTGCCCACGTAGCCGTACGACCGGATCACCTTGCGCCGTGAAGGATGGAAGTAGAGACCCTTCCGCATCACCTTGAACATCACATCACGGTAGCGCAGGCTCCACGGGCCCCAGATGGTGGTGGGCCGGATGATGGTCCAGGTGCAGGACAATCGCGCCTCCCGCGTGACCATCTCGGTGAGCCGCTTGGACTCGCCGTACAGCGTGAACGGCTTGAAGTCCAGGTCGTCCTTCGGCTGGTGGCCCGCCTCGCAAACGAACTGCGTGCTGGTGACGATGATGCGCTCCACGGTCGGGCAGGCCTTCACCGCGTTCAGCACACGGCGGGTGCCCTCGTGGTTCTGCACATAGGCGTTGAGGTCCTGCTGCTCGTCGGTGTCGGTGCGTGCGGCCAGATGCACGATGTGCGTGGGCCTGAAGGCCGCGAAGACCTCCGCGAGCGCCTTCTCATCCATGATGTCGAGCTCCCGCCAGGTCGGCCGCTGTCCCGGGTCCAGCGGTGGGTTCCAGTCCACGTTGAGCACCTCCTCCCCCGCATCGAGCAGGAGCTTCACGAGGTTGGTGCCGATGAAGCCGGATCCGCCGGTGACAAGGACGCGCATGGTCGTTCGCACTAGTGACGCAGGCTGAGGAAAGCCTCTTCCATACGCCGATGGAACCGTTCTAACGTGAACCGCTGCTCAAAGATGCGCCGGCCCGCATCGCCCATCGTGCGACGCAGATCGGGGTCGGCCGCCAGCCTGGCCAGGCGATCCGCCACCGCACCGGGGTCCTCCACCGGCACCAGGAACCCATTGACACCCTCCTCCACCACTGACGGGATGCCTCGCCAGCGCGTGCTCACCACAGGCTTCGCGAACTGCATGGCCTCGGTGAGCACCAACCCGAAGCTCTCGGCCTCGAAGTGCGAGGGGAAACAGAAGATATCGCAACCGGCGAAGTGAGCGAGCTTCTCCGCATCGCGCTTCACCCCGAGGAACCGCACCCGGTCCGCAAGCCCGTGCAGTGCCACGAAGCGTTCGCATTGCTCCCGGAAGGTCGCATCACCCCACTTGCCCATCAGCTCCAACCGCGCGTTCACCCCCTGGCCACGGAGCAACCTGAACGCCTCCAGCAGCACCATCACACCCTTGCTGGGGATCAGCACCCCGGTGAAGAGCACCACGAGCGGCCCGCCCGGTGCCGCCGTCCGCTCGGCCACCGTGCCGCGCCCGTCCGGCACACCATTGGGAACGACGATCGACCGCCGCGCGCCCAACGCCGCCCCGTCATCGGGGTTCTGCTCCGCCGTGCGGATGGCCAGGTCAGGACGTCCGTAGGCGATGCGGAACAAGGGGCGCATTGCCCGGGGTAGTTGCGGGGCGAAACCGGATACCCCACTGGCGTGGAAGTGGAACACCGTGAGACGGAACATCCAACGCACAGCGCAGAGCAAGACCAGGTCGCGCAGGACGGGCACCTTGTTGGGTCCGCTGGGCGGATAGTAAAGCACCGGCGTGCGATGCACGATCCGGGCGCGCCACACGGCCAGCACGGTGGTGAAGAGCACCCACAGTTTGCGCGGCTGGAAACGGCCCACGCTTTCCATGTCCTCCGAGAAGGCCATGCGCACGTGATGGAGCACCACCCCCTCGTACCGCCCCTCAAGCATGGTCTGGATCATCACCGCCTGGCCTCCGAAAGGTGGCGGGGTCTGGCCCACGACAAGCACATGCAAGGGTCGTCCGGTCATCGGCGGCCAAAGGTATCCGCCCCGGACGGCCATCGTAAGGCGTTCATCGGGGCTGCATCGGGATCCGTCGAAAGAACCCAACCGGCGCCCCTTCCCCGGGGTTGAACGGCACGAACGACCGATCATGCGCAACAGAACCCTACACCTCGTTCTCCCTGTGCTGCTCCTGCTGGCCCTCAAGCTTCCAGCGGCCACCTACCACGTTTCGCCCACCGGGAACGATGCCAACAGCGGAACGAGCCCGGCCCAGGCCTGGCAGACCATCGCCCGCGTGAACCAGATCGCCGGCCAAGTGCAGCCGGGCGACCAGGTGCTCTTCCAACGCGGGGGCGTGTACCGCGGCAAGCTGACGGTCTCGGCCAGCGGCACTGCAGGCAACCGCATCACCATCGGCGCCTATGGCACCGGGGCAGACCCCGTGATCAGCGGCAGCGTGCCTGTGACAGGTTGGACGGTGCATAGTGGGAACATCTGGCGCGCCCCGTTCACCCCGTCCATGAAGCACCTTTACGTGAACGGGCAACTGCAGACCCTGGCGCGCTACCCGAACAGTGGCTGGCTGCGCAACGACCTGGGAACCTCCACCACCACCCAGGACGCCGCGCTCACCCAGCCGGCCGGATACTGGACCGGGGCCACGATGGTGATGCGCACCACCAACTGGAGCTACGACACCGCGCGCGTGACGGCGCACTCGGGAACCACGCTCACCCACACCAGCACAGGCAACAACATCGGCGACGACCACTGGGGTTACTTCCTCCGCAACAAGCTCAGCGAGCTTGATGCGCCCGGGGAGTGGTTCCACGACGTGGCCAATGGGCAGCTCTACCTGTGGTGCCCCGGCAACGCCGACCCGAACACCCAACTGGTGGAGGTGAGCGTCACCGACCATGGCATCTCCGTGAGCTGGCAGCGCCACCACATCCTCGTGGAGCACATCGCCTTCCGCCATCAGACCGGAGCCAGCCTGCGCCTGAGCGGCACCACCCAGCTGGAGGCCGCCCACTGCAGCTTCAGCGACACGTACCAGGCCATCCTGAGCACCGGCGGCGACCAGGACTTCCACCACCTGAACGTGCAGCGCACCTACGCCACCGGGGTATACCTGATGGACGACAACAGCTCGGTGACGCAGTGCGTGTTCGAGGACGTGGCCCTGCAGCCGGGCCTCGGTGAGAACAACTGGGGCTACTTCGGACTGCGGCTCACCGGCCAGGGCATGGTGGTGACGGACAACCGCTTCGACAACATCGGCTACGTGGGCATGGTGGTGGAGCGCAACGCGCTGGTGGAACGCAACGTGGTGCGCCACGCCCTGGCGATCCTCAACGACGGTGGCGGCATTGCGTTCGACAACGCCGACGGCATGATCATCCGCGACAACATCGTGATGGACATCACCGGTAACCTGGAGAGCTCGGCGCCGAACTTCAGCAACTACGAACCCATCTGCCACGGCATCTACTTCGGCAACATCAGCATCAAGAACACACTGGTGCAGCACAACACCGTGGCCAACTGCCTGGGCAGCGGCATCCACGTGGACCACACCATGGTGAGCACCGGCAACCAGATCAAGGACAACATCCTGTTCAACAACACGGTGCAGCTCTCCATCTCGGACTTCAGCAACTACAACGGCCCGGGAGCCACCGCCCCCTATCATGTGCCCGCCTTCAATGATGTGTACACCGGCAACGTGATGTACGCGCTGGCCGAGGACCAGCTCTGCATGCGCCAGTACCACGTGTACTCGGCCAACTGGGTGGATTACGGCACCTTCAACGACAACTACTACTTCAACCCCTACAACGACCGCAGCATCCTGCAGTTCAACACCTTCGCCGGGGTGATGAAGTACTTCAGCCTGGAGCGCTGGCAGGCCGAAAGGGGCGAGGACCCGAACTCACTGCGCAGCCCGAAGACCATGAGCGCATTCGAGGTGGCCGACGTGCTGAGCGCGAACCTGGTGCCCAACGGCAACTTCGCCTACGACGTGAACGGTTGGAGCGGCTGGCCCAGCCAGGGGCAGATCTCGCACGACTACGGCCAGCTGGACAACGGCGCCCTCAAGGTCCACTTCGCCAACAACAACACCTACCACGAGTGCACCCTGAAGCACACCCAGCTGGCCAATGTGCAGAACGGCCAATGGTATCGGCTGCGCTTCAGCATCCAGAGCACCGTGCAGGGCGAAGTGAAGGCCGGCTTCAAGGGGCTGACGCAGCAGACCGGGCCGCAGATGGTCGCCAGTCGCTTCATTCCCTTCAGCCCCGTGCGCCGCGATGTCACGATGTTCTTCCAGAGCGACCTCACCGACCAGGGCAACTGCACCTTCACCAACCACTACACCGAGAGCACCTACTGGTTGGACAATGTGGAGCTGCATCGTGTGGACGTGACGCCGCTGGACCCGCTGGACCGCCAGCAGCTGTTGGTGAACGACCAGCCCACCGCGCAGACCTTCAGCCTCGACGGCTGCTGGAGCGATGTCCAGGGCAACCTGCACAGCGGTTCCATCACGGTGCAGGCCTACCGCTCGATCGTCCTGGTGCGCGAGGAGGACATCCTCTGCGGGCTCAGCACGGGGATCTCACCCACGGACGCCCTGAGCGCCGACCGGCCCGTGGCGTATCCGAACCCCGTGGAGGCCGGCGGCCTGCTCCACCTCACCGGCACGGGCGCCGCCGACCTCCGGCTCATGGACCTGAGCGGCCGCATGGTCTGGCAGGACCGTGTGAACACCACCTCGCCCCTGCCTGTGCCCTCCACCGTGCGCCCAGGCACATACGTCCTGAGCGTGGACGACGGAAGCACCCGGACCGAACAGAAGCTCATGGTGCGCTAGCGCCATCAATGGCATCCCCGCCATACACCAAGCCCGGCCCCTGGTCCATCGGACCGGGGGTCGGGCGTTCAGGCGGGACGGCGGCGCGGCAGGATGCGCGCCGGATTGCCCACGGCGATGTACCCGGCGGGCACATCCTTCACCACCACGGCCCCGGCCCCGATCGCCGCATCATCACCCACGGTGATGGGTCCGATGATGACAGCGTTCGCACCGATGTCCACGCGGTCCCCGAAGCGCGGGCTGGCACTGTAGGTGCCGTCAGGGAGGCGCTTGTTGCCGATGGTGGTGCTGTTGCGCACCGTGCAGCCCGCACCGAACACCGTGTGGTCGTTCACCACGAGCGCCTGGCCGTGATCGATCCGGAACCCCGGACCGATACGCGTCTTCCAAGGCAGTTCGATGCAGAGCACCCACTCGACCAGGAGCCTGTAGAGCAGGAAGTACGGGAGGAACAGAAGGAAGGTGATCGTGCTCTGCCGCAGCAGGTGCGCCGTGCGGTACAGCAACATCACCAGCCGTCCCTTCGGATTGCCCCGGTTGGCCGCCCAGTCCTGGGCGATGTTCCACATGCTGGCCATGGCGTGCTCAACGACGCCGGCCAAGGTACTGGTTGAGCTTCAGCTTCAGGACCTGGGGGACGTACAGCGCGGTGCGCACCACCTGTCCGGTGAACACGCCCAACGGGCCCATGCCCACCGACCGGCTCACGCGCGCACCCTCATGCAGCACCTTCCGCAACGGGATCGTCATGCTGGCGCCGCCCGCGGTGAAGTGGGCCAGCACGCGGGGCAGATACACGAACTGCCGGGGGTCCTCCATCCACGCGCGCAGGGTCCATTGATGGTCACCGCTCACACGAAGCTCCGCATCGAAGGGCCGGCCCGCATAGTAGCTGCGCCGCACGAAGAAGGTGGGGTGGTTCAGCACCATCTCCCAGTGCTTCAGCAGGAATCCGTTCACGCGTGCATGCTTCACCTTGCTGACCCCGCCCGGGTAGTGGATCAGGATGTCACCGTGCACGATGTTGATGTCGTCGCGGTCCTTCACGGCCGCCACCACCTGTTCCACCGCATCGGCGGCGTACCAGTCGTCCGCGTTGATCAGACCCACCCAATCGCCGGTGCACAGCGCCACGCCCTTGTTCATGGCGTCGTAGATGCCACGGTCCTTCGCGCTCACCCAGTAGGCCAGCCGGTCCTCGTAGCGCCGCAACAGGTCGAGCGTCCCGTCCGTGCTTCCACCGTCGACGATGATGTGTTCGATGGCCGGATGGCGCTGTTCAAGGACGCTCTTGATCGTGCGCTCCAGGGTGGCCGCTCCGTTGTACACCACCGTGACGATGCTCACAAGGGGTGTTCCAGGCCGGCCTGCGGCCTCGCCCCGGACCCGGCGACCGCCTTCCAAGGGTGCGTTCAGTCCATCCATGCGCCTTCCAATGATCGTGTCCGGCGGGTGATCGCGTCGGGGCGGAGCGCCAGCGGTGCCATCATGCAGAAGAGGATCGCATGCCCGATGTCCACGCCGTAGCAGAAGATGTCGATCTGCCAGATGAAGAGGATGTACACCAGCCCGGCGAAGATCGGCGCCTGGTCCGTCCGCATCAGGTACTCCCGCCGGTAGTGCTTGAATCCTCTCCACAGGATGATGTACAGCAACACCACACCGAAGATGCCCTGCCCCACCACCACTTCCGTGAATGTGCTGTGGGAATGAAGGTTGTAGGCATGCTTCTCGCCCCAGAGCCTGGCCACGAGATCGAGCAGGTGCAGCTTGTAGTGCCCCTTGTATCCGTTGCCGAACAGCAGGCCCGTGCGGTCGCTCCACGCCCAATCCGCCACCGCGTTCCAGATGTAGCTGCGCCCGTTGAAGGTGGTCACGTCCTCCTTGCTCACGCGCTGCAGGATCGCCTGAAAGAAGGGCAGACTGAGCACCTGGTACACCAGCAGGGAGAAGCTCAACAACAACGGCATCGTGAAGAGGGAGATGGTGTACAGGCCGCGCGCCACCTTGATGGCCCGTGTGAGGAAGAGCACAGCGAGCAGCAGGAAGATCATCAGGGATAGCCGGCTGTTGATGCTCACCATCATCGCCAGGTTGAGCAGGATGGCGCCGATGACCAGCGCCACCGTCACCGGGCGACGGGAAAGGTCGCGCAACTGGAACAGCATCATCAACGTGATCACCGAGAGCACGTGGGCGCCCGTGTAGATGCCGCGGATGAAGGGGAAGTTCGCCCGGCCCTCGAAGCTGTGGCCGAAGGAGCGGATGCCGGCGGCGTATCCCAGGATGTTGATGAGGATGAGCAGGCCCAGCGAACGCAGCAGCAGCATCGAGAAGTCGAAGCCGTCATCGTCCCGATGGTAGAACTGGACCACCACCGCGGCATGGAAAGGCACCGTGAAGAGCAGGATGGACAGGAGCACGTTGCCCGCGTTGAGGCCGGGGATGCCGCCTCGGAGACCCACCAGCATGGACACGGCCAGGGTGACGATGTACAGCAGGCACAGCCAGTAGGTGCCCGTCAGCATGTAGCGCACGCGCTGCCGATACACCGCGTCGATGAGATAGAACACCACGATGGCCAGGAACGGCAGGTTGGACACGATCAGGCCCTTGGAGAGGCCCTGCTTCATGCCGATGTAGCTGCCGAACCCGTACACGGCGAAGCCGATCAGGAACAGCAGGTCGACCAGGTCGCGTTTGCGGATCATCCGGCGTTGGCCTATCGCCCGCCTAACTTAGCCTTGATGGACGAGAGGGACTTGAGCAAGGCGCCATCGGGACCGCCGAGCAGGGCCTTCAACGACCGTTTGAACCGGTAGGACGGCGTGCTGCCGATGAAGCGCCGGAAGTACGCCCTGTCGCGTCGGGCGTCCAGCATCATGAACCGGGGGTGCTGCAACGGAAAGACGATGTCGCGAGCGGTGTCCTTGTTCCGCGGGTCCGAAAGATCCACCGTGTGCGTGCCGTCCGCACCGAACCCGATGTTGCGGATCAGGTTCACGGCAGGCAGGATGTTGAGGCCGTGGTTCATCACCCGCGTGATGTCAAGCTGGTAGGACCACGAGTTCATCCGCCCGCAGTGCACGTAATCGAACATGCTGTGCACGTCCTCCTCCTCGCGGCGGTCCAGGAAGAAGTCCTTCAGCAACGGGCTTTGCTTCAGGGCGGGCCACTGCCCCATGTCCACGTCGTAGTGGGACCATGTGCGACGCCAGCTGGCCCAGCCCCAAGGGGCCCCGTATCCATGCGCGCTGTAATAGTAGGACCCGTCCGTGCCGCCCGGCCAGTCGTCCATCAGGTTGTTGCCCATGATCACCCACACGCGCTCATCATGGCGGTAACGCTCCAGCAGCTCCTGGCAGAACCGGAAGAAGGTGGGCACCGGCAGGGTGTCGTCCTCCAGCACGATGCCCTCCGGCTCGTGCTCGAAGAACCAGGCGATCGCGCTGCTCACCCCTTTGCGCAGACCCAGGTTGCGCTCGTTGAACCGCGTATGCAGCTCGCAGGGCCAGTCCACTTCGCGGGCAAGCGCACGCACCTCCTCGCACCGCAACGCCTCCTCCGGGTTCCTGGGTCCATCACAGGCGAGGTACAGCTTCGTGGGGCGCGCCGCCCGGATGGCGTTGAACACCTGGCGCGTGGGCGCGATCCTGTTGAAGGCGATGAGCAGCACCGGCGTGGTGAGCGGCGGGGCCTGTTGCGGTTCGGGCATCGCGGTCAGTAGATGTTGATGCGGTTGTTGCGGTGGAAGACCCGGTGGTCCGCGAACATGGAGATCGCGTGACGCGCCACGGCCGCCGGCGACGCGTACTCGTCCACGAAGCGGTAGAGGAAGAGCTGCATCACGTCGCGCTGCCGCACCGCCACATCCTGAACGATGTTCCGGTAGCGGTCGTAGGGAAGCACCTCGATGCAGCCACCGGCCAGCGCCGTGGGCAGCAGCATGTTCGAGCCGTGGACACCGATCACGAACTGGCTCGCCGCGTAGGCCCGGCACCAGGCCAGCTCCACCTCGACGCTCATCCTGCGGGTGCGCAGGTCCTTGACCCCGTCGCGCTCGGCACCGGCATCCCCCAGACCCACGAACGTGGCCTGGGCATCCGGGTAGCGCCTGCGGATGCGGCGCAGGGTGGCGCGCGCGAGGCGCTCCTGGTCCGCGATGAAGAGCGTTCCGAGAAGGCCTTGCAGGCCCAGGCGACGGAACACCCGGTGCGCGAAGCGCATCATCCGCGACCGATACCAGAGCCGGTCATCGCGCAGCACGAAGGTGATGTGGCGCGGCGCCGTGTCGAACCGTTCCAGGTCGAAGGGCTCCACACCGCAGAACCGACGGATGTCGATCGTGCTCTTGTCCGGATGGGCATAGCCCTTGCCGAAGTACACCTCGTCGTACTCGCCCAGGCGCTCCTGCACGAACCGATCGATGGACCGGTACCAACCATGGGCCTCGCCCAGCCGCAGGTCCACCTCCCACACCTCAGCGGTGCCCTCGGGCACCATCCAGGCAAAGCTCTTCGGCAGGATCAGCACCAGACCGAGGTCCTTGTGCTCGTCGAGGTAGTACTGCGCGTTCCAGAGCTTGAGCAGCACATGGCCGTACAGGAAATCCAGGGTGTTCAGGATCACCACGCGTTTGGCGGGACGAAGCACGCGGCGTTCGACGCGCACCTCCCGGTCCGAAGGGTTCCTGAAGCCCTCCAGCAGCGGGCCCCACACCCAGCCCTCGGCCTGCTTGGTATCGTGGAGCGCTCCGTCCTCCCGACCGATGGCCACGTCGTGGTCCACCGCGAAGCCCACGGGCAGGTCGTGCAGGAAGGCGTAGCCGCAGGACCGGCAGCGATAGTCGCCCAGCACGTGCACCCCGGGCACCACCACGCCCAATGCCTCCGGCGCACCCGCCCCACAGTGCGGGCACGAGCGCTCGGCGAAGAGCGTTGGGCGTACGGGTACGAGATGCCGGTCCATGGGCTCAGGTGGCGCGGTGGAACCGCCAGAACGTGGCCATGCCATGCACCATCCAGCGCAAATTCACCCGCGTGCGGGGGAACAGCAGGTCCAAAAGGACGATGCTGACGAGGAACGAACCGATCGTGGCCCAGATCGCGCCGATGGACTTGAACGGGGGGATCAGGAAATAGTTGATGGCGATGTTGAGCCCGGCACCCACCACCGCGGTGAGAAGCGAGTAACGGAACAGCCCCTCGTTGGTGATGAAGCTCGCCTTCGCCACGCCCATGTTGGTGAAGAACAGTCGGATGGCGAAGAGCGACAACAGGGCGCCCGCCGGTGCGAAGGCCTCTCCGTACAGCCACACGATAAGCGGCTTGGCCAGGAAGTACAGGGGCACGGAGGTCAGCAGGAACATCAGGAACATCAGCCGGTACTGGTTCAGCAGCCTGTCCGCATACAATGCCGGGTCCTGCAGCTTCGCCCGGGTGATGGCGGGCGCCAGGCTCTTCTGCACGATCACCGGCAGGAAGCCCATGGCCTCGATCATCTTGAGCGCCACGGAGTATTGGCCCACCTCGGCGTAGGCGGCCTCCTGCCCCAAGGTGGAGGCGAGCATGTCACCGATCATCACCTGGTCGATCTTGGCCTGGATGTACAGCGCCACCCCGTACACCAGCATGGGCCAGCTCTCGTTCACCAGATACCGCAAGGTGGAACGGGAAACGGTCCAGGTCCTCCAGCTTCCTCCATCCCGTGCAAGGGCCAGGGAATATCCAGCGGCGAGCACGAAGGTCTCCAGCACGTAGACCCAGGCGAACCAGATCAGCGGTGCACGCAGGGCGATGAGGGCGAGCTTGAACGCGGCGCTGATGAGCACTTGCGCGAACTGTACCCTGACGGAGCTTTTCGCATCGACCCGGGCCATGAAGTGGTGCTCGATCACGCTGAAGGGACGGAGCAGCTCGGCTCCGGCGATGACCACCACGAGCGTCGCCGTCAGCCCGTCCATGTCCTTGATGAAGGTGGCGGCCAGGACCACCAAGAGCAGCAGCACCGAGCCCACGAGCTTGATGAAGGCCGCGGTGCCGAGAAGCTCGTCACGACGCTCGGGACGTTGCACCAGGTCGCGCACGATGATCTGGTCCACGCCCATGGCACTGAGCGCGAAGAACATGCCCACGAAGCCCGTGGCGTAGTTCAACTGCCCGAAAAGCGCGTCGCCCAGGTAACGGGCCACATAGATGCCGGTGACCAGCACCACCACCAGCCTCACCACCTGCTCACCGAAGAGCCAGGAAGTGTTGCCCAGGTATTTGCGGAACCCCTCGGTGCGCAGCATGCGTCCGGCGGGCCTATTTGGTGTAGTAGCCGTAGCCGTCGCCGTAGCCCTCGCCGGCCTTCACGTCGTTGAGCAACAGGTCGATCCGGCCCACCTTCTTGTCCACGTACATCTCGTTGATGATGCGGAGCGCCTTGCGGTGGGTGCGGTTCTGGCGCACCACATAGAGCGTGACGTCGATGTGACGGGCCAGGATCACATACTCGCTCACCAGCCCCATCGGGGAGGCGTCGACGATGATCTGGTCGTAGCGACCACGCAACTGCTGGAACAGCTCGGCCATGCGCGGCACCTCCACCAGCTCGAGGGGGTTCGGGGGCACCGGACCCGCGGTGATCACGTCAAGACCCTCGATGTCGCCGCGCCGGATGATGTCGTTCAGCTGGCACTCGCCGATCAGGTAGTTGCTCAGCCCCTGTCCGGCCTTCAGTTCCAGGGTCTCCTCCAGACGTGGCCGGCGCATGTCCGCATCGATGATCAAGGTGCGCTGTCCGCTCATGGCCATCACGCTCGCGAGATTCAGTGCGCAGAAGGTCTTGCCCTCGCCGCTTGTGCTGGATGTGAAACCGATCACCTGCCGGGCCGCATTGGCATTGAGGTATTGCAGGTTGATGCGGGCCGTGCGGAACGATTCGGCCAGCAGCGACTTGGGTTCGCTGGGCAGCACGCGCTTGCGTTTCCCGCCAGGTATGGTGGCCAGCACGGGGATCGGGCTCACGCGCTTGAGCTCCTCCAGGTGCTCGATGCGGTCATTGAGGAAGTCGCGGACCAGGATGAACCCGAACGGCAGCAGAAGCCCCAGCATCAGGGCACCGCCCAAAATGGTCTTCTTGTCCGGAGCCACCGGGCCGAAGCCGCTCATGCGCGCGTCGTCCACCACGCTCTTGTCCACCTGATCGCTCGCGATGGCGATGCCCGCCTCGGCGCGCTTCTCCATCAGGTAGTTGTACAGGTTGTCGCTCAACTTGAACTTCCGCTCGATGTTCACCAGGCGACGCTCGTTCTCGGGCAGTTGATTGAACTGGTAGTTGATCGAGCCCAGGCGCCGGTTCAGTTCCGCGATGCTGATGTCGGCCTGGCTCACGAGTCCCTCCGCCGTTTCGATCAGCGAGCTCTTGATGTTCTGGATCTTCCGCTCCATCGCGATGATGGTCGGGTTGCTTCGGACCGTGCTGAGGTTCTGCGCGGCGAGGTCGGCGTACAACTGGGTGAGCTGGATCACCAGGTTGTTGAGCACCGGGTCGTCGATGCCTGAGCTGGAGGGGGCCGCCACGTTGCGGAAATCCTCCGCGCTGCGCAGCTTGCTGAGGATGGTCTGGCAGTACTGCCGCTTCTGCATCACGGCGCTGCGCTCATCCTCCAATCGCGAACGCTCCTGGAACAACGCATCGCTCGTGGTGCCGGCGCTCATCATGCCGCCGCTGCTGCCCCGGAAGCTCTCCATGCTGCTCTCCACCTGCCGCAGCGAGTCGCTCACCGTACCGATCTGGTTGTCGATGAAGTTGATGGTCTTCAGACCCTTCTGCTGCTGCTTGTACAGCTCGCCCTCGATGTAGGTCTCCATCAGTTTGTTCAGGTAGTTCCGCTCCTTGCTCACCACCTCGCCCACCACGCTCAGCTGCACGATGTTGCTGTTGTCGCTCGCCGGCTCGGCGAACGTGATGCCCTTGTACAGCTTGGTGAGGCTTTCCAGGCTGTTGATGTAGAAGTAGTAGTCGCTCTCGGGATCGTAGCGCCTGTCCTCGGGGAACTCGATGTGGAAGCTGAGCTTGTCCCCCACGAACGGCTCGCCCACCTTCGCCATCTGGTCGATGGTCACCTGCTCCATGAACTCGCTCACCACCTCCTGGCGCTTGACGTTGTAGAGCCGCACGTTCTTGCCCTCGGCCTTCACCCGGTAGGTGCCGGCCGCCAGGTCCACCGAGACGTGGATGGGCACCCCTGTGATCTGCAGGGAGGCCGTGTCCAGCGTGATCTTGAACGGCGGATAGTCGTAGCGCTCCTGTTTCAGGAAGCGGCGCTCCTCGTAGAAGGTGATCCCGAAATCAAGCCGCTTGAGCGTCTTCTCCACATTCGACCTCGAGGTGAGGATCGCGATGTGGTCCTCGATGTCGCCTCCGCTGCGCAGGAAGGACATCCCCTTGAGGAATTCGTCCTGCCCGCCCCCGAAGCTGTTGCGGCTCTTCTCCCCCATCAGCATGGTGGCGCTCACCAGGAACTGCTTCGGGGTGGTCTTCAGATAGGCCACCGCAGCCGCGCCGGACAGCGAGAGCGTGATGAGGAACAACCACCACTTGGCCGCCAGCTTGCGAAAGATGGCCCGCAGGTCGATCGTGTCCCCCGTTCCGGTCTGAGCCGCCATCAGTTGTTGTTCTGGTTGAGGATGACCACGTTCGCCACCAGGGCCAGGGCGCTGATGGCACCGAAGAGCACCGACAGCAGTTCCAGGTTCATCCGGCCTGCACGGGCCTTCAGCGTGGGCACGTACACCACATCGTTGGGCAGCAGGTAGTAGTACTCGCTGGCGAGCACCTCGGTGCCGGAAAGGTCCACGTAGAGGGCCTGAACCCCCCGGTCGCTCTGACGCATGAGCGTCACCTTGCTCTTGTCACCGTACTCCCCAGGGCCGCCCGCCATGGCCAGTGCGTCCAAGATCGTGATCTGGTTGTTGTAGATGAAGTACATGCCCGGATTGCGCACATCACCCAGCACGCTGATGCGGAAGCTCACCAACTTGAGGATCACGGTGGCGTTGGTGAAGTACTCGTTGATCTTGCGTTGGACCAGGTCCTGCGCCTCGCCCATCGTCAGGCCCTGCACCTTGATGCGACCCACGGTGGGCAGCTGCACCTGCCCGTTCTTGTCCACGGAGAAACCGTTCACGTACAGCGCCGCGTCATTCACGCCCTGGAAGCCGTTCTGGCTCTCCACGTTGAAGAAGCGGTGGGTGGCCTCATCCAACCCCAGTACACGGATACTGAGCACATCGTTCACCTGGATGCGGTACTCGAACTTCCGGTTCTCGAACAACTTGGCCGCACCCGGGGTCAGCGAGCCGTCCTGCAGGTAGTTGATGTTGCGTCGTCCGCCAACGCAGCCCGTCAGCAGCACGAGGGTGACCATGAGCCCCCATCCCATCCCCTTGAACTCCTTCATGCGCGTGCGGTCCGCGGAAGCCCTCCGCAGGGACGACGATCCCCGCTCCGGAAGGCAAGTCCTTGACGGACAAGCGCCAAAGATACGTGCACATCCGTGCCGAGGTTGCGCCCGGCGCGTGGCGGGATCACGCGCACTGGTCCATTCGGCGATCCACCGCAGAGGCATCGCCTGCACGGAGCCGCTTCCGGTAGGTCGCAAAGAGAAAACCCGCGCTCAGCGCGGGAGTAGCCCGTAGGAGGCGCTAGCGGCGATACACCGGTGGAGGATCGCAAGCGTGGCGCCATTCCCCGGAGGGCGGAATGAGAAAACCCGCGCTGAGCGCGGGTTTTCGATTGTAGCCCGTAGGGGAATCGAACCCCTGTTTCATCCGTGAAAGGGACGCGTCCTAACCCCTAGACGAACGGGCCACGATGTCAACCTTGCGGAGGGTCTCCGAAAGGGCGGGCAAAGATAAGACATGCACCGATCTGTGCAAGATCAGGTGAGGTCGTCCACGTCCGCCTGGAACCGGAAGCCCAACCGCTTTCCGGTGGAGAGCTGGAGACCCGCGTTGATCTCGTTCATCTCGCTCACGGTCACCTGGTTCACCTGATCGTACGGCGGTGTGAGCAGGTCGAAGTCCAGCACATAGATGATCGTGGAGTAGATCACCTGTTTCAAGACCTCCCTGTCCATCTTGTTGCCGGCCAGATCATTGTACAAGAAGCCCAGCTGGCGTTTGCCCTGCACAAAGAAGTGGCCGTCCTTGTTGAGGAATAGGCGGCTCACGAGGTAGCCCAGGTCGCGCTCCCGGTTGTACTTGAAGGAGTCGCTCAGGAAGTTGTAGACGTTGATGACCCCGAAGTAGCCGCGTTGCTCGTCCTCCTCCAGGTAGCTGGTCTTCCACAGGCTGTGCCCCTGGTCCAGCCGGAACACGTTGGTATGCATGTGGAAGATCACCGTATCACCGGCCACTTTGAGCTCGCAGGTCATCTCCCCCTTGTCGCGGTACTGCACGCTCACCCGTTTGTCGCGCTGCACCATCTCATGTTCCAGGTCTTCGGCCACCTCCTGAAGCACTTCCTTCAGCTCGTGGAACAGGCCAAGGATGCGGTGGTAGACATCCTGCTTCATGCCGCTCTTGAGCTGCAGCATGCGCAGGATCATGTCGCGCGGGCCGGGGGTGGCCGGCGCGGGGTTCGGGGTGGTTTTCCTGGGGCTCATCAGTAGGCGCGGGCGAAGAGTACGCGACGGTCGCTCGGGCGGCCGGTGACCATGCAGGTCCCCGGGGTGGTATCGCCGTCAAGAGGAATGCAGCGGATGGTGGCCTTGGTCTCCTCCTTCACCCGCTCCTCGGTCTCGGCCGTGCCGTCCCAATGGGCGAGGATGAACCCGCCCTCCTCGATGGCCACCTTGAACTCATCATAGGTGTTCACCGCCCGCGTGTACCGTTCCCGCATGGCGAGGGCCTTCTGGTAGAGGTTGTCCTGGATGGCCTCCAACAGGTGCTCCACCTTCTCGGCGAGGCCCGTGGCCTGCATCACCTGCTTCTCCAGGGTATCCCTGCGGGCCACCTCCACGGTTCCGTTCTCCATGTCGCGTGGGCCCACGGCGATCCGCACCGGAACACCCTTGAGTTCATGTTCAGCGAACTTCCAGCCCGGCTTCTTGGTGTCGTCGTCGTCGAACTTCACGGAGATGCCCTTGGCGCGCATGGCCGCGATCATGGGGGCCACGAATGCGCTGATCGCGCTCAACTGCTCGGCGTTCTTCGCGATCGGCACGATGACCACCTGGATGGGCGCGAGCTTCGGAGGAAGCACCAGTCCATTGTCATCGCTGTGGGTCATGATCAGCGCTCCCATCAACCGGGTGCTCACGCCCCAGCTGGTGGCCCATACGTGTTCCTGGCGGTTCTCCTTGGTGGTGAACAGCACGTCGAAGGCCTTGGCGAAGTTCTGGCCGAGGAAGTGCGAGGTCCCGGCCTGCAGGGCCTTGCCGTCCTGCATCATCGCCTCGATGCAGTAGGTCTCCTCCGCACCGGCGAAGCGCTCACCCGGCGTCTTGATGCCCTTGATCACGGGCATGGCCAGCCACTCTTCGGCGAAGCGACGATAGACCTCCAGCATGCGCTCGGTCTCCTCGATGGCCTCCTGCCTGGTGGCATGGGCGGTGTGGCCCTCCTGCCAGAGGAACTCGGCCGTGCGCAGGAACAGGCGCGTCCGCATCTCCCAACGCACCACGTTGGCCCATTGGTTGATCAACAGCGGCAGGTCCCGGTAGCTCTTGATCCAGCCGCGGTAAGTGTTCCAGATGATGGTCTCGCTGGTGGGGCGCACGATGAGCTCCTCCTCCAGTTTCGCTTCGGGATCCACCACCACCCCGTGAACGGGATCGCTCTTCAGTCGGTAGTGGGTGACCACGGCGCACTCCTTGGCGAAGCCCTCCACGTGGCTGGCCTCCTTGGCCAGGTAGCTCTTGGGGATGAAGAGCGGGAAATAGGCGTTGACGTGTCCGGTCTCCTTGAACATGCCGTCGAGGGCCCGCTGCATCTTCTCCCAGATGGCATAGCCGTGCGGCTTGATCACCATGCAGCCACGCACATCGCTGTGCTCGGCCATGTCGGCCTTCAGCACCAGGTCGTTGTACCATTGTGCGTGGTCGTCCGCACGCTTTGTCAGGATGTCCGCCATGAGGGCCGCCGGGTGGTATTATTTTTGATGCAGACGAAGCGGCCAAAAGTACACAACGAAGCCGCCCTGTCCGGCGTTAACCCTGCACCATGGACCGACCCCTTCAGCCCCTCCGCACCGCCCCAACGGCCCTGCTGACCGCTCTTCTGCTGCAGGCCTGTTCCGGCGCCTTGGACAGCACGGCCACGCACGATGGCGTGTATGACCGGCCGGCGAACGCACCGGTGGCCGCCGCACCGGTTGAGGAGCCCGCACCCGCTGCCGTGGCCGAGCAGCCGAAGAGCGCGGAAGCGGACTATTACAACGCCGCCGAAAGCCAGCGCTACACCGATCCGCGGAACTACTATGACATGACCTACAACGACCCGTATTACTACAACTACGGGCGCTTCGGCTTCGGCATGGGCGTGGGCATGGGCTCCTGGGGCAATGGCTGGGGCATGGGCACCGGATGGGGCTCACCCGGTTGGAACGACCCCTATTGGAACAACAGCTGGCAGAGCGGCTATGGCGCCTGGGGCTGGAACAGCGGCTGGGGTTGGAACAGCGGTTGGGGTTGGAACAATGGTTGGGGATCGTGCTGGTCCTGTTCACCGTACGGCTGGAACAGCGGCTGGGGCCCCTACTACGGCTACGGAGGCAACTGCTGGGGCTGCTACCAGCCGATGATCATCTGGGATGGTACCAGCAGCTACCGCAGCGTGGTGGCCCATCGTGGCAGCATGGGCGGTGGCGGCACGGTCAGCGGTGGCAACCGGGCCCCGATCTACAACCCGGTGGGCCTGCGTGGACAACCCGAGCAGCGCGCCCGCATCGAGCACCGCCCGGTGCAGTCCGCGCCGGCCGGGAACAGTCCCCGCCCCCAGGCCCGCCCCGGTTCCATGGACAGGCCCTCGCGCAACGACCCGGCGCAGCGGCCCGGTCGCATGGAGCCCAACGAACGTCCGTCGCGCCCGACCTTCGACCAGCAGCCCTCACGCGGGATCGACCGTGGGACCCGGGGCGGAGGTGGCTTCTCTTCACCCGCACCGTCCCGCTCGGGCGGTGGACGCCGCTAAGCCATGATCCATCGCATCATCGCACGCGGATCCGGTCCGCAACGGTGCTTCCTTGCCTTGCTGGGCCCGCTCCTGGCGATCACCCTCCCGGCACAGAACGAGGATGACGCCCTGCGCATCGTGTCCATGCGCCCTGAAGGCACGGCCCGCAGCCTCGGTCTGGGCGGGGCCTTCGGTGCGCTGGGCGCCGATCCCGGAGCCCTGTGGTCCAACCCGGCGGGCATGGCCCTGTTCACCACCAGCGAGTTCTCCGCCACCCCGGCCCTGGAGGTGAATGACGCCCGGGGCAGCCTCCTGGGCTCCAGCGCCTCCAACACCGACCAGCGCGTGCACTTCAGCAACCTGGCCATGGCCCTGCACGCCACCAAGGACGAGAGCCGCTGGAAAAGCCGCAGCTTCGGGGTGGTGTTCGACCGCACCGCCAGCCACCACTGGGAACGTGTGGTGCAGGGCGAGAAGGTGTCCTCCACCCTGTTGCAGCAGTTCGTGAACGAGGCCAACGGCACGCGGTTCGACGCGCTCGCAGGGGGATACCCGTTCACGGCGGACCTGGCGTGGCAGACCTTCGCCATCGACACCCTCGCGGGCGACCCGGCGGCCTACCGGATCTACGGCGGCGGTTCGGCCCTGGGGCCGACCCGGCAGGACCACTCCATCAGCACGGCCGGTGCCAACAGCAACACCTCATTCTACTATTCCGCCGGGCTCGATGACCGCCTCTTCATCGGTGGCGCTCTGGGGATCCTGGGCAGCCGCTACGAGCGGTTGACCACGCACAACGAAACGATGCTGGCGGCCACGGACTCGCTGGACCGTTTCACCTATGAGGAGCGGCTGGTGATGCGCGGCAGTGGCGTTGACCTGAAGTTCGGCGTGCTGGGGCGCGTGGGCGACCATCTGCGCATCGGAGCCTCGGTCCACAGCCCATCGTACTTCTGGATGACCGATGTGTACAACACCAGCATGACCACGCGCTTCCGGGCGGGTGACAGCTATGCGTACGACAGCCCGGACGGAAGCTTCCAATACCGGGTGCAGGGCCCCTGGCGCGCCCTGCTCTCCGTGGCGGGCATCGTGGGCCGCAGGGGCGCGGTGAGCGCGGACTACGAGTACAGTGATCAGCGCGCCACCCGCCTGCGCCGTGCGAACGCCCTTTCGGACAGCTATGATTTCGCCTTCGAGAACCGCACCATCCAGCAGGTGGTCAAGGGCGTGCACGCGTTCCGCGTGGGCACCGAATGGCGCCTGGGACCTGCCTTCCTCCGGGGTGGCTTCGCCTACTCGACCGATCCCTTCATGGCAGGCGACCTGCGGCACGGGGATGGCCGGACGCGTTACTCGCTGGGCGGCGGTTTCCGCGGCGCACGGCTTTCCTTCGATCTGGCCCTCGCCTACGATCGGAGCAGCGGTGGCTACAGCATGTACGATCCCACGCTGGTGGACCCGGTGCGGGAGGAGCTGACGGCCTATCGCGCCCTGTTCACCGTGGCCTTCCGGCCCTGATCGGAACAGCGAAGGGCCACCCCTTGGGGCAGCCCTTCGCTGTTCGTTCCACCCAGGGCCTACTGTTCGCCCTTCACGCGCTCCACCACGTAGTCATCCACGAGGATGCGGCCGCAGTGCTCGCACACGATGATCTTCTTGTGGCTGCTGATGTCCAACTGGCGCTGGGGCGGGATGCTGTTGAAGCAGCCCCCGCAGCTGCCGCGCTCCACCGCCACCACGGCCAGGCCGTTGCGGGCGTTGCCACGAACACGACGGTACGCGCTAAGAAGTCGCTCCTCCACGTGGCCGGCCACCTCGGCGGCCTTCTTCAACAGCGCCTTCTCGTCCTTCTCGGTCTCGGCGATGATGTCGTCGAGCTCCTTCTTCTTGTGGTCCAGGTCCTTCTGGCGCTCCTTCACCAGGCTGGCGCTCTCCTCCACCACCATCTTCTTGGCATCGATCTGCGCCTTGGTCT
>JADLBK010000094.1 GCA_020847755.1 Flavobacteriales bacterium | reverse complement strand
GCCCACCAGGTCGAGCAGCACGAAGACCGCGGCCACATACATCAGTTTCACCGGGCCGATCAGGATCAGGTGCACCACCATGTCCGGTCGGTAGGCCGCGATGCCCACGAACACGCTGAGCACCGCTGCGGAGGCGCCTTGTATGCTCGCATGCAGGCCGCCGTGGAAGCCGGGCAGCAGGTTCTGCGACAGGGCGAAGAGCGCGAATCCGCTGAGACCGCCGAGCAGGTAATTGCCCAGCAATCGCCTATCGCCGAGCAGGTCGCGGAACAGGCGTCCACCGAACCAGAGCAGCAACATGTTCCAGAAGATGTGGCCCAGGCCGGTGTGTACGAACATGTAGGTGAACACCGTCCAGGGCTTCAGCACCAAGCCTCCAAGGTCGGAGGTGGAGCGCAGCCATTGCACCACGTAGCGGTCCAATGCCGCCATACCCGTCATCCGGTCGCCCATGGCGATGGACAGTACCAACTGAAAGGCGATCAATGCCACGAACACCGCGACATTGATCAACAGCAGGCGAACCACCATGCCGCCGGTGCGCCATTGCATGCGAAGGTCGTCTTGGATCCCCATGGCTCAAGTCTTTCGGGTCCGGCGCCGGGTGGTGCCACCGGAGGGCCTACTACCCTGCAAAGTTCGCTTTTGATCGGCCTTGTGGCCTACCGCTCGTACGATCGGGATCACCGGTCGCGTTGTTGATCGTCGCAAGCGGTTGATGAACAGTGGTCTGCTCTTTCACCGATACCAGTCCGAATGGCTGTTACCCCGGTGCCGCCACATCCGGATCAGGATGAAGCCCACCACCATCCCACCCAGATGGGCGAGGTGCGCCACGTTGTCACCGGGGTTGCTGTCCAAGCTATTGAAGATGGACAAGCCACCGAGGATGAGCACGAAGTACTTGGCCCGGATCGGGATGGGCAACGGGAACATGATCAGCTCCACGTTCGGGAAGGTCATGCCGAAGGCCAGCAGCACCCCATAAATGGCTCCGCTCGCACCCACCATGGGTATGTTGAACAACTGGTTGATGCGGCCCAGGGCCGGGTCGGTGTAGTTCTGGTATTGTGCCCAGAGGTCCGGGCCATTGCGCTTCACCTCCTCCACGGCCTGCAGCCCTACTTCGTTCGCCAACTGCAGGTATTCGATGGCGTGCACGCCGGAGTAGAACAGCGCCGCTCCCACCCCGGTGAGCATGTAGTAGGCCAAGAAGCGCTGCGAACCCCATTTGTACTCCAGCGGTGGGGCCAGCATGAAGAGGCCGAGCATGTTGAGCGCCAGGTGCGCGAAGCCACCGTGCATGAACATGTGGGTGACCAGCTGCCAGGGCTTGAACAACGGCGAGGAGAAGAAGTGCAGGCCGAACAAGGTGTCCATGTCCGCGCCGCCGAAGTTGCCCAGTCCGGTGATCTTGATCAGGAATACGATGCCGTTGATGATGAGCAGATTCTTCACCACCACGGGAAGTCCTGCGAAGGGGGAGGCGTTGTAGCGCATGGGCTGGCGGGGCCAAGTTAAGACCGGCTCGTCAGGGCTCCGCAGTGCGCGGTGTGATGGTGACACGGCGGTTCTGCGCACGGCCTTGTTCGGTGGCGTTGGTGGCCACCGGTGCTTGGCTGCCCACGACCACCACCTGCATGCGTCCGGGCTCCACGCCAAGCCGCACGAGCTCCGACCATACCGCTTTGGCACGCCGTTCGGCCAGCTTGCGGTTCGCGTGCTCATTGCCGGTATCGTCCGTATGGCCTTCGATCAGCACCACCAGCCCCGGGTGTTCGGTCAACTGGTGGAAGAGGTCCTCGGCCACGGGCTG
Source organism: Flavobacteriales bacterium (assembly GCA_020847755.1). Classification (GTDB taxonomy): domain Bacteria; phylum Bacteroidota; class Bacteroidia; order Flavobacteriales_F; family PHOS-HE28; genus PHOS-HE28. The sequence continues at coordinate 1,016 of JADLBK010000094.1, read as the reverse complement.
GAGGTCCGCGCCGGGCACATGGTCGTTCACCGCGAAGTGCAATGCCAAGGGCCAACGTGGTGCTTCGGCGGTGGTGTCCAGCGCGGTCGGTGTGGTCGCCAACTCCTCTGGACAGCGTGTGGTGCACCCTTCCATGGTGCCGGTGCGCCATAGGGAGACATCGTCCACGAGGTAGTACGCGAAAGGCCCGCCCTGCGGATCGTATTGGACTATGGTGGTGCTGTCGTCGCTGCTGAAGTTGCCAACGATCAGCCGGTCCGCGCATCCACCACCTTCGATGGTGCCACAGAGCGTGGTCCAGTCGCTGGCATTATCCATCACCCCGGCCGACCTCAGTTCCCACCGCACCGGGTAGGTCAGCAGGTCGCGCCGCCGGTCGTTCTCTAAGGCTTCGGTGAGCGCTATGCCGATACGGTCCACGGCATAGGCGTAGGTGGCGTCGCGCAGGATCCGCAGGCGCACGGCGTACACCCCACAGGGGTCGAGCCGTTCTTTCAGCGGGGTCTGGATGTATTCGCGGTGATCCTTGTTCACGGCGGAGTACAGGTAGATGCCCGTGCGGTCCTTCAGGAAATCGGGCGTACCACCGCTGGCGTTCTTCCAGGCGGCACCATGCGCGGGCAGGTTCCGGTCGAACGCGGGGTCGGGGACGAGATCCATGGCGGGGGGTGGGGGAGCGGGATCGGCCGGGCAGGCATCCGAGGCATGCAGCACGCGGATCTCTTCGGTATGGCCGAGGGGCACCAGTGAAACGGCGTCCACATAGGCGTAGGCTTGGGTGGCCAAGAGGCGTCGGCGCAGTCCGCGTTCCATGTCGGGGTCGAGGTCGGCATCGGCTTTGCGCTTCATGTTCTGCATGGTGCCGCTGCCTCGGTTCGCGGTCACCGCCTTGCGGCTGGTCCGGTCGCACAGCTGGAAATTGCCCACCTGCACATAACGTTCGCCGCCGCGCGCGTTGTAGATGCCCTTCACCACCATCCAGCCCGCCGTGTCGGCGATGAAGCGGTTCAGCGCAT
>JADLBK010000093.1 GCA_020847755.1 Flavobacteriales bacterium | reverse complement strand
GTTGGCGCACGGCATCGGGCCCATCCGCGATCATGGCGATGCCCTCCTTCTCGATGAGCGCGGACGACGAGCCGCAGCCGTCCACGATCTCGTGCGGCATGCGGAAGTCGCCATGCCCCCCGGTCTGTGAGATCATGGCGCCGCTCGGGTAGATGCGCGGCCCCTTCAGCAGCCCTTGGTCCACGGCCAGCTTCAGCCCCTGGGTGGGACCGCCCACATCGCGCACGGTGGTGAAGCCGCGCATCAGCGTGGCCTCCGCCTCGCGGCCGCTCACATGATGCACATAGGCGCTCGGGGCCGTCATGGCCGCCACCATGGGGATGGCCGACAGGGTGAGGTGCACGTGGGCATCGATGAGGCCCGGCATCAGGGTGCGGCCGCCGCCATCCAGCACCGGGACGCCCGGCGTGGGCTCCAGCGCTCCGCCCACCTGCGCAATGCGGCCGCCCACCACCAGGACACCGCCCGCCTTCAACTCCGGCGAGGTGCCGTTGAAGATGCGGACGTTGGTGATCAGCAGACTGTCCTGGGCCGGAACGGTGAGCCGGGGCGCGCACAGCAGGAGGGAGAACAAGGTGAGGCGCATGGACGGGGGGCTTGGGCCGGGAACACACCCGGCACGGGGGTAAGGTACGCGCGGGCCGACCGTCCGAAGCGGCCCATCGGTTTTGTGCGATCTTCGGGACCCCAGGCACACCCCATGACCGTCACCCGCCTCTTCGACGTACCCGAGCACCAGCTGCTCCGCTTCCCCAAGGACAAGGCCATCGCCACCAAGGAGAACGGCCAATGGCGGGGCTACAGCACCCAGGAGCTGATCGACACCGCCGAACGCATCGCCCTCGGGCTGATGGCCCTGGGCGTGAAGCCCGGCGACACGGTGGCCATCGCCAGCGGCAACCGCAGCGAATGGTGCCTGGTGGACCAGGCCGTGCTGCGCATCGGCGCCATCGGCGTGCCCATCTACCCCACCAGCAGCGCCGAGGACTATGCGTATGTGCTCATGCACAGCGGCAGCCGTGTCTGCTTCAGCGCCAACGCCGAGATCCACGGGAAGGCCGAGGCCGCACGCGCCACCGCGCCCGCCTTGGAGCACCTCTTCACCTTCGACCGGGTGGACGGCGCCCGACACTGGTCCGAGCTGCCCGCCCTGGCCCGGGAGGCCGACCGCCCCACGCTCCAGGCCCACAAGGAGCGCGTGAAGGCCGATGACCTGGCCACCATCATCTACACCAGTGGCACCACCGGCCGGCCCAAAGGGGTGATGCTCACCCACCACAACATCCTGAGCAACGCCATCGCCAGCACCACCCGCTTCCCGGTGGACCACCACGCGCGCGCCATCAGCTTCCTGCCCCTGTCGCACATCTACGAGCGGATGCTGATGTACCTGTACATGTACACCGGCGTCAGCATCCACTTCCAGGAATCGCTCGACGACCTGGGCGACCGCATCCGCGAGGTGGCCCCCGACGTGTTCACCGCCGTGCCGCGCCTGCTGGAGAAGATCTACGACAAGATCGTGGCCAAGGGCGAGACCCTCACCGGCATCAAGCGCACGCTCTTCTTCTGGGCCCTGGACCTGGGCCACCGCTACGAGGTGCACGGCCGCGGACCGTGGTACGACCTGCAGCTGGCCCTGGCGCGCAAGCTCATCTTCAGCAAGTGGCAGGCCGCCCTGGGCGGCAAGGTGCGCGTGGTGGCCAGCGGCAGCGCCGCCCTGCAGCCGCGCCTGGCCCGCGTGTTCAACGCCGCCGGCATCGCCGTCATGGAAGGCTACGGCCTCACCGAGAGCAGCCCGGTGGTGAGCGTGAACGACCTGCGCAACGACGGCCTGCGCTTCGGCACCGTGGGCCGGCCCATCCCGGGGGTCCACGTGCGCATCGCCGGCGACGGTGAGATCCTCGTGCAGGGCCCCAACATCATGCAGGGCTATTACAAGGAACCCGCGCTCACCGCCGAGGCCATCGACGCCGAAGGCTGGCTCCACACCGGCGACATCGGCGAGATCACCAAGGAGGGCTTCCTGCGCATCACCGACCGCAAGAAGGAGATCTTCAAGACCAGCGGCGGCAAGTACGTGGCGCCCCAGGTGATGGAGAACAAGCTCAAGGCCTCGCGCTTCGTGGAGCAGGTGATGGTGATCGGCGAGGGCCGCAAGTTCCCCGCCGCCCTCATCGTGCCCAACTTCGGCTTCCTGCAGGACTACTGCGCGCTGAAGGGCATCCCCTACGGCGACCGCACCAGTGTGGTGCGCGAACCCCGCATCCACGACCGCATCATGGCCGAGGTGGAGAAGGCCAACCAGGGCCTGGGCCAGTGGGAGCAGGTGAAGAAGATCGCCCTGCTCACCGCCGAATGGACCATCGACGGCGGCGAGCTGACCCCCACCCTGAAGCTGCGCCGCAAGCCCATCCTGGCCAAGTTCGCCCGGCAGGTGGAGGACCTGTACGCCGGCACCTGAACGCCGGTCCTTCACGATCGCTTAACATCGCGGCATGCGCGCCGTACTCCCCATCCTGCTGGCCTCCCTCACCCTGCTGCCCGCCTGCTCCAAGGAGCCCGGCGAGGGCGGCAAGGCCCTCATCCGTGGACAGGTCTACGCGGTCGACTACAACAACAACACCGGCCAGCCCACCGGGGACGAGTACTATATCCCCGAGTACCGCGTGTACATCCGCTACGGCGACGGTTCCTTCTACGACGACGACACCCGCACCGGGCCCTCCGGCGAGTACGAGTTCCGCTGGCTGAGGCCGGGCAGCTACACCATCTTCACATACAGCGAGTGCCCCGAGGACTGCGAGAGCGGCGTGGAACTGGTGTCCCGTTCCGTGGAGATCGGCGGCAACCGCGACGCGGTGGACGTGCCCCTCCTCACCGTGGAGATCTGGTGATGCACGTCCTGCGCCGGTCCTGCACCCTGCTGCTTCTGCTGCTCGCCCTGGAGGCCGGGGCCCAGGAGCGGTCGCCCCTGCGCCCACGCCTGTTGAGCGAGGCCTGGGGCTCCATCGGTGTGCAGTTCAAGCCCTTCCGCAACAGCGCCCGGGTGAAGGAGCCGGACTTCAACAAGCGCTTCCGCATGGGCGCCGAAGTGGGCTACCGAAGCGACGAGAACCTCAGCGGCGGTCGGCAGGTCTACCTCGACCTGGGCGCCCGCTACAAGTTCCACGACCTGCTGCGCGTGAGCCTGGAACACCGCTTCAGCTTCCGCGGTTCCGACCGGCGCAATGGCCAGCGCAGCTCCATCCAAGTGCAATCCTCCAAGGACCTGGGGCGCTTCACCGCGGAGTACCGCTTCCGGTTCCAGCATGAATACCTGGACCCGGGCGATGTGCGCGACCAGCTGCGGAACCGCTTCGGCCTGCTGTACGACATCCGCAAGTGGAAGCTGGACCCCGAGGTGTCCGTGGAGTTCTTCACCTGGGCCGGCAACCTCGGATGGCGCTACATCGGAACCCGCTACGCCATCGGCACCACCTGGCGGCCGGGCAAGAAGCACGAGGTCGGTATCGCCGTGCTGCACGACCGCGAGCGTTACGTTTACGCCCCGTCCTACCGCTTCATCTACGCCCTCAGCTACACCCTTGGCCTCAACTGAACCCGATCCCGACCGCGGCAGGCCCCTGCTCATCCGGTTGGCCCTCTTCGCGGCCATCTTCCTGATCGCGGTGGTGGCCGGCTACTTCCTGCTCCGCGGCGACGACCACCTGCCCGTCTTCCATCCCGCCCAGCTCGACCCCCGCTTGGTGGATCCGGCCGTCCGCCGCGCCGAGGGCGAACACCACATCAGCGACTTCGCGCTCGTGGACCAGTCGGCCGACACCGTTCGGCTGGCCGATCTCGAGGGCCGCATCCTGGTGGCCGATTTCTTCTTCACCACCTGCGCCACCATCTGCCCCAAGATGAGCATGCAGATGGCCCGCGTGCAGGAAGCCTTCCGCGAAGAGCCCCGCGTCGTCCTGCTCAGCCATTCGGTGACCCCGGAGATGGACAGCGTGCCCGTGCTGGCCGAGTATGCCGCACGCCATGGGGCCCTGAACGACCGCTGGCACTTCCTCACCGGCGACCGACGGCAGATCTATGCGCTCGCCCGACGCAGCTACTTCGCCGCGCTGGACCAGGGCGATGGCGGTCCGGACGACTTCGTGCACACCGAGAACTTCGTGCTCGTGGACCCGCAGCACCGCATCCGCGGCTTCTACGATGGCACCATCACGGCCGATGTGGACCGCCTGATCGCCGACCTCCGGAAGCTGCTGGCGGAAACGCCCTGATCGGCGCGGTCGACCGGACTACCTTTGCCGCCGCTCCAGGCGACCCCCATGCGCAAGTGGCTCGACCGTTACTACGGCAGGCTTCGCACCATCAAGGCGAACTATGTGCTGCTGAACCTGCTGAACTATCGGCGGCTGGGCCATGCGCGGCGCATGTTCCGCCAGTACGGCCTGGTGCGCAGCCCCCTCCTGCCCGTCTCCAGCGGCGACATGCCGAACACCCCGGGCGAGACGCCCTGGCTGGACCGCCCCGACGCCCGGGAACGGATGCTGGCGGACACCAGGGTGCAGGCATTGCCCGAGCCCCTGCGCCAGGGCGTGCTCGACTGGCCCGACAAGGGCTACCTCATCCTCCGGGGCCTGTTCAGCCCCGCCGAGGTCGAACGGGTCAACACGGAGCTGCAGCAGCTCATCGACAACGGCGCGGTCGACTTCAACTTCACCGGCCGAAAGGTGATGTTCGCCTTCCGGCAGAGCCCGGCCATCAAGGCCATGGCCAACGACCGGCGCATCCTCGATGTGCTCGACCTGCTGCTGGGTCGTCGCATGCACGTGTTCCAGACGATCAACTTCCAAACGGGCAGCGAACAGGCCGCGCACTCGGACAGCATCCACATGACCACCTACCCGCTGGGCTATCTGGCCGCAGCCTGGGTGGCCCTGGAGCCCATCACCGCGGACAACGGTCCCCTGATGTACTTCCCCGGCAGCCACAAGCTGCCCTACCTGCTCAACGACGGCTTCGATCATGGCGGCGGGCGCTTCACCATCGGCGAGGACGCCTATGCGCATTACGAAACGGCCGTGCAGCGCAGCATCGATGACGGCCGCTTCACGCCCCACGAGTTCCACGCAGAGCCGGGCGATGTGCTCATCTGGCACGCCAACCTGCTGCACGGCGGCAAGAAGATGGCCACCCCCAACGCCAGCCGCAGGAGCATGGCCGTGCATTACTTCGCCGAGGACGTCCTCTGCTACCACGAGCTCACCCAGCGCGCGGCCATGATCGACGAGGACCACTGAGCCGGCGACCGACCCATGAACGTCCTTTCCGTCGAAAAGCTCAGCAAGCGCTACGGTCCCCGCCAGCTGTTCGAGAACGTGAGCTTCGGCCTGGAGAAGGGCCAGAAGACCGCCATCGTGGCGCGCAACGGCACGGGCAAGAGCACCCTGCTGAAGTGCATCGCCGGTGTGGAGAAGCCCGACAGCGGCATCATCACCTTCAACAAGGGCATCCGCACCGGCTACCTCGATCAGAACGTGCTGATGAACAGCGCGCGCAGCGTGGTGGACGAGATGCTGGACCGCGACGACCCCGTGAGCGCGGCGATCAAGGCGTATGAACATGCGCTGGCCCAGCACACCGACGGCCGGGCGCTGCAGCAGGCCATCGACCGCATGGAGGAGCTCAAGGCCTGGGACCATGAGGCCCGCGTGAAGGCCCTCGCCCACCGCTTCGGCCTGCGCGACCTCGAACAAGCGGTGAACACCCTGAGCGGCGGCCCGCAGAAGCGCCTGGCCATGGCCAAGGTGCTCATCGACCTGCCCGACGTGCTCATCCTCGACGAGCCCACCAACCACCTCGACCTCACCATGATCGAGCAGCTGGAGGAGGAGCTCAACAGGCCCGGCATCACCCTGCTGCTGGTGACGCACGACCGCTACTTCCTGGACAACGTGTGCGACGAGATCATCGAGATGGAGTTCGGCACCTTCACGCGCTACAAGGGCAACTACACCTGGTACCTGGAGAAGAAGGCCCTGGCCGATGAGGTGCGCGAGGCCACCCAGCAGCACCTGCGGGGCCTGATGAAGCGCGAGCTGGAATGGGTGCGCAAGATGCCCCGCGCCCGAGGCACCAAGAGCAAGAGCCGGCTGGACAAGTTCGAGGACATCAAGGCCGCCGCCACACGCCGCTTCGACCGCGACGAGGTGAAGCTCGAGGTGAAGACCGACCGCCTCGGCGGCAAGGTCATCGAGGCCCGCAACCTCACCAAAGCGTTCGGTTCACCGGAGAGGCCGGAGTCCTACCGGCCCATCGTGTCCCACTTCAGCTACTCCCTGAAGCGCGGCGACCGCATCGGGATCGTGGGCCCGAACGGCATCGGCAAGAGCACCTTCATCGAACTGCTGGTGGGCCGCATGCGCCCCGACCAGGGCACGGTGAGCATCGGCGACACCGTCGTCCTCGGCACCTTCGGACAACTGATGCCGCCCTTCAAGGAGGACCAGCGCATCATCGAGGCGGTACGCGACATCGCCGAGGTGATCCCCCTCAACAAGGGCCGCACCCTGAGCGCCTCCCAGCTCCTGGAGCGCTTCCTCTTCGACAAGGAGCAGCAGTACCAGCGCATCGACACGCTCAGCGGTGGTGAGCGACGGCGGCTCTACCTGTGCACGGTGCTGATGAAGAACCCCAATGTGCTGATCCTCGACGAGCCCACCAACGATCTGGACATCCCCACCCTGAACGCCCTGGAGGACTTCCTGCTGGACCTGGACGCGTGCCAGCTGATCGTGAGCCACGACCGCTTCTTCATGGACAAGCTGTGCACCAAGCTGCTGGTGTTCAAAGGCGACGGTGTGATCACGGAGTGGGTGGGCAGCTATACGGAGCTGCGCGAGTCCGAGCGGGAGGCCCGGGCGAGCGAGGAGAAGGGGAAGGCGGAGCGCAACAGACGAAAGGACCAGGAGGAGGAGGCCGCGAAGCCGGCCACGCCCGCCGGTGCCAGGAAGCTCTCTTACGCCGAGCGCCTCGAACTGCAACGGATCGACAAGGAGATGCCCAGGCTGGAGGCCCGCAAGGCGGAGCTGCTGGCCCTCATGGCGGCCGGCGGCACGGACCACCATGCGATGATGGCGCACAGCATCGAACTGGAGAAGGCCATCAAGGACCTGGACCGCATGGCGGACCGTTGGCTCGAGCTTTCGGACCGCCCCGGGTGACCCCGGTCAGAACTTGGCGCAGGGCACCACGCGCCGCTTGGCGATGGACCTTTTCCTCCGCCGGTCGGCGAGCTCGTATCCCAGGGTGATCTCATGCGCCCCACCGGTGCGGCCGGCGAGGCGGGAGAGCGTGAGGTCGTAGCTGTAGCCCACCCTCAGGTCCTTCACCATGAAGCCCAGCAGCACGGCCAGTGCATCGGTGTTGCCGTGGCCCGGCGCATACGCCTTGAACACCGGGATGCCGCGGTACCACAACCCTGCGAAGAAGGGCTCCCGCTCATAATAGGCACCGATGTCCAGCTGGTCGTACCGGCCCTGCGCGCGGTAGTTGAACGCCAGCACCACATGCTCGGCGTGCTGCTTGATCACGCGCCCCAGGAGGCGCATGCGGTACCCGCCGTGCAGGCTGAACTTGCGTGGCACGGTGCTCTCATTGAGCAGCAGCGACTGGTTCGGCTCATTGAGGTGGTGCATCGAAGCGCCGAGCCACAGCTTGGGGGTGAAGAACAGGATCCCCGCGCCGATGTCGCCGTAGCGGATGCTGCGACCATCGGCGTACTCCTGCGTGGGCACGGCGCCACCGCGGGCGAGCTGGTCGCCGAAGGTGAGCTTGCTGAGGTCCACCGCATGGTTCACGAAGCCGAACTGCATTGCGGGCCGGATGAACACCTTGCGCTTGAGCTCGACCTCATACGCGTACTGTGCCGACACGCTCGTGTAGCGAAGCGCGCCGGTGCCCGCGCGGTCGTGCGTCATCAGCAGGCCCACCCCGCTGTTCAGGTTCTGCATGTAGTGGTCCCACGCGGCGTTGTAGCTCACGAAGGCCCCCGGGATGCTCGGCCACTGATCGCGCCAGGCCAGCCCGAAACGGCTCTGCAGGCCGGTGCCCGCGAAGGCCGGGCTCACGTATGTGGGCATGGCGTAGAACTGGGTGAACTGCGGGTCCTGCGCGTGCGCGAAGGCCACGGAACCCACCAGAAGGGCCAGCAGCGTGGTCCGCTTACCGCTCATTCCGGGTCATGCCTTCCACCTGCTCCAGGGGCAGCAGCTGGGTCTCCTTGCTGATCTCGCGACCTTGGTCCGGCGCAGTGGCCGTCAGCACCTCTTCCACCACCGCATGGCCCTCCGCCTCGGTGCGCAGGTGGTAGCGCGCGCCCGGCTTCAGCACCATCAGGTAGCGGCCGGTGGCCGCATTGGTGTTGTACACCCCCACGATCTCCTCACGCGCCTCGTCCTCCACCACGATCCGCGCCCGCAGGGGCTCATCGCGATGGTCGACCACGAGGCCACGCACGATGAAGAACTCCAGCTGGCTGGACGGGAAGATGACCTGGTAGATGTCCTGAGCCCCCAGCCCGCCGGGCCGCTCGGAGGAGAAATAGCCCGTGGTGCCGTCCTCGCTCAGGCAGAAGTAGATGTCGTCGTTCACCGTGTTCAGCGGGTAGCCCATGTTCTCCGGGTCGCCCCAGGTGCACTGGTCATGGTCCAGCATCACGCTCTTGAAGATGTCGTACCCGCCCATGGTGCCATGGCCGTTCGAGCTGAAGAACAGGGTGGTGCCGTCGCTGTGCAGGAAGGGCGCATCCTCATCGAACGGCGTGTTGATGGTGGGTCCGAGGTTCATCGGCAGGCTCCATTCCCCGTTGGGCAGACGCCGGATCCGGTACAGGTCGCGCCCTCCGTACCCACCGGGCCGGTCGCTGGTGAAGTAGATCTCCTCCCCGTCGGGGCTCAGCGTGGCACTGGGCTCGTGGTGCTCGCTGTTGATGCGCTCGGTCATCAGCTCGGGCATGTTCCACAGGGCCACCGATCGCTTGCTCTCGAACAGGTCGCCGCTCACCAGGCCCTGCCCCGTACGGTAGATGATCATGCTGGTGCCGTCCGCGGAAAGGCCCACCGTGGCATCCTGCAGGGCGGTGTTCAGCGGTACGCCCGCGTTCACGGCGTTCGACCACACCTCGTCCACCCGTCGCGCCATGTAGATGTCCTCGAACCACTGGCCGTCCGGGTCCTTCAGGCCGCCCGTGGTGCCTTCGCGGCGCGAGGTGAAGTACATCGTGTTGCCATCGGCCGTCACCAGCGGGCAGTAGTCGTGCGCCGGCGAGTTGATCAGCGCGCCCAGGTTCCGGACGGTCAGGTCCACAGGGGTGCGCACCAGCGCCTTCGCGTTGCGGCAGATGGCGATCGAGCGGTCCACCTCCGCATCGGCCACCAGCCGGTGTTTGGTGGCCTTGTACCGGTTCAGGAGGTCGATGGCCTCATCGAAGCGCTCCTGGCGGTGACGGGCCAGGCCCAGGTGGTACAGGGCCTCGGGATGACCGTTCCGCAACGCACGCTCGAACAGGGGTGCGGCCTTGTGCCGTGCACCGGGGATCTGCGCGTAGCACAGGCCCAGTTCGTGCGCCACCTCGGCGAACGTGGTGTCCACGTTCTCCAGCCGTCGATAGATCTTGGCCGCCTCCACATGGTCCTCCACCGCCAGCAACATCTTGGCCTCATCCAGCATGCGGTTGTGCACGCGGGTGTAGTTGGCCTGGCCCCAGGCGGCCACGGGCGCGATCAGCATCAACAGGAACGGGAACGGGTAGCGGTGGCTCATGCGGTTCAGGTTCATCGGATCAAGGTCACATCTCCCTTCAGGGTCTCCTCCCGGCCGTCGCTGAAGCGGGCCCGGGCCTTCCAGGCGTAAACGTCCTGCTTCGCGGGCTGCCCCCGGTAGAAGCCGTCCCAGCCCTGCTTCACGTCGAACGTCTCGAAGACCAGCTCCCCCCATCGGTTGAAGACCTGGAGGTGGTAGTCCTCCACGCCCTCCTGCACGGGGAAGAAGAAGTCATTGCTCATCGAATTCGGGTCGTACAGCCCGTCGGTGGGCCCGTCGCTGTTCGGGGTGAACGCGTTGGGGAAGGCGATCCCGCCGGAAGCGATGCCGGTCACCGCATCGGCCACCACGAAGGTGTCCGGGCAGTTCCAGGCGTTGTTGGCGATCAGGCTCACGGTGTAGCTGCCCGGATCGGTGTAGGTGTGCACCGGGTTCAGCACCGTGCTAGTGGTGCCGTCGCCGAAGTCCCAGGTGTAGCTGTCCGCGTTGCCGCTCAGGTTGTAGCAGTACACGGGCTGCCCCGGCACCACCACCTCCTCGGGCTGCAGCAGGAAGTAGGCCGTGGCGCTCGGATGCACCACGATGGAATCGATGTGCACCGCCGTGTTCACCGTGCCGCCCGGCCCGTAAGCCGTCAGCATCACGGTGTAGGTGCCCGGCACGGTATACGTGTACACGGGATCGTCGGCCGTGCTCGAACCACCGTCACCGAAGTTCCACAGATAACCTTCGCCGAGGAGCGAGGTGTTCGTGTAGTGCACGGTGAGCGGCGCACAGCCCTCCCCCGATCCGATGAAGGCGGCCGTGGGATAGGGCGGTTCGATGGTCACCACCTGTGTCGCCGTATCGCTGCACACGTTGTCCGTCACCACCAGCGTGATGGTGAACTGGCCCCAGGTGCCGTAGGTGTACGAGCCGGGTTGAACACCCGTCAGCGCACCGCCATCGCCCATGGTCCAGTTGTGGGTCCAGGGCCCCGGTCCGGTGTTGTTGATCAAGGTCACTGTCGAGGCCGGGAACTGCTGGATGAAGGGCGTGGCCTGGAACTGCGCGGTGGGTGAAGGATGCACCACCACGTTCACCTGACCGGTATCCGTACACCCCCAGGCCGAAGTGGCCGTGAGCGTCACCGTCCAGGTCTGGTTCGCGGGTGTGCCGTTCACATAGATATGCGTGGGGTCGGGGCCCACGAGCGTCACGCCGTCGCCCATGTCCCACAGGAAGCTCGAGGCCCCCGTGCTCGTGTTCACCGGTGCGTAGGCGAGCGGCGAACATCCGTTGGACGGTGCGGTGAACGCCGCGGTCACCACCGGGTACACCTGGATCACCGCCTGCGCCGTGTCCGTGCAACCGTGTACGCTAGTGCCCACCTGGATGATGGTGAACGACACCGGTGCGCTGTCGGCATGGGCATAGGTGTGCACAGCGTTGCCCGGGCCGCCGCTTTGCTGGGTCCCATCTCCCCAGGTCCAGGTGAGCGTCGCCGCCCCGATGGACAGGTCCTGCACGCTCACCGGGAACGGCTGGCATACCGCCAGCGCGCTCGGCACGAACTGGGCGATCGGCGTGGGATGCACCAGCACGTCCACCTGGGCCGTATCGCTGCATCCGTAGGAGGAGGTGGCCACCAGCGTCGGAGTGAACACCACGTCGTTGAGGCCCTGGCTGAGGTAGGTGTGCGCCGGGCTGGGCTGTGAGCTGGCACCACCGTCGCCGAAGGTCCAGAAGTGGCTCGCGGCACCGATGGAGAGGTTGGCGAGGTCCGGGTCGAAGGGCGCACAGCCCACCGTGTCCGCCGTGAACTGGGCGATCACCGCAGGGAACACCTGCACCTGGCCGTTGGCCGTGGCGCTGCACCCATGCACGTTCGTGGCCGTCAGCCCGATGGTGAACGTCTGCGGCGTGGTCAGGAAGTTGGACCAGGTGTGGCCGTGCACCGCGGCCGACGTGTCCGAGGTGCCGCCGTCGCCGTAGCTCCAGTTGTACGCCACCGCGCCCTGGCTTGCATTCGTGAGCTGAGCGGTGAGCGGGTGGCAACCTTGCAGCACATCGGTGGTGAAGGCCGCCGTGGGCATGGGGAACACGGTCACCTGGTCGTAGGTGGTGTCAACACATCCGAAGGCGTTCGCCCCGATCATCGTCACCGGGAAGGTGACCACGGCGCTCGTGGTGTTGAGGTAGGTGTGCGTGGGCGAGGGACCCGTTCCCGTGGCACCGTCGCCGAAATCCCACTGATGGCTCACCGCACCGACGATGGTGGGGAAGTTGACCGTGAGCGGAGAGCATCCGCTGTCCGGCTGGGTGGCGAAGGTGAACTGCGGCATCGGATACACCAGCAGCGTCGTCGTCGCCGTGTCCACGCAGCCCGCGGCCGAGGTGGCGATGAGCTGCACGATGTTCGTCTGTAGGAACAGGGTATTGTTCACGTACTGATGCGCCGGGGACACGGCGGTGCTCGTGCCGCCGTCACCGAAGTCCCAGGCGTAGGAACCGGCCCCCGTGCTGGTGTTGGTGAACTGCACGTCGAGCGGAGCGCAGCCGGGAAGGGCGTTGTGGGTGAATCCGGCCACCACAGGCGGGGCCACGGTGATCAGCGCTGTGGCCGTGTCCGAGCAGCCGAACAAGGTGCTCGCGATCAGCATCACGGTGTCCACCACATCGGTGGGGCCTGCGTTCAGGAAGGTGTGCACCGGCGCGATGGCGGTGCTCGTGGCGCCATCACCGAAGTCCCAGGCGTAGCTCACCGCCCCGGAGCTGGTGTTGGTGAACTGCACGTCCAGGGGCGAACAGCCGATGCTCGGTACCGGCAGGAAGGCGGCCGTGGGCAGGGCTTCCACCAGCACGTTCTGCACCCCGGTGCCCCCGCAATAGGGCGTGGTCACGGTCAGGGTCACGGTATACCCACCGTTGCCGGCATAGAGATGCGTGGGATCCTCCAGCGTGGAGGTGGCGCCATCGCCGAAGTCCCAGGCCCACTGCATCACCGGGTTGCCCGGCTCGGTCACCGTCTGGTCCGAGAACTGCGCCGCCACGCCTTCGCACACGTTCTGCGCTCCGACCTGCACCACCGGCGGGGAATACACGTGGATGTCATGCGAGTGCGTGTCCTGGCAGCCGTCCGCGTTGGTCACCGTCAGCGTCACCGTGTAGGTGCCCGGTGTGCCATAGCAGTGCGGTGCCGGCTCGAAGGCCGTGACGACCGTACCGTCCCCCAGGTCCCAGACATGGCTCACCGCGTTCACCGAGGTGTTGGTGAAGGCCACCGTGAGGGAGTCGCAGGCCGCGTCCTGGTCCACCATGAAGTCCGCCGTGGGGCTGGGCAGCACCACGACGGTCACTGATGCGGTATCGGCGCAGCCCGCCGTGGCGCCTTGGATGCTGGCGGCGTAGGAGACCACGAAGGTGCCCGGCGTGCCGTAGGTGTGCGTCTGATCCCCGGCACCGGTCCATTGGAATCCCGCACCCGTGCCGAAATCCCACTCGAAGAAGTTGGCCCCGCCCCCGGTGGTCTCGTCGAAGGCGATGGTGCCTCCGGCACATACCGTGTCCGGTGTGGCGCTGAGCGCGACGTTCGGGGGAGGCACGATGGTGATCTGCACATAGGCCGTGTCGATCCCGCAATAGTTGCTGTCCAGCAGCATCACCTCGTAGGTGCCGATGCCAGGATACTCGATGGTGCGCGGGAACGTGGGCGGCCAGGGCGCCCAGTCGATGATCGAATCCTGGCCCTGGCCCCAATAGTCGCCGAAGTTCCAGTACTCGAAGCGCTGGTAGATGTTGCCCTGCTGAAGGCAGTTGCGGTCGGTGACGTTCAGAAAGGTCACCGTCCGGTCCGGCCAGCACAACAGCGTGGCGCTGGGGGCGATCTGCGCGCTGTCGATGTCCCACACCCGGATCGGATTGAAGGTGGCCACGCTCGGTCCACCCTGCAGCGTGTTGCATTCGTTCTCCGCATACAGACGCACCGTGGTCTCACAGCTCACCGTGCCCGGCATGTAGGTGTGGGTCACCGTCTGCCCCAGGTTGGTATGGTCGTAAACCAGCTGGGTGCTCGCGTCGCCGAAATCCCAGGTGAACACCGTGTTGGGCGAGACGTTGGTGCTGGAGTTGATGAAGTCCACCGCCTGCGGGGCGCAGACCTGGGTGAGGCCGCCCACGGGGATCTGGATGGAGGCGCTCGTGCTCTCCTCCATGATCACGGTGCCGGTGACCACGCATCCGCTCACCAGTTCGGTGAAGGTCACGGTGTACTCGGCCACGGCCGGGGCGTAGACGTGCGTCACCGTGCCCGGGGCGATCAGCGAGCCGCCCACATGCAGCGAGCTGCCATCGCCCCAGTTGATGGTGAAACCGCCGACGATGTTCTGCGGGGAGGCGATCACCAGCGTGTAGGTGCCGCCCGAGCAGCTGTACCACTCGGCGGTGTCGCTCGGGTTGCCCCAATAGTCGTAGAGCTGCGGGCATTGTGCCTGCCCCGGTCCCGCCAGGGACAAGGCCGCCAGCAGGCCGGCCACGCGCACGAAGCTCATCGGGGTCCGCATCATTCCGCCCCTTCCTACGGCGACCGCAGGGCGAAGGATACCGGCGAACCCTGGCCTTCGACCGGCGTACAACGGCCATCGACCACTTCCCTTCCCCCATGGAACGATTCGACCTCTGCGTCATCGGTGGTGGGCCCGCCGGCTATGCGGCCGCCATGCGCGCCATCGATCTTGGCCTGCACACCCTGCTGGTGGAGAAGGACCGCATCGGTGGCACCGGCATCTACAACGGCGCCCTGATGTCCAAAACGCTGTGGGAGATCGCCCAACGTGTGGCCAGCACCAATGCCATGGTCCGCACCCGCGGCATCCCGCCCTTTCAGCCATCGTGGTCGGGCATCACCCGCTCGGTGAACGAGGCCGTCTTCGAGCGCAAATACCTCTACGCATGCCACATGCAGCTGCTGGAAAGTCAGGGCCGCCTGTTCCAGCACGCCCGTGGCAACGCGTCCTTCATCGGACCGCATCACGTGACCATCGAGCTGGCCGGCCAGCGCCGGGTGATCGAGGCGGACCATGTGGTGATCGCCACCGGCTCCAAGCCACGCTCACTGCCGGGCCTGGCCGCCGATGAGCGGCGCATCCTCACCAGCGATGGCATCTTCCAGCTCGATGAGCTGCCGGAGAGCATCGTCATCGTCGGCGCCGGCGTCATCGGTTGTGAGTTCGCCACCATCCTCAGCCACCTGGGCCGCACCCGCGTGCACCTCATCGACCGTGCCGAGCGCATCCTGCCCTTCGAGGACGCCGACATCAGTGAGCTGGTGGCCGGCAACCTGGAGCGCAACGGTGTGGTGATCCACCGCTCCGCCAAGCTCGAACGCCTGGAAGCCATGCCCCACGGCGTGGAGTACGACCTGAGCTACGCGAACGGTGGCACCGAACGGGTCACCGTCGAGAAGGCCCTGTTGTCCGTGGGACGTACGCCCAACCTTCTCGGCCTTGGCCTGGAACAGGCCGGTCTCACTGTGGACCCGCGCACCGGGACCCTCGCCGTGGAGGGCATCCGCACCGCACAGGACCACATCCTGGTGGTGGGCGACGCGACGGGGAGCAACATGCTGGTGAACCTCGGCGAGCTCGAGGGCCGCCATGCCGTCGAGCTCATCGCCGGACGGCAGTCCAAGCCCATCAGCTACGGGCAGGTCAGCTCGATCATGTTCCTCGAACCGGAAGTGGCCGGGGTGGGGCTCAACGAACAGGAGTGCCGCCGTCAAGGCATCGCACACCGTATGGCCCGGATCGACTACAGCTGCCTGGCCCGCGCCATCGCCATGCGCCGCACCCAGGGCTTCTTCAAGGTCATCGTCACCGACGATGAGCACATGCACATCCTGGGCATGCGCGCCGTGGGCGAGCACGCCTCCAGCGCGATCGAGGCGGTGGCCCTGCTGATGCACATGGGGCAGGGCATCCAGCACCTGGCCGAACTGGTGCATCCCCATCCGAGCATCACCGAAGGGGTGCAGGAATGCGCCCGCATCCTGATGGGCACCAGCATCTTCAAGCCCGAGGTGTTCGGCGATCGCATGCAGAGCCGCACCTGGCGACCGTCCGCCACAGTGGAGCGGGCCGCCTGATCAGGGCGTGCCGGGGTCCTGGAAGCGCGGGTCGTTCACGAAGTCGTGGTCCGTCAACGCGTTGAGGAAGGCCACCAGCGCCGCCTTGTCCGCCGCAGGCAGTTGCAGCCCGCCCTGCGTGTGCTTCATGAACGGGCTGATCGTCTCCGACGGGATGCCGCCCGAGTTGTAGTGTTCGATCACTTCCTCCAGGGTCTGAAAGCGGCCATCGTGCATGTAGGGCCCCGAGAGCGCCACGTTGCGCAGGGTGGGCACCTTGAACTTGGCCCGGTCCAGCGGATCGCCCGTCACCTCGTACCGGCCAAGGTCCGTGAAGATGGAATCCAGTCCGTTGTTCTCGAACTGACCGTTCGTGAACAGCCCGCCCACCTGCGTGTGGCAGTGGAAACAGTCGGCGCCCCACTGTCCGCCCTGACCCTCTGCCGGATCCCCACCCTCCAGCTGCGTGAGGATGAAGCCGCGCTGCTCCTGCTGGGTGAAGACCGCCTCGCCCCGCGCCACCTTGTCCACCTTGGAGTTGGCGCTGATCATGGTGCGGAGGAACTGGGCCATGGCCTTGGCGACCAAGGTGCTGTCGATCACCTCGGTGTTGAACGCCTCGATGAACAACGCCCTGTACGCGCTGTCCGCCTGCAGCTTCCCCACGGCGTTGGGCCAGGTCTCGTGCATCTCGATCGGGTCGATCACGGGCATCAGGATCTGCTCCTCCAGGGTGGCTTTACGGCCATCCCAGAAGAAGCTCGTCTCCCAACCGAGGTTCATCAGCGCCATGCTGTTGCGCCGGCCCTCGATACCATCGATGCCCGTACTGAAAGCGTTCGGACCGTCGCTGAAGGCCGTGGCGGGCGCATGGCAGCTCGAACAGCTCTGCGTGTTGTCCCCGCTGAGGCGTTCCTCATAGAACAGATAGCGTCCCAGTTCCACCCCTTTCACCGTGATCGGGTTGTCCGCCGGGATCACCATCGGCGGGAAGTTCGCCGGCGTCACCAGCGGATAGGGCGTAGGGTCATAGACCGGACCGCCAGCGCCGCCGCCCCCACCTCCCGAGGGCGGGTCCGGGTCGGGCTTGCGGCAACTGGCGATGGCCATCACGCCGAAGGCGATGGCCGCTAGGATGCGGGTGCGTGTTCCGATCATGGCACTTGGTCCAGGCTGCGTTCGTCCGTCAGGGCGTTCAGGAAGGCCAGCAGGTCGCCTCGCTCCTGCGCGGAGAGTGTGAACGGGGTCATCTGCGGGTCCTTGTTGGGGTGCGACAGGCCACCGCTCGCGAAGTGGTCCACCACGTCCTCCAGCGTCGCCATGGCTCCGTCGTGCATGTACGGCGCCGTGAGAGCGATGTTGCGCAGGGTGGGCACCTTGAACTTGCCTTCGTCCGCGGGATCGAGGGAGATCCGCGCCCGTCCCGGGTCCGTGTAGGTGCTGTACTGGCCCACGTTGCGGTAACTATGGTCGCTGAGGTCGAAGCCCCCGTGGCAACCCGTGCAGCCCGCCACCGGTCCGGAGAACAGCTCCCAGCCACGCACCTCACTTTCGGTGAGCGCCGTGGTCTCGCCCTGGTACAGATAGCGGTCGAAGCGCGACCAGCCGCTGATGAGCGTGCGTTCGTAGTTGGCGATGGCCCGGGTGATCACGTACGGGTCCAGTGGGCGACCATAGGCCTGCTGGCTCAGGCTGCGGTAGGGTTCCACCTCACGCAGGTCATCGGCCGCGGTGATGATGCTGTGGTCCATCTCCAGGTCGTCGTGGATGGGCGCCAGCACCTGCAGTTCCAGGGTGGGTACGCCGCCATCGCGGAAGAGCGCCGGGTGGTAGGCCACATTGGCCAGGGTGGGTGAATTGCGAAGCCCGGGCTGGCCGGCCACCCCGATGCTGAGCGCCACCGTATCGCTGAAGGCCCGGTCCGTGAAATGACAGCCGGCGCAGCTCAAGGTGCCCGTGCGGGAGAGGCGGGGCTCGAAGAAGAGCTGCTTGCCCAGTGCCACGCTGGCCTTGGTCAGCGGATTATCGGCCGGCACCGGGGGTGCGGGCATCCAGGCCGGCAGGTCCAGCACGAAGGATCCTGCCCCGCCGCCCTGCTGCATCAGTTCATCCTTCCGACAGCCCGTCAGCGCGATCACCATCACCGCTATCCCCACCCGTCCGTTCACTCCACGACGATGCTGTTGAGCACGTTGTCCGTAAAGCGCATGGCCAGCGTCAGGTTGTCCCCATGGGCCTGGTGGTCCACGGCCAGGTCGATCACGACCCCGTTGTCATGGAAGAACCGGTCCACCTCGAAGCGAAGGACGAGCTCGGTGGTGTCGCCCCCCACCACGGTGAACGGCGCGGCGAAGTCCAGGTCGCGCACCCGGTAGCAGGGCTCCATGCCGGTATGGATGGAGAACAGGCTCATCGGTGTGCCGGTGCCGTTCGGATCGGTGTCGTACCGGCCATCGAACATCACGAAGCGATAGCCGGTGGCCCAGGTCCAATAGGTGCCGTTGCTCACGCTCAGCGGGTGCCCCACCGGATAGAGCACGGGGTCGGAGCTGTTCAGGTCCTGCGGCACGCCCAGGCCCAGGTGCAGCCCGCTGTAGCTGCCGGCCTCGGCGGTGTACACCTCGCTGTCCCCCCCGTTCAGGGCGTCGAAGAGCGCGATGTCCGTCAGGGCGGATGCGCCACCCGGTCCGGTCAAACGCAGTTCGGCGAGGTACATCTTCAGCACCTCCACCTGGGTGCGGTAGTTGCTCACGTTCAGATGAACCTCGCCGGCCTGGAGCGGCTGCCCCTGCCAGGTGGCCTCCACCTTCAGGCGGACGTAGCCTTCAGGACCATCCACGGTGTAAGGCTTGTGGCAGCCGGCCAGCAGGGCGGCCGAGACGGTCATCAGCGCGGTGGTGCGGAAGCTGGGGAGCATGCGCGTTCGGGTGTGGTGAATGGATGCGTCACGGCAGCGGTCCGATGCCTGACGCTCAAAGGTATGGCGGTACCGGACTGCGTAGGGGTGAGCTTGGTCACGTGCATGGGATCCTACCCGGAACGGTTGGCCGGGTGGTGCGGTTCGGGGGGAGGCGCTGACCCACAGTTGTTCAGCATCCCCATTGGACCGCGGACAAGGAGCGACCGGGCAGGCGGAAAGGCGTCCGCTACGGTGAAGCCACCCCGCCTTCGCCAAGGCTATGGCGGAGATACCCCGCCTTCGCCAAGGCTATGGCGGAGATACCCCGCCTTCGCCAAGGCTATGGCGGAGATACCCCACCTTCGCCAAGGCTATGGCGGAGATACCACCACCTTCGCCCCGCTCAACCATCGCGACCCGTCCAGCAGATGCACATGGTACAGGCCTGGGGGAAAAGCTGAAAGGGGAAAGCTGAAACCTGAAACAGCCTGCGGCAGGGTTTCCTCCTGCACCAAGCGCCCCTGCGCATCCGTCAACGCCAGGCGCAAAGCCCCCCGCGCTGAAAAGCCCGCCGGCAGCTCGATCGCCACCTGCACCTGTCCCTGCACCTGCACCGGGTTCGGCCACACCCGTAGCGCATCCCGCAGGTCCGTCACCTGCTCCACCACCGCGTCGAACACCTGGCAGCCCGGCACCAGGCACCCGAAGCTGTCCACCTTCACCAGCCACGCGTCCTGGCTCACCAGCGCGCTGTCAAAGGCCGTGCCCGCCAGAATGAAGCCCCCGTCCAGGGTGCGACGGATGTCGTACACGTATTGGTCCAGCACATTGTTCGTGCTGTAGGTGCGGTGCCAGATCGGGTCCCCGTCCACCGCCAGTCGCATGGCCATGCCCAGCACAGTGCCCGTCAGGGTGTCGCTCGCTGTGCCGCCCACCACACAGCCTCCATCGCCCATCTCGATGGGGCGGGTGAAGAAGACCCGGTTGCCATGCTCGGGATACACTTGGCTCCACTGGGCGATCCCATCCTCCGCCAGCCGATAGAGCGCCGGCTTGGGCAGGTCCTGTGCCCTGAGCCTGCGGGCCCCGGCCAACAAGTAGCCGCCTGCGCTGTGTCGGGTGATGAACCCCACGTTGTCGCTCCACGGACTGCCATAGCTCCGCTGCCACTGCAACTGCCCGTTGGCGTCCGTCTTCATCACGTGCATGTCGTACTGGCCCCCGGTCTGCACCTTGTAGCCGGCCAATATGAAGCCGCCATCCGCTGTAGTGTCTATGCTGTAGGCCATTTCTGATAGTTGCGGGTTCCCCAAGGTTCTGGTCCAGAGCGTATCACCGTTGTCCGCGAAGCGCATCAAATAGAACTGGTTCAAACCCGGATCGGAAAAACCGGCGACAGCGAATCCGCCGTCCGGCAACAGCACGGTACCGTTGGGTCCATCGTAGATAGGCGTCGCGATCTGTTTGGTCCAAAGGCTATCGCCTTCGGCGCTGAAGCAGGTCACCACAACGTCCAGATCGGTTGTTCCTGTAGGGTACAGTGCACCCACCCATAGCCACGTTCCATCCGCTCGGACGCCTACGCATCGTGAGAGTCCACATTGGAGTGTTCCAGCGCTGTAGCTCGTCGGTTTCCACCACAACAGATCGCCGTTCGTGTCCAACCCGCAGGCCACCGCTACACCTGTCGCACCGGTGCTATACCGCACGATCGTCCGGTAGGTGCTGTCCGGGGCTTGGTCCACGCCACCGATCAGGTCGGGGCCACCTGCACCATGCAGCAGCTTCATCCACCGGTCGTCCTGGCCCAACACGGGGGCCGCGCACAGCACAAGTGCGGCGAAAAGCTCCCTATGGATCATGGGCTTGAAAGGATCAGACGCAATTGTTCGACATGTCCATCGCTGTGCTCGATCACCACCAGATATACCCCAGGGGTTGCTGTGCCAGGTTGATAAACCCTACCAGTGCTGGTCAAGTGCTGTTCACACCCCTCTACGCTGTACATGCGGATGGCCTGTATCAACGCTCCATCAGGAACCAGCACCTGGAATGTGCCGTTCGTAGGATTCGGATATAACCTGCATCGGGTTCCATCCTCTTCTTCCGGTCGCACTTCCATGCTTCGGATCCCCGGCAGGTCATCGTTCATCTTCCAGGGGCACCGCATATAGGGCTCTCGGGTCACGTGGCGTAGCAGGGCCTTGGGCCCCATGGCCCCGTGCGGGTCGGCTGCGATCAGTTCACGCAACCAGGTCACATAGGCGGGGTCCTGCTGGCTCAGCCCGGACAGAATGCTCATCGACAGCACCATCGTCCACACCACGGCCGGCAGCAGGTTCAGCGCTTCCATCGGGTGGGGTGTTCGTGGGTTGAAGGTAGGGAGACCCCACCTATACCGGTCACTACCTTCGAACCCCATGTTCCAGGTGCTGCACAGCTCCGCCGGTTCGGGCAAGACCCATGCCCTGGTGAAGCGCTATCTGGTGCTGGCCCTGCGGCCTGACCGGCCCACCGCCTACCGCGGGATCCTGGCGCTGACCTTCACCAACAAGGCCGCCGGCGAGATGAAGGAGCGCGTGCTGCACTACCTGCGGCTGCTGGCCGACCGCGCGCACGACGACGCCCGGATCACCGACCTGCTGGACGCCCTGCGGAGCGCGCACGGTCTTGCACCCGACGCCGCGGCCGCCCACGCCCACACCGTGCTGCGCCACATGCTGCACCACTGGTCCGACCTTTCGATCACCACCATCGACGCCTTCGTGCGCCGCCTGGTGCGCCCCTTCGCGCGCGATCTTCAATTGGACCACGAGCTGCGCATGACCACCGACCAGCAGTGGTACCGCGACCGCGCGGTGGACCTGCTGCTGGAGGCCGCCGGCCGCGACCCCGCCCTCAC
Source organism: Flavobacteriales bacterium (assembly GCA_020847755.1). Classification (GTDB taxonomy): domain Bacteria; phylum Bacteroidota; class Bacteroidia; order Flavobacteriales_F; family PHOS-HE28; genus PHOS-HE28. Next base: position 14,135 of record JADLBK010000093.1, on the reverse strand, counting down.
CGAGGTGTTGGTGGCCGCGTGCAGCCGTCTGGTGGAGGACGAGGCGCGGTGGAACCCGGCCGCCCCCTTTTCCGAGCTGGTGAAGATGCTCGACGACGAGGAGAGCGTGCGTCATCTGGAGCAGCTCACCACCGTGAGCGCCGAGACCCTGCTGCGCACCGATGCGGCGCTCCGCTCCGCGATCCACGCCTTCCGCCAGGAGGCCCGCACCCTGGGCCGCACCGCCCTGGACGCCCTGGCCGCCGCCCGACTGGAGGATGCGGATCTGGCGAACACCACGAGGGGGTTCGTGTCGGTGTTGAACAAGCTGGCCGACTTCAAGGACGATCCGGTCGAGGTGGGCGCGTACGCAGCAAAGCCGCTGAGCACGGGCGTGTGGTGGAGCGGCAAAGCCTCCGCTTCCGCACGGGAAGCCCTGCAGCGCCTGGCCCCGGAGCTTGCGCGTGTGCTCACGACCGTGCAGCGCTGGCAGGAGGAAGGCCGCTTCACGGACCACTGGCTGCGGCTCCTCATCCGCCGCGACCTGATGGCGATGGGCGCCATGAGCGCCCTGTCCGATGCGCTGCGCAGGGCCAAGGACGAGGATGGCGTCACCTTCTTCCAGGACCTCACCCGCGCGGTGGAGCGCGTGGTGCGCGAAGAGCCCGTGCCCTTCCTGTACGAACGCCTTGGCCAGCGTTTCCAGCACTTCCTGATCGACGAGTTCCAGGACACCTCGGTGATGCAGTGGCACGCGCTTCTGCCGCTGGCGGAGAACGCCCTGGCCAACGGTGGGTCGGTGCTGCTGGTGGGCGATGCCAAGCAGGCCATCTACCGCTGGCGCAACGGCGAGGTCCGCCAGTTCAAGGCCCTGCCCGCCCTGCACGGGCGCGAGCAGCTGGCCGACGGGGAGCGCCGCGAAGCCTTCCTGAAGGTCTCCGCCGTGCCGATCGAACCGCTGCGCGACAATCACCGCTCGTCAGCCACCATCGTGGGGTTCAACAACGCCTTGTTCGACCGGTTGCACGCGCTGCTGCCCGATGCGCTGCGCCCCATCTACGATGAACAGGCGCAGACCGCGCGCAAGCCCGCCGGCGGGCTCGTGCGCCTGGACGCGGTGCCGCTCACGAAGGAAGAGCAGGAGGAGATGCCCTGGATCGAAGCCTGGTTGCTGCGCGGCGTGGCCGAATGCGTGGAGGACGGTCACCGCGCCGGGGACATCGCCGTGCTGGTGCGCACCGGTGCGCAGGGTTCACAGGTGGCCCGCGCCCTGAGCCGTGCCGGTCATGCAGTGATCAGCCCCGACGGTCTGCGCCTGAAGGGCGACGCGGCCGTGGACCTGGTGCTGGCCCTGTTGCGCCTGGATCAACGGGCGGACGACCACACGGCCTTGCAGGCCCTGGCCGCGGCCGTGGCGGCTGGCGTGCTGCCCCTGGATCGCATCAACCCTCCGGAGGACGCACCGCCCGGCACCGCGCTCCAGCGCCTGCACGCCTGCCTTCCCCCGAACAAGCGCCCCCCCGCCACCCTGCTCGACCGCGTGCTGGGTCATGTGGAACGGTGCGGCCTCGACCCCGCGACCGACGCCTTCCTCAACGCGCTGTTGGACGCCGTGCGCGAACACCAGCAGGCCCATGGCCACGACCCGGCCGGATTCCTGGACCACTGGGAACGGGGCTATTCGGAACGATCCATCACAGCCCCCGCCGGGCTGAACGCCATCCAGGTGATGACCATCCACAAGGCCAAGGGCCTGCAGTTCCCCGTGGTCCTCGTGCCCTTCACCAGGATGTCCGGCGGCGGCAACTCGGGCACGAGCGTGTGGACCCCGCCCGGTGAACTGGCATCGGAACTACCCACCGCACGGCTCACCTTCAAAGGACGCAAGGCCCCCGGGATCCCCGCCGTCGTGAACGAACTGGCCATGCAGGACCTGGATGCGCTCGATCTTCTGTATGTGGCCTTCACCCGGCCGGAGCAGCGTCTGTACGCCGCCGTTCCCCAGAAACACGGCGACCCGATCACCGCGGCCCTGTTGGTCCACCTGGTGACGTTGGGCGGCACGCTGGAGACGGGGCTCACCATCGGGGAGCGGACCGCTGCCGGTGCATCCTCACGTCCGGTCTCCGACGATCCGGTGCTGCGCACGCTGCCTCCCGGTGGTGGAGCGCAGCTGCTGGTGCGCGACACCCTGCGCGATGACGCGCCCCCCGGGGCGGATGCCCGGCGCCTCACCGGCCAGGCCTTGCACGATCTGTTGGCACGGGTGCGCACTGCGGCGGACCTTGACGCGGCATTGACCGCCGCGGTGGCCTGCGGCGACCTGCGTCCGGAGGACCGTGATGAATGGCGACCCCGGCTCTCGGCCCTGCTGGACCGGGCGGACCTCGAACCGTGGTTCGGACCGGGGCTCGATGTGCTCACCGAAACGCCCTTGATCCTCAGCGATGGTCGCAGTGCCCGCCCCGACCGGCTCGTGCGCGCCGACGGCGGCTGGGGCGTGCTCGACATCAAGACCGGTCATCCGCACGCCGCCCACGCCGAACAGGTGCGCGGGTACATGAACGCGCTGCGCAGCGTCACCGGATCACCCGTGCACGGCGCATTGCTCTACCTCGCCTCCGGAACCCTCGAACCCATCGCATGAGCACCACGGTCACCTGGCGGGCCCTCCCCTTCGACGCGCTCGATGTGGACACCCTGTACGCGCTGCTGCGCCTGCGCACCGACGTGTTCGTGGTGGAACAGAACTGCCCCTACCCCGAACTGGACGACCGCGACCAGACGGCCCTGCATGTGATCGGCCGCGATGCTTCAGGTCATGTGCTGGCCTATGCGCGCATCCTTCCGCCTGACGAGGACGGCATGCCGGCGGTGGGCCGCGTGGTGGTGGACAGCGGACAACGGGGCACCGGCCTCGGACACGCGCTGATGCGCGAAGTGCTCACCGTGCTCCAACGCACCTATGGCAGGATCGACAGCCGCATGTCGGCACAGGCCCACCTGGAGGGCTTCTATGCCGCCCACGGGTACGCGCGGCACGGCGACGTCTTCGACCTGGACGGCATTCCGCACATCGCCATGCGCCTCAGCGCACCAGCGTGATGGACCCGACGAACTCGTAGCGCTCCGGGCCGTGCTCGGCCAGCCACGCCTTGTAGGTGTACACCCCGATCGGCAGCCCGGCTCCATCCCAACCCGCCTTGGGGTCCTGCGTATGGAAAAGGCGCGTGCCCCAGCGGTCGAAGATGGCCAGATCGTACTCGCGCGCTCCGATCACCACCGGCAGCCACAGGTCGTTCAGTCCATCCCCGTCCGGGGTGAACGCGTTCGGTGCGTGGAACAGCGACCCGGTGACGATCACGCGGATGCTCGTGGTGTCCCTGCAGCCCAGTCCGCTCGTCACCACCTGCACCACCTCGAACGTGCCCGCTTCCTGGAACGCGTACGTGAAGGTGGGCGTGGTGAAGGTGCTTCCTTCCACCGTGTACAGCCAGCTGTCGGCATCCACCGAGGCGTCGTTGATCGTCACCTCGGGGTTCAGCACATCCACCACCGGCGTGCTGGTGTACAAGCCCGCGGTCGGAGGATCCCAGACCAGGACGGCCGAGGGGCGCAGCAGGCTCACCGTGTCGATGCACCCACTGTCCGTCATCACCGTGAGCCGCACGTCGTACTGGCCCTCCACGGTGTAGGTGTGTACCGGCAGGCTGTCCGTGCTCGCGGTGCCATCGCCGAGGTCCCAGAGGTAGCGCATGGGCGTCCAGGCCGTGCTCAGGTTGTTGAACCGCACCTCCAAGGGCAGACAGCCCATCGTGTCCGTGGTGAATAGGGGGACCGGTGGGGGGAACACCTTCACCGTGTCCGTGTAGCTGTCCGTGCAGCCATGATCCGATAGTGTGACCGTGACGAGCTGGTCGCCCGGTTGCACGAAGGTGGCGGCGATGGTCGGCCCGTTCATCTGCTGCGGCGTCGCGCCGGGCCCGAGGTCCCACAACACGCTCGCCTGTGCGGTGAAGTTGCCCGTAACGGTCAAGGGCACCGGGCCTGCGCCCAGGCATTGGATGGGCGGCGGTGTGAAGGCCGGCTGCAGCGGTGGATAGATCTCGAACGTTGCGTAGGAGGTGTCGCCACAGGGCCATCCGGGGTTCACGATCAGCATCACGCTGTACACGCCCGTATCACCATAGGTGTAGGTGGGTGCGAACTGACTGCTGGTGTCGGCGCTGCTGTTCGGGTCGCCGAAGTCCCAGAAATAGCTGCTGCCGCCGATGCTCTGGTTCACCATGTTCACCTGGTAGCCGTCACAGAAGGTCTGTTGCTGCTGGATGGAGCTGAGGATCGTGACCACGCAGGGCACCGCGTCGAAACGGAAGTCCCTCCGCACCTCGCTGAGCAGCACACCCGCGCGGTACTCCTTCACGCACACGCCCACCACGTAGCTGCCCACCTGGCTTGGCGTTACGGTAAGCTGGCCCGTGACCGGATCGACGGCCAGCGGCGGGTTCGCGTCCATCTGGTACGCCTGCGAATAGCCCGGCGCCCAGAGCACCGGCGTATACGGCGGCCCGGAAGGCGGCGATGGCAGCGGATTGAACGGATCGCCACCGGTGAACGGGGTGCACAGTTCATACACCAGCAGATCGCCGTCGGGGTCCGTGGCCGAATGGTCGAAGGTCATGTTCTGCCCCACGCACAGCGCGATCGGCGGGTATGCGTTGAACGCCGGGCTCGAGTTGGCACCGGTCTGGTTGGCGTCAGGCACCGCCACGGTGCAGGTGAGCCCCTCATCGCCCGGATTGGCCACATTGAGAATGCTCGGTGTGCGGCAGCAGCGCTGGTAGCTCACGACGTAACCGCCCGGGATGGGAGGCAGATCGAGCACGATGCTGTACTCCGCCTGCTCCACGCAGATGGTGGGCGGCGCCGTGAGGCAGGGATTGTTGAGCACCACGGGCACCGGCGTGGAGCCCGGGAAGGGGACGAACTCCGAGAACAGGTACGTCCCCGACGCGTCGAAGATGCCCAGCTCGGCCTGCGCGTCAAAGCCGGTCCCGTTGACGTTGTTGGGCCCGCAGTCGCGGTACAGCTGCAGGGTGAACAGGTAGCTGTCGCCCCCCTGATGCACGTAATACAACTCGCCGCCGGTGATGTGCGTGGCCAGGGCCGGAAGAGCCCTGCACAAGATCCCGAACAGCACCAGGGTGCGCATCATCCGTGGGAATGACGACAAGGTACGTCCTCCGGTTGTTCGGACGGTCCGCTCGAACGAGGACCGGGGATCAGCCGACGACCCGCGCGGCCAGCACCGCGTACTCCATCTCGGACACCGGGAGGTAGGACCCGTCGGCCCCGCCCAGCATGTCCATCACCCGCACCCGCTCGGGATAGGCACGGGCCTCCACCGTGTGCCGGATCACCTTGTTGCCGATGAGCTGCAGTTCCTCGAAGCGGTCCGCCGCATCGATGCGGTAGTAGTTCGTGCCATGGGCCGAACGCCGGTACTGGGGAAAGTCGCTGTGCATGCCCGGGACGCCGATCGCGCCGCTAATTTGCACGCCCCGATGGCATTCCTGCGCCTCCTGGCCGAGCGGCTGCTCCACGATCATGGCACGGACCTGGCGCGCGTGGCCGTGGTGCTGCCCAGTCGGCGCGCGGGGCTTCACCTCCAGCGGCACCTGGCCCGCGCGCATGGCGGCCCGCTCTGGAGCCCCGACCTGCTCACGCCCGATGGCTTCCTCGAGCGGTTGTCCGGTCTGCGCGAACAACCCGTGCACCTCACCCTGCTCGAGCTGCACGCGGTGCATCGCCATCTGAAGGGCCCCGCAGCGGACGACCTCCACACCTTCCTGGGCTGGGCCCCCACCGCCCTGCACGACATGAACGAGGTGGACGAGCACCTGCTGGACCGCGCGGTGGCCTACCGCGACCTGCGGCACATCGAGGAGATCGACGCCTGGAGCTTCCGAGGGGGCTCATTGAGCGAAGGCCAGCAACGCCTGGCGCACCATTGGGCGCACCATGCCGCCCTGCACCAGGGTCTGGAGGAACGGCTGTTGCCCGGTGGTACAGGCACCCGTGGCCTCATCGCCCGTGCAGCGGCATCGCGCATCGCCGACGCGGCCCTCCACCTGCCGTGGACGCGGGTGTGGTGCGCGGGCCTCAACGCGCTCTCGCCCGCGATGCACCGCGTTCTGGACGCGCTTCAGCTTCGCGGCATCGCCCGCTTCGCGTGGGATGCCGACGGCCATTACCTGAACGACCCCTTGCAGGAGGCCGGCCGTGCCCTGCGCAGTGCCATCGAGCGCCACGGACCCGGTGAACTGCCCGTCAGCACACGGATCGCGCACGACCCGCCCACCGTGCACACCATCGCCCTGCCCAACACGATGGCCATGGTGCATGCGGCCGTGGTGCAGGTGACGGCGCTGAGCGAGGAGGAACGGGCGCGCACCTGCGTGCTGCTGGCCGACCCGCACACCCTGCTTCCCTTCCTCAGCCTGCTTCCGCCATCCTGCGCTCCGGTGAACGTGACCATGGGCCTTCCGCTGACCCAGCTGCCCCTGCACGGCCTCTTTGCGCAGCATGCCCGGTTGCGCAGCGGCACCGATGGGCGATCGTTGCGTACCCGCGAGCTTTCGGCCCTCCTGGACCATCCGGCCTGGGCGGATGCGCGGCCCATCGCCGGGCTGCGCGACCGTGTGGCGAACGAGCGCCGCTCCCACCTGCCGGTCGCTGCACAGTTCCACGAAAGGGACGATGCCGTCCTCGAGGCGCTTCATCGCGCGCTATCGGCCGAAGGCACGGCCGCGCGCACGGCCTTGGTGGAAGCGGTGGTGCGGGCGAACCCCGACCCCTTCGTGCAGGAGCAGGCCCAGCGCATCGGACAGGCGCTCGACCAAGCCGCCACCGCCCTGGCCCGGAGCGGCCATCAGACCGGAGAAGCCGGCACGGCCGGCCTGGAGGATCGCCTGCTTCGACAGGCCCGCGTGGACCTGCGCGGCGAACCGATGGCCGGCCTTCAGGTGATGGGCATGCTGGAATCCCGGGCCACGGACCATGACCGTGTGATCGTCGTGGGGGCCAACGAAGGCAGTCTGCCTCCGGCCGAGCCCCCACAGAGCTTCATCCCCGGCGAACTGCGCCACGCGCTCGGCCTTCCCCTGCGCGCAGACACCGACGCGGTGGCGGCCCACACCTTCATGCGGCTGCTGCATCACGCCCGGGAGATCACCCTGCTGCACGTCTCGGGCGGCGATGTGGAACAGGAGCGCAGCCGTTTCATCCTTCAGCTCGAGCACGAACTCCCCGGCGTCATGCGCCATTCCAGCCTGCGGCCGTCCATGCCCAGGCGGCCTGATGCGCCCTTGCAGCTGACGCTGACGTCCGAACTGCGGCATCGCCTTCAGCGCAAGGCCGAGCTTGGATTCAGTCCGACGGCGCTCGGCGACCTGCTCACCTGCCCGCTCAACTTCGTGTTCCGCCACGGTTGGGGGGTGACCGAGGAGCAACCGCCCGCCGCAGCCTTGGCGGATAATGAACTGGGCACCCTGGTACACGCCGTGTTCGAGTCCCTCTACGGGCCGTTCGTAGGGGGCATCATCCAGCCCGATGCACTGACCGCCGGGCTGCCCGCGGCCTTGCGCATGCTCGTGGACCGGATGCCCGGAGGGCTCAGCGGCGCGGAAGGTCCCGTGCTGCTTCAGTTGGGAATGGCCCGCCAGGCGATCGAACGCGCGGTGCGTCACGAGGCGTCGACCCTGCGCAGTGGCACCGCTGTCACGCTTCTGGGCCTGGAATCGCTGCTTTCCGCCGAGCTGCCGGAGGTCTCCCATGGCCAGCGGCATCCGGTGCGCCTGCACGGCCGCGTGGACCGCATCGACCGGCGAGATGGGCATGTGCATCTGGTGGACCTGAAGACCGGTCGTGTGGCCCCGGGCGATCTCCGGCTCACCCTGCCCGGTCCGCTGAAGGCCGACCACGGCAAGGCCGTGCAGTTGCTGACCTATGCCTGGCTGTGGCTCCGCAACGACCCGGAATGCACGGGGGTGACCGCCGAGCTGCGTCCGTTGCGCAGCACCGAGGCCGCCGCAGGCCTGCCGCTGATCCTGAACGGCACCACCACCATCCACAGGAAGGACATGCCGCTGATCGAGGAGGCATTGGGGGCACTGATCCGTACGCTCTTCGATCCGGATGCGGTGTTCGCCCATCGGCAGAAGAGCGTGTATTGCACCATCTGCCGCGGCTGAGCCCTGAACGAACAAAGGGCGCCGAAGCACCCTTTGTCATGCCGTCAGGGGACCGGTCAGCGGTAGACGATCTTGTGCACGTCGGTGGTGCCGTTGCGCGTGATCTTCAGGTAGTAGATGCCGTTGCTGGAGGTGCGCAGGTCCATCTCCTTGCGGTAGGTGCCCTCGAAGCCGCGCAGCAGGTCGGTGAACACGCTTTGACCGAGGGTGTTCACCACCTCCACCTGGATGTCGGCCGGCGAGGCCACCAGGAAGGAGAAGATGAACTGTCCGTCGTTCGGGTTCGGGAGGATGGTCACTGCGCCGTCGAGCTCGCTGGCATTGATCGACTTCTGATAGATGGTGCCGGTGCGGTCGAGGCCGCCCAGGGACAGGTAATAGTCCGCATTGTTGAGCGTCTCACCCGTCCAGCTGTCGTTCATCAGTTCCACTGCAGCCTCGCCGGTGAAGGGGATGCTGAGCACGGTGTACTCCCGGCCACCTTCCCAATTGACGCCGGTGTTGCGGATGGCTTCGAAGCCGAAGCCGGCATAGACCTGATAATTGAACGAGCCGCTTTCGCGAACGCCACCCGAAGGGGCGATCGGGATGTAGGTACGGGGACCCTCCGGCTGGGTGGCGTCGCCCAACTGGACGTTGGCACTGCGGTCCCAGCGCAGGGTGAAGACCACCGAGCTGAAGATGCCGTCGAAATCCGCCGTGGGGCGGACGCGGACCTCCAACTGGCCGTTGTTGGCGAACAGGCCGATGTCGACCGGGCTCTGGGCCTGGACCATGGCGGCGGCGCCCAGCATCAAGGCCAGGCCGGTGGAACGAAGGGTAGTGGTGCTCATGCGCGTGCGGGGTTCAAGTGGTGTTCACAACCTCGGGAACGGACCCTGCCCGTTCCCAAGGACGAGACGAAAGTAAGGCGAAGGGGATGCCTTGCGCAAGCCCACCCCCTTGGACACGGAGCGGATCACGCCGACCGGCGACGAACGGCCGACGAAACCGCTGGAACGCACCGCCGGAAAACCGAACAGGGGCCCGGTGTGGGCCCCTGCGCGGTAAACCTGCAAGGAATAGGATGGAACCAACGTCAGGGGTGGAAGAAGTTCCCACTGACACCATCAAGACGCGGACCTGTCCGGAAGGTTGCCTGGCCGATGGGATCAGGACATGAACTTGTACCCCACCCCGCGGATGCTGAGGAAATGCACCGGGTTGCGCGGGTCAGGCTCGAACAATTTGCGGAAGGCCACGATGAAATTGTCGATGGTACGGGTGGTCGGGAAGACATCGTAGCCCCAGACCTTGTGGAGGATCTCCTCCCGGGAGACCACCTCGCCGGCGTGCTCGATCAGCAAGCGAAGGAGCATCACCTCGCGCTGGGAGAGGGTGCGCGCGCCCCCCACCCCGCGCGCCTCGAAGGCCACCAGGTCCACCTCGTTGGGCCCGAAACGGACCTTGTCCGGAACGGCGGCAGGAGGCCGCTCGTCCGATCGCGCCACCAACTTGGCCACGCGCAGCATCAGCTCCTCCAGGTCGAAGGGTTTGCCCAGATGGTCTTCGCCGGTCCGCAGCCCGCGCACGCGATCGGCGGCGGCCGTGCGCGCCGTCAGGAAAAGCACCGGCGTCCGGTCGCCTTCCAATCGGGCCTTCTCGCACACGGAGAACCCGTCCATCCCCGGCAGCATCACGTCCATCACCGCCGCATCGAACCGGGCACCCCGCAAGCGCTCCAAGGCCTCCGGGCCTGTGGCCGCAGTGGTCACATGGTAGCCTTCCAGTTCCAGGTTCAGGCGCAGCGTATGGCGCAGGCCCTCTTCATCCTCGACGAGCAGCACACGGGGCTTGGTGGCCTTTTGCATGGGGGACAAAGTTCGGCACGGGTACCTTTGGCCCATGCGCTTCACCCCGGCACACGCTGAACAGGCGGACCGCTTCCGCCCCGGCACGCTGTCCGAACACCTGGACATCCGTTTCGGGGTCGATCCGGACGGTCGCCTGACCGCCTCCCTGCCGGTGGACGCCCGCACCGTGCAGCCCATGGGCCTTCTGCACGGCGGGGCCACCGCGGCCCTGGCCGAAACACTGGGCAGTGTGGCCTCGGCCCTGCTGGTGCTGCCCGAGGGCCGGCAGGTGGTGGGCATCGAGGTGAACGCCAATCACCTGAAGGCCGTACGCGACGGTCGGGTGACCGCCACCGCCGAGGCACTGCACCTGGGCCGCACCACCCACGTGTGGGACATCCGCGTGCGGAACGCCGCAGGTGAGCTTTGCGCGGTGTGCAGACTGACCAATGTGGTGCTGCCCGGCACCGCAACACCGCCCCTCGCATGAGCACGACCAGCCCCCTGCATCAGGCCCTCGGCCTCTGCCTGGAACATCGATTCACCTTCGCCGCGTTCCGCGTCCCTGGCGGCCCGGTGACCCTTTGGGTCCAGCGCAACCCCGACCTGGAACCGGTCGACGCCGCCTACCTCGGTCGCCTCAATGAGGCCTTCCTGGTGGCCCCGTTCACCTACGACCCGCAGGCCACTCACTTCGTGCGCAACGACGTGGAACTGACGTTCGGCGAACTTCCCGTGACGCTCGAGCCCCTTCACGGGTGTGTCGGTGGCACTGCTGCCGAACGCAGCCGGCCTCACGATGCGCAGCGCTCGGACTATGAGGCCCTCGTCCGGGAGGCCAAGAACGCCATCGCCGCAGGCACGCTGGACAAAGTGGTCGCCTCGCGCACCGTGACGATGCCGTTGGAACGCGCCCAGCTGGCCGCGCTCTTCGAAGATGCGCTGGACCGGATGCCCCATGCGTTCGTGGCCCTGGTGAACACCCCTGAGCACGGCACCTGGCTCGGAGCTTCGCCGGAACGGTTGCTCACGGCCGAGGATGACCTGGTGCACCTCGATGCGCTGGCAGGTACACGGCCACGGTCGGACGCACCGGCCCTTGCGGAGGACTGGAACCCCAAGGAGCGCCGCGAACAGGTGCTGGTCACCCGGGAGATCGTGGGCCAGTTGATCGAGCTCGGCCTGCCACGCATCGCCCTGCACGGTCCGAGACCGGTCGACGCCGGAGGCGTGAGCCACCTGCGCACCGAGGTGGAGGCCGACCTCGGGAACTGTTCGCTCGACGAAGTGCTGGTGGCCGTGCACCCCACGCCGGCCGTGTGCGGCACACCACGACAGGCTGCGAATGTCTTCATCGCCAATCACGAAGGCCCCGGACGCGGTCTCTACACCGGGTTCTGGGGACCATGGAACGCTGATGGCCGCACCGAGCTCTTCGTGAACCTCCGGTGCATGGAGGCCTTCGACGACGCGGTGGCCCTGCACGTGGGCGCCGGGGTCACCGACGGCTCCGAGCCGGAGGCGGAATGGCGCGAGACGGAGGCCAAGGCGGCGGCGTGGACCGCGGCCATCCGGTCGCTGCACAGCGCCCGGGTATCTTCGCCGGCCCGATGACCTCCGACCACTTCGCTGCGGCCGAGCTCGCCCGGCTCTGTGCCGCCAAGGGTGTCCGACACGCCGTCATCAGCCCGGGCTCGCGCAGCGCTCCGCTCGTCCTCGCCTTCAACCGGCACCCCGACATCACCTGCCTGCGCGTAGTGGACGAACGCAGCGCGGCCTTCTTCGCCCTGGGCATGGCGCAGCAGCTGCACGCCCCGGTGGCGCTGATCTGCACCAGCGGCAGCGCAGTGCTCAACTACGGCCCTGCCATCGCCGAGGCCTTCTACCAGCGCGTGCCCCTGCTGGTGATCACCGCCGACCGCCCCGAGGAATGGGTGGACCAGGGCGAGGGCCAGGCCATCCGGCAGCAGGGCGTGCTGGCGCTGCACATGAAGCGCAGCGTGCAGCTCCCACGCCTCACGAGTGACGAGCTCGCACGCTGGCACTGCGGCCGCCTGATCAACGAGGCCATCGATGCCACGCTGCTGCCGGTGCCCGGCCCCGTGCATGTGAACGTGCCCTTCGCGGAGCCGCTGTACGGACACGTGGAAGCGGATGAGGCCACGCAAGGCCGACTGATCGCGCCGGTGATGACCGAGCCCTTCATCCTGCCCGACCATGCCCGCTGGCTGATCGGCCAGGTGAGCGCCTGCCGCAAGGTGATGGTGCTCGCCGGGCAGGGCGTGTGGAGCGACGGCCTGAAGGCCCAACTGAAGCGCCTGGCCTCGCTCCCGCAGGTCACCGTGCACACCGAGGCCACCAGCAACCTCGACGACACCGCCTTCATCACCTGCATCGACCGCGCGATCGAAGGCGTGAACACCACCAACGAGAACGACCTGAAGCCCGATCTGCTGATCACCTTCGGCGGGGCTGTGGTGAGCAAGCGCATCAAGACGCTGTTGCGCACGTGGCGGCCGCTGCAGCACTGGAACGTGGACGTTGGGCAGCGCCACTATGATACCTACCAGAGCCTCACGCACGACATCGCCGTGAGCCCCGAGATCTTCTTCGCGCAGATCATGAACGGTGCGCAGCCCACCGAGAGCATCTATGCCGAGGCCTGGCGCATGGTGGACGAACGCATGCGCGGCCTGCACCACCGCCTGGTGAGCGAAGCGCCCTTCTGCGACCTCACCGTCTTCAACACGCTCAACGACCGGATCCCCGGAGACAGCGATGTGCACGTGGCGAACAGCACGCCGGCGCGCTATGTGCAGCTCTTCGACCGGGTGCGCGGCCTGCGCTGGTACAGCAACCGCGGCACCAGCGGCATCGACGGCTGCACCAGCACGGCCGCAGGCGCCGCCTTCGCCACGCAGAAGCTCACCACGCTCATCACCGGCGACATCGCCTTCTGCTACGACAGCAACGCGTTCTGGAACAACCATCTTGGTCCGTTGTTGAAGGTGATCGTGGTGGACAACGGCGGAGGCAACATCTTCCGGTACATCGACGGCCCGGACAAGGACGCGGAGCTGCTGCCGTGGTTCGAGGCGCCGCACACGCGCAGCATCGAGAAGCTCGTGAAGAGCTTCGATCTACCCTACTTCCACGCGAACGACCAGGTTTCCCTCGAGGCCGGGCTCGACCATCTCTACGCGCAGCACGAGCGACCGGCCGTGCTCCACATCACCACCGATGCGCTCACCTCACCGAAGGTGCTGCGCGACTACTTCCAACACCTCCGCTCGTCATGAACGTTGCGCATCCTTTGCGTCGTTGCGTCGTTGCGGTGAATTGCATTCGCCCATGAGCACCCGCAACTGGACCCCCATCAAGGAATACACGGACATCCGCTTCGAGTTCTTCGAAGGCATCGCCAAGATCACGATCGACCGGCCGGAGGTGTACAACGCCTTCCGACCGGACACGAACAAGGAGATGATCGATGCGATGGACATCGCGCGCGAGGACCCGAACATCGGCGTGGTGGTGCTCACCGGCGCGGGCGACAAGGCCTTCTGCAGCGGCGGCGACCAGAACGTGAAGGGCCGCGGCGGCTACATCGGCACCGACGGCGTGCCGCGCCTCAACGTGCTCGACCTGCACAAGCGCATCCGCGAGCTCCCCAAACCCGTGGTGGCCATGGTGAACGGCTACGCCATCGGCGGCGGCCACGTGCTGCACGTGGTGTGCGACCTCACCATCGCCGCGGACCATGCGCGCGTCGGGCAGACCGGCCCCAAGGTGGGCAGCTTCGACGCCGGCTTCGGCAGCAACTACCTGGCACGCCACGTGGGCCAGAAGAAGGCCCGCGAGATCTGGTTCCTCTGCCTGCAGTACAGCGCGCAGGAGGCCTACGACATGGGCATGGTGAACAAGGTGGTGCCGCTGGCCGAGCTGGAGGACACCACGGTGGAATGGTGCAAGATCATGATGCAGCGCAGCCCGCTCGCCCTGCGCATGATCAAGCGCGGCCTCAACGCCGAGCTCGACGGCCAGCGCGGCCTCATGGAGTTCGCCGGCGATG
>JADLBK010000092.1 GCA_020847755.1 Flavobacteriales bacterium | reverse complement strand
GTTCACCATGTGGGTGAGGTTTATGTTGCCGCAGATATGCCACCACAAGAGGACGGCAACGATACGCGGCACCTGAGTTCTGAAGGCGCGGCTTTGGTAAACTCTGCGGTGAGCAAGGGTATTCTCAATCGTGAGTGGTGCTTCAATCCCCTTATCGGCCCACATGAACCGGAACCATGGTAGGAGGGAACGGGCGATGCTACTGGACCGCCCGCTTACGAGCTTGACGAATGAGCGTAGAACCCGATGAGTGAAGAAACGAGAACCTATCCGCCTACCTGGATGGTGCGCGCAATGGCATCGCAAGAAGCCGACTTCAAGGTCTTCTTTGATGGGTCGGTCGTGGCGCTGGGATGGAGCCGCGTGAATTTCATGGGCTACATCGGCCGCACGGAGGAACTGATCGAACGGGTGACCAAGGAGTACGAGTATGATGCTCCTGATCTGTGGGCGCCATCGGTAGGTCGGCAGTTGAACCAGATTCGAAGGTTCATGTCCTTCACAACGGGCGACCGCGTTGTCGTGCCCTACTACGATGGGGTTTGTCTGGCCACCGTATCCGGCCCACGCAGATATGACAAGTCAGCGGGCCAGACCGATCTGTGCAATCAGATCCAAGTAGACTATCAGATGGATATCGCGACCGGTCTGCCGCGTGTGATCCCGCGCAACGCTCTTTCCGAAGCCCTGCAGCGACGACTGCGCGTCCGGGGATCCACGTTGGCCGACCTGAGCGAGTTCGCCGAGGAGATCGACCGAATGTTCCATGACCTCGACTACTCATGGACCAGCCAGCAAGCCAAACATGAAGAGTCGGTAAGACAGCAGTTCCGCGATGAACTACTGTCACGCATGCAAGCAGGTACCACGAACCTTCGCACCGGGGGCATCGGCTTGGAGCATCTGGTCAAGGAACTCTTCATGCTCGAAGGTTACGAAGCACGCGTGTTGGACAAGCGCCGGTTCAAGAACGGCGACGCGGATGTAGAGGCCGAGAAGTCTGACTTGTTCAACCGCACACGCGTCCTTGCCCAAGTGAAGCACCATGCCGGAGTAACGAACGGCTGGGGGCTGGAACAACTGGTGGAGATACAGAAGAGCGGCACTGAACCGGATGCGGTTCTGGTGCTGATCACATCAGCAGTGATCCCGGAACAGGTCAAGGTCGATGCAGACTTGAAAGGGATCCAGACCATGGACGGTAAAGCTCTTTCCGAGTGGGTGATGGCCCACATTCATCGCTTGAAGCCGGAAACGACTGCGCAATTGGGCATCAGCACAGTGCCGCGCTTCGTCGTAACGAACTAGGATCGTTCATCTGATGCAAACCCAGAAGTACTCCATTCAACAACCCCTGATCGAAAGCCTGCTCGCGTGCGCACCTTCGCTAAAGCTTCGGCGCGGAACGTTGAAGGTGGGTGAGATCGCCATACCGGAGATCCAGCGCCCAATGCAGATCAGACAATGAGCCGATCAGAAGATCAGATGATGAAGAAGCGTGCGTTGATGCTGATGCTCGTGCTGATCCAGTGTGTGACCGCTTGGTCGCAGGACCACGGCGTGAAGGTCTATGAGCAAGTGAACGGCGCGGTGGCCTGGGTGCAGAGCGTGAGCCCGGACAGCATGCACACCCTGCGCGGCAGCGGCGTGGTGCTGAAGGACCGCCGCTGGCTGGTGAGCAACTACCACGTGTGGAAGAACGGCGGGGTATTGAGCGCGCGGCTGGGTGATGTGCCCTTGCGGCTGGGCCGCACCATCACCGCTGATGCACCCCGCGACGTGCTGGTGGTGGAGGTGCTGGGCACCACGCCTGAAAGCGCCTGGAGCAAGGTGCCCGCCTTGCGCACGGCGAACAGCGATGCGCTGAAGCCCGGCATGGACTGTTACGCCCTGGGCAATCCGCGCGGAGTGGAACTCACCATCGCACACGGACTGGTGAGCGGCCTTCGGCCGAACACGAAGGACACGGCGCAGAAGCTCATCCAGTTCAGCGCGCCCATCAGCGAAGGCAACAGCGGTGGTGCCTTGGTGGATGCGCGCGGCACGCTTATCGGCATACCCACGGTATGGTCCAGCGATGGCGGCGGTCAGGCGCTCAACTTCGCCCTGCCCATGGAGCGCGTGGAAGAAGCCGTGGCCGCGGCGCGCAACGATCTGCCCGCGGCTGATGAGCAGTGGCTGCGCGGCGTGCGCCTCTACCGCAACGGCTATTGCCAGCAGGCCACCGACACGCTGCTGAAGGTGGTGACCGGCGGCGGGCCATTCGCGCAGAAGGCGGCCTACCTCATCGCACGTTGCATGCAGCGCGGCGGTCATTTGAACGAGGCGCGTGCGGCCTACGAGAGCATCCTGGCTGCCGATCCGATCGACGCCTTCACCTGCTACCGGCTGGGTGAGGTGCTCTTCGCGCAGGGCGAAACGATGAGCGCCCTGGAGTACAAAGCGCGCGCGGTGAAGCTGAACCCGGACCTTGCGACCGGCAGTCCCGCCTACTGATGCCCAAGCGCAACGAACACCGCCGCAACCCCGAAGACGTGGAGATCACCCGCTTCGAGCTGCTGCGCATCTTCGATGGCGATGCGGCAGCGGTGGAGCTCTTTGAGCGCAATTACTTCTGCGGTACCTGCGACACCCCCAACCGCCGCTTGGTGAACTACCGGGTGATGGTGACCAAGCTGAACGACATCGCCTTGCAGGGCACCTGCAACGGCTGCCACACCATTGCCGCCCGCTACATCGAGACCGGCGAGGACCCGGAGAAGGTGAAGCGGATATGGGCGGTGCTGCGGGAGCGGAAGAAGGTGTGATCGAACGGCCTCAGAACGGCGTCAATACGGCCTTGGGGTTTCCTTCTCGCCGTAGAGTTGCGCTTCGGGCCACCTTCCATCCGTTGATGCACAGGGGCTTACAGTCCACTTGGTCAATAGCATCAATCGATTGATGTTATTCACCCCAACTAGCGTCAACGGATTGATGCTATTCAAAGGAGGCGGCTGCAAGGCCACCTTCGAAGGCCACTCGTGAGTTTATATCATACTGTATATCAGAGCATTGCATAGCCACTTGAGTTAATATAATGGCCATTACATTAAGTTCGTGCCATGGCTTGGAAGTTCTACGGGCGCAACCAAGAGCTTGAGCAACTGGACCACATCCTGGATCGGGAGCGCTGGGCCTTCGTGAAGATCTCTGGTCGGCGCCGGATCGGGAAGACCACCCTCATTGAGGAAACCCTGAAACGGCACCCGGATCGGAAGTCGTTCTATGTGCAGATCCCCGACTCCGAACCGGCCGGTGTACTGGAGGCGGTGCATGGCTTCATGGAGGCCTTCGACCTGGACCGGAAGCGGCCGACCAGTTTGTTGGAGTTCGCGCAGCTGATCAGCGAACTGGCAGAGGAAGGCTACATCGTGGTACTCGACGAGTTCCAGTACTTCCATCGCAAGGTGCTGGAGGAGTTCCAGAGCTTTCTACAATCCGTAGTCGATCGCTGTTCAAGCCGTGCGAGCGAGGTGAAGGGCTGCCTCATCGTGTTGGGCTCCATCCATGCCGAGATGACCGCTCTGCTGGATGATCGCCGCGCCCCGCTGTTCAACCGCATCACGGACCGTCTTGACCTTGGCCATTTGGATATTGGCTCTGTGTTGGAGATCCTGCGAGCCCATGCCCAAGGCACACCTCAGGAACTGCTCTTCTATTGGAACCTGTTCGAGGGTGTTCCGAAGTTCTACCGCGATTGTTTCGAGCAGGGCGTCCTCGGCAAGGACCGCGCGACCGTGCTGCGGCGCATGTTCTTCGAGAGCTCGTCACCGCTCCGGAACGAAGCGGAGAACTGGTTCCTGCACGAGCTGCGCGGCCGCTACAACATGGTGCTGAAGTTCATCGCGCAGAAGCCAGGCTGCGTGAACGGGGACATCGAAGCCCGGTTGCGGGAACTTGACCCCGCCAAACACAAACAGGCTGGCGGCTACCTGAAGATCCTCATGGACAACTACCAGATGGTGGAACGTCGCCTGCCCATCTTCGCCAAGCCCAATGCGCGTTCCGGGCGCTACTACATATCGGACAATTTCCTTCGGAGCTGGCTGTATGCTCTAGCCATACCAGCCGCCACAACGCGATTCAAGCCACTGGACGCGCTCATTGCTCAGGCCGACGGCCGCTTGCAAGCGGCCGAGGGCTATGGCTTGGAGCGCCTGGTGGCCACCATCTATGAAGAGCGCGGACGCAAAGGCTTGCCCGGCTTCACCCTCTCCAAGCGGATAGAAGGATATTGGGACCGAGGTGATGTGGAGATCGACCTGGTCGCCCTGAACGACGAGGATCAGGTCATTCGCTTCGGATCATGCAAACGTGACCCGGACCTGCACACCACTGGCGAGCTCGGACGCTTCGATGGGCACATCGAGCGATTCCTCATTGCCTTTCCGAAGTACCGCCATTGGACCATGGAGAAGACCGCGATCACTACTGAGCACACCCCCGATACCATGAAGGCTTGCGCAACGGCCGGGTACATCTCTGAGGATCTTGTCGCACTCACGAACGGACTTTGAACCATGACCAGCACCGCCATCGTCAACAAAGTCTGGAACTTCTGCCACACCCTGCGCGATGATGGTGTGGGCTACGGCGACTACCTGGAGCAGCTCACCTACCTGCTGTTCCTGAAGATGGCCGATGAGTACAGCAGGCCACCCTACAAGCGCGACACGCACATCCCCACCGGCTTCGACTGGCAGAGCCTGCACGGCAAGAGCGGCGCCGAGCTGGAAAGCCACTACGTGAAGCTGCTGGACAAGCTGGGCAAGGAGCCCGGCATGCTGGGCGACATCTTCGTGAAGGCCCAGAACAAGATCAGCGACCCGGCCAAGCTGCACAAGCTCATCAACCTGATCGATGGCGAGAGCTGGGTGCTGCTGGGCGCCGATGTGAAGGGCGACATCTATGAGGGTCTATTGCAGAAGAACGCCGAGGACACCAAGAGCGGCGCCGGGCAGTACTTCACACCCCGCCCGCTGATCCAGGCCATGGTGGAGTGCGTGCGCCCCGAGCCGCTGAAGACCATCGCCGACCCGGCCTGTGGAACCGGTGGCTTCTTCCTCGCGGCCTACGACTTCCTCACCAGCCACCACAAGCTGAACAAGGAGCAGCTGCAGTTCCTGAAGTACGAGACCTTCCACGGCTGGGAGATCGTGACCAGCACCGCGCGCCTGGCGCTGATGAACCTCTTCCTGCACAACGTGGGGGACATGGACCACGAGAGCCCCATTCAGCGCGACGACAGCCTGCGTGCAGCGCCCGGCAGGAGCTTCGACTACGTGCTCACCAACCCGCCCTTCGGCAAGAAGAGCAGCATCACCGTCACCAACGAGGAGGGCGAGGAGAAGCGCGAGGCCCTCACCTACAACCGGCAGGACTTCTGGGCAACCACCAGCAACAAGCAGCTCAACTTCGTGCAGCACATCCGCAGCATGCTGAAGATCGGCGGCACGGCCGCCGTGGTGCTGCCGGACAACGTGCTCTTCGAGGGCGGCGCCGGCGAAACGGTGCGCAAGGAGCTGATGCGCAGCACCGAGCTGCACACCATCCTGCGCCTGCCCACGGGGATCTTCTACGCCCAGGGCGTGAAGGCGAACGTGCTCTTCTTCGAGAACAAGCCCGCCAGCAAGACCCCCTGGACCAAGGAGGTGTGGATCTACGACTACCGCACCAACATCAAGCACACGCTGACGACCGACCCGCTCCAGTACGAGGACCTCAAGGACTTCATTGCCTGCTACAACCCGCAGGATCGGCGCAATCGCAAGGCGACCTTCTCGGCCAAGTCACCCGAAGGCCGTTGGCGGAAGTACAGCTACGCCGAGATCATGGCCCGCGACAAGGCCAGCCTGGACATCTTCTGGCTGAAGGACGACAGCATGGAGGACAGCGCCAACCTGCCCGAGCCGGGCGTGCTGGCCGCCGCCATCGTGGAGGACCTGGAGGCGGCGCTGGAGCAGTTCAGGTTGATCGCGGGGGATCTGAACAAGTGAGGACCATTGCCCCTCCCCCACTTCCCCGCCAACGCCATCAAAGGCCGTGTGGCCGAGACCATCATTCAGGAGCTTTTCCTGGCACACGACTACAATGTGTGCCACTACGGCATGGAACGCAGCATCCCCGGCATCGCCCAGCTGACGCGCAAGACCTACGGTGCGGTGAAGCAGCAGGTCCGCACCATGCCCGACTTCGTGGTACAGGACCTGTTCACCGCCATCGCGTCACCGCGAAGGCGGTCCTCCGCCCGACGCGATCTCCCCGGTGGGGATCAGGACGCTGCGAAGGGAGATCGCCACGCGCCTCTTCGGGCTGCACGCGATCACGGTCGGATCCTACGCCCGCGGTTCCCTGCGCTCCACGAAGTCACGCCTACGCTCCTTCGGAGCTTCTGCGGACAAAGCCCACCTACGCTCCTTCGAAGCTTCGGTGGACAAAGAACATCTCCAGTTCGCCCTTGCCCTTCACGTGCTGCTGACCGCGCGCCACGATGTGCAGGTCAGGCTCACCGGCGAGGCACGTGCGGGTGGCGGCGCTGATGTTCACGCGGCCCACTTCGCCACTGCTTTCCATGCGGGCGGCGATGTTCACCGTGTCGCCCCACACATCGTACTGGAACTTGGTGGCGCCCACGATGCCGGCCACCACCGGCCCGGTGTGGATGCCGGCGCGCATGCGGAACGCCGGGGCGCCCCCGGCGTGGCGCTCCGCGGCGCGCTGTTCGAGCCACTGCTGCATGTCGAGCGCGGCGCGCACGGCCGCGGCGGCGCTGCCGGGCCAGGGCTGCGGCAGGCCGCCGGCGGCCATGTAGGCATCGCCGATGGTCTTGATCTTCTCCAGGCCGTGGCGCAGGCAGATGGCGTCGAAGGCCTTGAAGCAGGTGTCGATCTCGCCCACCAGCTGCTGGGCGTCCATGCGTTCGCTGAAGCGGGTGAAGTCGTGGAAATCGGTGAACAGGATGGACACATCGGCCACCTCGCGGGCCTGCGCACGCCCGTGCTCCTTGAGCTCCTCGGCGATGGGGGCGGGCAGGATGTTGCGCAGCAGCTGTTCGCTGCGTTCGCGTTCGCGCTGCACCAGGTTGCGCGAGCGGCGGATGGTGATCAGGCGGTTCCACAGGCCACCGGCGAGGAGCAGCACCGCGATGCCGCCGTAGAGGTAGAGCCGCTTCTGGTCGCGTTCGCGCACCAGCCGTTGCTGATAGGCCAGCTCAGCCTGCTGCTGGCGCTGCAGGTTCACGATGCTGTCGGCCAGCAGCTTGCGGTCGAACTCGTGCGTCAGGTCCATGCGGGTGCGCTCCTTGGCGCGTTCCGCGCCGAACATCGAATCGCGCAGGGCGGTGAAGCGGGCCAGCATGGTGTAGGCGGCGGCATGGTCGCTGAGGTGGTCCAGGGCCTGGTGCAGGCATTCGCAGCTCTCCTGCTCCAGGTAGTGATCGCCCACGGCCCTGGCCGTGCGCAGTGCATCGGTGCACCAGCGGCGGGCCTCCGCGTACAGGCCGGCGTGCACGCAGGTGCTGCCCAGCATGCGCCGCGTGGCCCCCTGCATGGAGGGCGATCCGTGGGTGGCCATCATGCGTTCCGCGCGGCGCAGGTGGTATAGCGCACTGTCCATCCGCCCCAGCTGATCGTGGCAGGCGCCGATGTGCGACAGGATGATGCCCACCCAGGTGGAGTCGCCGCGGGCCCTGCGCAGGGCCAGGCCGGCGCGGTGGTAGTGCAGCGCGCTGTCCGGGCGGCCGCTGTCCTCCAGCAGGGAGCCCAGGTTGTTGTACGGCAGCGCCAGCTTCGCCGGGTCGCCCTGCGCCCTGCGGATCTCCAGGCTGCGCCGGTAGTATTCGCCGGCGCGCTCGTAGTTGCGGTCGTAGTGGTGCACGGCCCCGATGTGGTTGAGCGCCTCGGCCTGTCCGTCCAGGTCGCCGGCGTCCTCGTGCGCCAGCAGGGCGGCGAGGTAGTGCTCCAGGGCCTGGCTGAGGTCGCCGGAGCGATGGTGCAAGGCGCCCGCCTTCAGCAGGGCCGCCCCTTCGGTGCCGCGGTCCTTGCTCCGCCGGGCCAGGTCCACGGCCTGCTGCGCGAAACGCAGGGCCGCCCGCGCATCGCCCCGCTTCTCACAGGAGGCGCAGCTGTCCAGGCACACCAGCGGGTCCGTGGGCGGCTGGCCGCGCACCGCTCCGTGCCCCATCAGGGCCAGCACCACCAGCAGGGCGGTCGGGCGGGGGATGGCGCGGTGATCCATGGCCCAGGCTGTGCCACGTCCAAGGTAGAACCCCTGCCCATGCGCCATCCTTCCCGGTCCGGAAAAGTTGGGTAGCTTGGACTGGTCATCAACCCCCCACCCACCATGCGCAGCCCATCCGCTGTTCAGCTCACGTTGCACGTTTCCGGTGCACTCGTCCTGTGGTCCTTGGCTTCGTGCAGGTCCGGCAGTGGTGCTGCGGGTGCCACGGATCCGGGCTTCACCGAGGCCTACTTCGACGAGGAGGACCTTTCGGAGCTCGTGAAGTCCGATAAGGCGACCCGCTTTCATTTCTACAACGTGATGAAGGAGGAGGGTGGGGGAAGCGTGGTGGCCATGGGCGCGGACGACAAGGATCAGGAGGTCTATTCCTTCGTGACCGGCCCATGGTACCGCTGCTACATGGGTCTGGAGGGCGCCGGGGTGGATTGCAACAAGCTGATCCAGGATGATGCGTCACGGTTGGTGGACAATGTCCGCCGCTCGGGGCTCACCACCTATTGCGCCATCTTCAGCAAAGCCGAGGTGATGGGCCTGTTCAAGGTGGATGATTGCAACGCGGTGCGGTTGAGGTCGGAACGCACGGCCGATGGCCGCTACTGGACCATGCGGATCGCACCGGTGAACATCGCGGAAGGTAGGATCACCGAGCTGGGTGACACCCATGAGCGGGTTTGCACGCAGCCCTGCCCCACTTACTGCGGTGCGGATCCGGCCCACTTCCTGCACTGCCGGTAAGGGGCTTCGCCTGCTTCCTTCCTCGTTCTTCATCCTTGCTCCTTCTTCCTTCACCACCCGTCATCGCGACCCTGCCCGCACGCAATGAACCCCCCCTCCTGCGCGTGGATCGCTCCACGCGCCGAGCAAGGAGGG
>JADLBK010000091.1 GCA_020847755.1 Flavobacteriales bacterium | reverse complement strand
TGAAATAGATACAACACATGGGAACCAACCTCCGTACGCTTTCATTGTTGATCGGATGCATGCAGCTGTCGGCATCCATGGCCCAGAGCTTCACCCTGAGCACTTCCATCCTCACCAACCAGTCCGCCCGCTCCGGCGGCTGCGTGGGCATAGCCGACATGGACGGTGACGGGCTGGATGACCTTATCCTGCTGCACCAGAGCAAGACCCTCAGCATCGATTACCAGAACGCTGACGGCAGCTTCACCTCGTACAGCTACGGGAACGTGAGTAGCAGCAGCCAGTGGGGCATGGCCGTGGGCGATGTGGACAACGACGGGCACAAGGACTTCGTGAGCGGCGGCAATGGCGACGGCGTGCATTTCGTGCGCATCAGCGGTCGCGGCACATACACGCCCGTTACCAACCTGAACAACGGCACCATGTTCATGCAGGGGATGAACATGATG
The DNA here is from genome assembly GCA_020847755.1 of Flavobacteriales bacterium. GTDB lineage: Bacteria > Bacteroidota > Bacteroidia > Flavobacteriales_F > PHOS-HE28 > PHOS-HE28. Next base: position 20,058 of record JADLBK010000091.1, on the reverse strand, counting down.
GATATGAACAATGACGGCTGGCTGGACATCTTCGGCTGCCATGATAACGCGGCGCCGCGCACCTGGCTCAACAACGGCAGCGGCTCGCTCAGCTACAACGCCTGGATCGATTACACCACCAGCCCGAGCAGCGACATGAGCGGCAACTACGGCAGCACGTGGACGGATTTCGACAACGACGGCGACCTGGACCTGTACATCACCAAATGCCGCCAGGGGGTGAACGACGCCAACGACCCGCGCCGCTGGAACCGGCTCTTCGTGAACAACGGGGGCAACGCCTACAGCGACCAGGCGGCCGCGTACGGCGTGCAGAACAAGGAACAGAGCTGGAGCAGTGATTTCGCGGACATCGACAACGACGGCGACCTGGACCTGGTCACCGTCAACCACAGTACCACCGCGCAGCTCTTCATCAACGACGGCACCGGCCACTACAGCAATGCCACCGCCGGCAGCGGGCTGGAGTACAGCAACTTCTTCCTGCAGAGCAAATGCGCCGACCTGGACAACGACGGGTTCATCGATCTGCTCTGCGTGGAGGGCAACTACTACTTCCACAACAACGGGAACGGCACCTTCACCCGCATCACCAACCTGCTGCCGCACCCCGGCTCCGGCTTCACGCTGCACAGCTTCGCCATGGGCGACATGAACCACGACGGCCACGTGGACATATACGCCAGCTATGGCACCAGCTACGTCACGCCGAGCACCTCGCGCGATGATGAACTGTACCTGAACAACGGGAACTCGAACAAGTGGATCGACTTCGAGCTGGAGGGAAGCACGAGCAACCGCGACGCGGTGGGCGCGCGCGTGACGATCCACGGCCCTTGGGGCGTCCAGGTCCGCGAGGTGCGCGCAGGGGAGAGCTATGGCATCGTGAACAGTTTCAATTGCCACTTCGGCCTTGGCGCGAGCCCCGTAGTGGATAGTGCGATCGTGCGCTGGCCCAGCGGCACGGTGGACAGGTACTTCAACCTCGCGGCGAACCAGTGGATCAAGGTGGACGAGGGCCAGACGACGCGCAGCAAGGTGAACCTCGTGGCTGCGCTGGCCGGCCCCTTCGTGCAAGGCGCCGGACTGATGAGCGACGGGCTGCGCACCGCCTCCCTGATCCCGCTTGTGGAGCCGTACACCGCCCTGGGCTTCACCATCACCGGCGGCCATTTCGTGCGGACGATCCCGCAGGCCGTGCTGAACGTGGCCGGCAACGACGCCATCGTGGACTGGGTGTGGGTGGAGCTGCGCGACGCTGCGAACCCCTCCATCGTGCGCGTGGCCCGTCCTGCGCTCATCCAGCGCGATGGTAACGTGGTCGAGCCCGACGGTTCGCGCCCTCTGGCCATGGGCATCACCAATGGCAGCTACAAGGTGGTGCTGCGCCACCGCAACCACCTCGGCGTGATGACGGCGACCAATATCGCCCTGAGCGGCTCGGCCACCACGGTGGACCTGAAACAGGCCGCCACCGCCACCTACGGCACCGATGCCCGGCAGAATGTGAGCGGCACCATGGCGCTATGGGCCGGCAACGTGAGCGGGGACGATCGTGTGAAATATACCGGCAGCGGGAACGATCGCGACCTGATCATCGTGCACATCGGTGGCAGCACGCCGAACAACACACTGAGCGGCTACGAGCCCGAGGACGTGAACCTGGACGGCATGATCAAATATACCGGAGCGGCCAACGACCGGGACCGCGTTCTGCAGACAGTGGGCAGCACCGTGCCATCGAACTCGCGGGTGCAGCAGCTTCCGTAGGGGGCATCCGGTCCCGGGCGCCCAGTCCGGATCAGGGCTTGGAGCGTGGCGCATGTGGGCGTGGTGGAACCCGCCGCCTCAGCTTCCCGGCACCAGGGTCTGCGCCGGAAAGCGGAGGGTGAAGGTGGTTCCATGGCCCACCGCGCTCTCCACATCGAGCAGGACCCCATGGCCCCGAAGAATGCTGCGGGCCGTGGTCAGCCCGAGCCCCAGCCCGCCTGAGCGGCCGCTGTAGAACGGCTCGAAGAGCCGCTGGAGATTCTCCGGGGAGATGCCCCGGCCGTTGTCGGCGATACGCAGCACCACCGAGTGACCATCGCGGGCGGCTTGTAGCCGGAGCACCCCGTGCTTGGACTCCATGGCCTCCACCGCGTTCACGGCGATGTTGGTGAGCGCGAGTCCGATGAGGTCCCGGTCCACCAGCACATCCGGTAACGAGGGCTGGACATCCACGACAGCGGTCATCCCACGCAGTTCAAGGCGATCGCTCACCGAACGCACCAGGGCACCGATCAGGTCATCCACCGTGCAGCGCACCGGCTTCAGTTCATGCTTCCGGGAAGACTCGAGCATCTCTTTGATCAAGGTGCCGATGCGCCCGACGTTGCGTTCGATGATAGCTGCGTAGGGGGACGCCAGCTCCTTGCGGTCATCCACCTCGTCAACCAGCTGCTCCAGCGCCAGTTGGATGTTGGTGAGGGGGTTGCGCACCTCGTGGGCCACGGTCCGTGTGATCTGGGAGGTGAGTTCGAGCCGGTCCGCCTCGATATGCACCTGTTCAGCGCGCTTCTGGTCGGTGATGTCCGTGAAGGTGACCATCAGGCCGTCCTCCAGCTTCACGGCATGCGCGCGGAACCAGGTATCGATATGATCCTCCTTGAAGTGGATCTCCTTGACGAAGTCGATGTCGCGCTCGACCACCATGGCATAGGCGTCGAACAGGCCGGATGGCCCGTTCTCCGGCGTTTCTTGGAGCAGGCGTTTGCCCACGAGGTCATCGCGGCGCAAGGTGGCATTGGCCCTGGTGTTCGAACTCAACCACTCGAAATCGAGTATTTGTCCATTCGGATCGCGCACCGCCTTGAACGACATGATGGAACTGGGGGAGACATCGAGCACCTTCTGCAGCAACTGCTGCAAACGGGTGCGGTTGCCCACCTCCGCGTCCAGGTCCCTCACCTTGTAGCGCAAGGCGAGCCGTACCTCTTCCGTACGGCGAAGGGTGCGCGACAGGCGCCAGAACAGGATGACGGAAGGCATCATGGCCAGCACCGAGAAGGTGAAGAGCATGAAGGGCGGGTCGCCCCCTTCGCCTGACTCCTCCAGCAAGGAGGCGTTGCGGTCCCGCTCCGTGCGCTCGATCAGGGACCGGTGGTCCGCACGCAGGCTGTCCATGGCCACTTTCGCCGACCGCAACAGTTCGGCCCATCGCGGGTCTGCTTTCCGGTCCGGCTGAGGTTCCGCGAGCAGGCGACGCCATTGGTTCTCCAGGACCTTCACACGGATGGCCATGCGCCGCTCGATGGCCGAATCGGCCCCGTCCATGCCATGCAACGACAATCGTGCGCGATGCTCCTGGAAGGACCGGAGGCCTTCCTGGTAGGGGACCAGGAAGGATGAGTCACCGGAGAGCAGAAAGCCCCGGATCCCGATCTCCGAATCGCGCAGGCCGGCGAACATGCCCTCGGCCTCCACCAGCATGAGGTTGTCCTGCCGGACCTCATGCACGGCGTCCTCGTACTGCCGCATGTTGGTGAATGTGATGTAGAGCAGCACCAGTAGCATCACCATGGTGCCCCCGAAAAGGAAGGTGGCGACCCGCCGTTCCTCACGGTCCTTGCGCAGTTCTTTCAGCGGCATGGGTCGAAGTGGGCGGACGTCTGACCGGACCGGCAGTTAGACTTTCAGTCCGAATGACCGCAGCTTGTTGTAGAGCGTCTTGCGGTCGATGTTGAGCTGCTCGGCCGTACGTGACTTGTTGTACCCGTTCCGTTCCAGCGCCTGCATGATGGCGTCCCGTTCCGCTTGATGCGCCACGGCGCGCAGGCCGTCGTCGGTGCGCGGAGCCTCGCCTGCAGGCGCAGGGGTCTCCATGTGCGCGGGCGCGGCGCTCAGTACCATGGCCGGCAGACAATCGGCGGTGATGCGCGGTCCGGTGCTGAGGAGGACGGCCCGTTTCACCACGTTCCCCAGTTCACGCAGGTTGCCGCTCCAGAAATGCGCCTGTATGCGTCGCATTGCCTCCTCGTCGAACCCCGCCACCTGGCGACCCAGCCGTTCGTTGGCCAGCGTGATGAAATGGTCGGCGAAACGGGGAATGTCCTCCCGGCGCTCGCGCAGGGGCAGCAGGTGGATGGTGAATTCCTGGATGCGATGCAACAGGTCCTCCCGGAACCGGCCTTCCGCAACCGCTTTCCGCAGGTCCTCGTTGGTGGCGGCCAGGATCCGCACGTCCACTTCGATATCCTTGTTGCCTCCGAGCCGCTTGATCTTGCGTTCCTGCAGCACCCGCAGCAGCTTGATCTGGTTCTCGTACGTGAGGTTGCCCACTTCATCCAGGAACAGGGTGCCACCATCGGCCTGCTCAAAGCTGCCGGCCCGATCGCCTACCGCACCGGTGAAAGAGCCCTTCGTATGGCCGAACAATTCACTGCCCGCAAGGTCCTTGGGCAGGGCGCCGCAATCCACCGAAACGAACGGGGCCTGGCTGCGCTGGCTTTCCGCATGGATCCGCTTCGCCACGAACTCCTTTCCCGTCCCGGTTTCCCCGGTGATGAGCACAGACATATCCGTGGGGGCCACCAGGGCGATGTGCTTCGCGATCAATTGGGCATTGGGCCCTTGGCCGTCCACGTATGAGGCACCGGCGTTCCGGGCTTTCCCCGGCGCCTTTGTCGCCCTGCCCGGTGTGCTGGAGGAGGTGATCTGTGCCGGTCCGTTCGCCCCCAGTGCGTCCTGCACACGCATTAGGAGCTCGTCCGGATAGAGCGGCTTCCCGATATAGTCGAAGGCGCCTTTGCGCATCAGCTCCACCGCCAGACGCACCTCCGAATAGCCGGTGATGATGATCACCTGGGTTCCGGGAGAAGTGGAACGGATGTGTTCCAGCATGGCCGGGGCATCCGTGTCCGGCAGACGGTGGTCGCACAGGACCAGGTCGAACCGCTGCGTACTGATGGCCTCGCGGGCCGTCGCGCCCCGATGGGCGGTGGCTACACTGTAGCCGTTCTTGCTGAGTAGCCGCGACAGGAGCAGGCACAGGTCCTGGTCATCATCGATCACGAGTATGTTCCCTGTTGCCATGGTCCGTTCAGGCGTTGAAACCGAGCCTGCGCATGTTGTTGAAAATGACCTCGCGGTTGAAGGGCTTGGGAATGAACACGTCCGCCCCGGCCGCCACGGCCCGGTCCCGTTCGCTGTCCATCGCGCTGATGGCGATACACCGCGCATCGGGGCGCACAGCCTTGATCTCCGGAATGAGTTCATACCCCAGCCCGTCAGGGAGATTCACATCCAGGAATACGGCGTCATACGTCGTCCGGTTCAATGCGGCCCGCCCTTCCGCCACGGTGTGCGCGATGTGGCATTCCGCCCCGGCGCGCTTGAGTATCGCGCTCAACAACAGGCAGATCTCCTCCTCGTCGTCAACAAGTAATGCGTGCATGATCCTGTTCTCCTCCATGGCCGTTCCCTCCGGTCCGGCGAAATATATTCCTCGATGGGTTTGTACGTGATCACCCCTCCGACCCGGCACGATCGCCTCACGAAAACCGGACCGTTCAGGAGGCCCTGCGGAGAACCAGAGGTATGAGGTACGAACGGTCGCCGCAGTGTGGCGGTATTTCCACATTCAAGGGGACTATCCACCCCGAAAGAAATGACCAGGACCTCAAGAGAGGCGCGTCCAGCGTGCCCAGCCGTTGTGGTCCGTGATCCTCTATGTTACGATCATGCGATTATCCCCTTCTTCCAAGCGACGCCTGCGCGTCATTCTCATCGTGGTCCTCGTGCTCGCGGTCATCCGTATCGCACTGCCGTACGTCCTGTTGCATTTCGCCAATCAACGATTGGGGAGCATGCCCGAACACCGGGGCCACATCAACGACCTGGATCTGGCGCTGATCCGGGGTGCCTACCGGTTGGAAGGGTTCCATCTGGACCGCCGCGATTCGGTGTCGGGCGAATTGGTGCCCTTCCTGGCCGCCGATGCGATCGAGCTTTCTGTGGAATGGTCCGCCTTGTTCGATGGGGCGATCGTTGGCGAGATCGACGCGGACCGCCCGGAGCTCCGATTCACCAAGGACAAGGCCGAGCCGGAGGATGTGCAAGGCGATACCCTGACTCTGGGAGCGTTGCTGGAGGATTTCATGCCCCTGCGTATCAACCGGTTCGGGCTGCATGATGGTAGCATTCGGTACGTGGACGAAGGGTCCAGGCCGCCCGTGGACATCTCCTTGACGAACGTGGAGGCCGAGGCGCGCAACCTCACCTCCATCAAGAACGAGGAGGAGCTTCTGCCCGCGCAAGTGGATGCTACCGCCACATTGTACGGGGGTGCGCTGAGTTTCAACATGGGCCTGGACCCGCTCAGCGCTTCCAGTCTGTTCGACATGGACCTCCAACTGCGGGACATGGACCTTCCCCGGGTGAACGAGCTGTTCCAGGCCTACGCCGACTTCGATGTGAACAAGGGCCGGATGTCCTTGTTCGTAGAACTCGCGACCAAGGACGGTGAGATCACCGGATACCTGAAGCCAGTGATAAAGGACCTTGATGTCCTGGGTCGGGAGGACCGGCACGACAACGTGTTCAGAAAGATGTGGGAGGGGATCGTGGGGACGGCGGCGACCCTCCTGAAGAACCCCCGCAAGGAACAGGTGGCTACGAAGATCCCTTTGAACGGTCGTACGGACGATCCCCACGTGCGTACATGGGTGGCCGTCATCTCGGTCTTGCGCAATGCGTTCGTTCAGGCCTTGCGGCCGGCCATCGACCGGGATGTGGACCTGTCGCGCATCGGTGCGGAAGAGGCTGAGGGATCCTGACCTCAGGTTGGGCATCGGGCGAGGCATTCATCCCCCATGGTCGCCAAGGAACAGGGTGGGACACAGGGAAATGGGGCCGGGCATGGTGATCGCAGGTCCAAGTATCCATTATGACCAGATGGTCCATTCTCCTCCTCGTTGCGGCGCTCATCTGTGCCGTGCTCGGTTTCGCCGGCATCGGAGGGTTGGCCGCGCGCATCGCACAAGGACTCTGCGTCCTCAGCTTGTTCCTGTTCATTCTGGTGCTTTCCTCGGAACGCAGCGGTGGGGAACGGAACTGACCGCCACAGGGGCGCAAGGTCGCGCCTCGGCGCGGCGGAGCCCGTGCGGTTCGTCCCGCATCCTCAGTACATGGGCGGCGCTTGCACCGTTTGTTCCGTCAAGTGCCCCAACGCGACCAACGGTCTGGTAGTATATACTGGATCCGCGTCGCACGGGGCGCACGTGGTTGCGATGGACCGCCCATTGGTGCGCGTGGAAGAACCACCGTGCCGGGACCGTAGAATGGTCGCCCTGCATGCTCACACCTTGCCCGTTACCATGTCCTCCCCGAAGGCGGCATGTGGCGATCCGGAGGTACGGGGCCGGTTACTGATGGCGCGGAGTGGCGGGACCCCAGCGGGATCCGAGTGGGAACATGGTCCTCCGTGCATCAGGCAATACATACCGGAAGACGTGAAGTATGGCCCGCGCGTGCGGCATGGGCGACGGCGTACGCGACCCCTGGATCCAAGGACCCGGATGCCGGTAACGCCCATAGGGCGGCCGCCTGCATGGCGGACCGGGGTGGCACCTGTGCGCGCGGATCAATCCTTGGCCTCCACGCAGAGCGTGGCATGAGGAACGGCGCGCAAACGCTCCACGGGGATGGGCTGGCCGGTGATCCGGCAGATCCCGTAGGTGCCTTGTTCGATGCGTGCCAGGGCCTGGCGCAATTCCGCGCGGAATTTCCGCTGACGGCCCACCTGCCAGGCGGCCTCTTCCCGTTCCAACGTCGCCTGTCCATCCTCGGTAAGGCTCTGGCTCCGGGAGGTGTCGTCGGTACCGTTGTCACGGTCCAGCAGCAAGGAGGACTCCAGCAGGCTCAAGGTGGCTTCGGTGGCGCTCAACTTCGCTTCGATGATGCGGCGGAACTCGGCCATTTGTTCGGCGCTGAAGCGCCGAATGGCGCCGGAAGGCAGCCCGGTGGTCGATGTGGGCGCGGCCATCGACAGTGGGCCGTGTGGTGCGGAAGGGTTCATGGAGCGCACCTCTGCCGTTCCTGTGCCACGGTGGCCTCGGGGTATCAAGGTCGCCCATCAGGGTCGTATCCGTGCGGGGATGACGGGAAGGGAGGGCGACAAGGCCCCTCGAACGAATGCACGACCGGTGGGAGCTGGGGAATTCCCGCTCACGAACGGGGAGGATCGGCCGCACACGCCGGGGCCAGCTTCTGGGCGGGTTCAACGTCATCACCGAGGAGATAGCCGAATGGTCGCAGGGCAGGCACGCGGTCGAAGACCACTTTCAGGATGGCGGTCACGGGCAAGGCCAGGAACATACCCGGAACGCCCCACAAGGCACCGCCCACCATCACGGCGATGATGCTGGCCAGGGCGTTCAACTCCACGCGCTTGCCCACCACGCGGGGGGTGATCAGGTTGTTATCGATGAACTGGACGCCCATGAAAAGGAGCAGCACCCAGAGCGCGGCCTGTGGCCCCGACCCCGTCATCGCCACGAGCATCGTGAGGATCGTGGCCACCATCATCCCCACGTAGGGGACAAGATTGAGCAACGCCCCGAGAACGGCCAGTACAAAGGCGTACGGCACTCCGATGCAGAGCAGGCCCGCCCAATTCAGACCGGCCACGATGCAAGCCTGCATCAGCAACCCGATGAGGTAGCTCTGCACCACTACGCGCGTCTGGCACAGCACGTCCTCCACGATGGTCTGATCCCGGGGCGGGAACAGCCTGCGGATGAAGCCCAGCAGGATGCGCTTGTAGAGAAGGAGCATGAACGTGAAGACCGGAAGGAGGAACAGGAAGGTGAACAAGGTGCCTACCGTAGTAATGGTGCGGCCCACCAGTGATCCGCCGTTGTCCATACCCTGTTCTTTCACTTTTTCCAGCGCCTGGTCCACATCCCTTCGGGCCATGCCGAACGATCGCTGGGCCCAGCGCCTCGCATCTTTGTAGAGGTCATCGAAATTGTCCTCCATGGCCGGTAGGCTTCCGGCGAGATCGGCCGCCTGGGTGGTCACGAAATAGCCCAGCCCGACCAGCAGCACCATGGCCAATAGCACCGAGAGGGCGATGGCCAGGATGCGCGGTATGCCGTGCCGGTGCAGCCAGCCGGTCACCGGGTTGAGCAACATGGCCAGCAGTAGCGCGAAGAGCAGTGGCACCAGGATCTGTGCCCCGATGGACAGTGCGTGGAACAGGGCCACGAGGCCCAGGACGACCAGGCTCATTTTCTGGTAGGACGGGGGAATGATCCGGAGGGGGGTGTCCTGAACGTGCGCCATGTCCGCTCCCTGACGAAGAACAATGCCAGGATCCTGAGAGCCTGTTTGGATCTCTTCAAACTCGTCCTCCGGGCTCTTTTCCGCCCATGCTTCGCCGGAAAATAACCCCGTAGGCACCGCTACGCGGTTATTGTCCGGCTGCGCCTGAACGAAAAATAGCCTCGGAGTCCTTTATTCAAGACATCCCGAACAGGCGCTGAGATGAGCAGGGAGATGTGACCTCTCGGCAACCTGGTGGGACCTTGGTAGCAGCCCCCGTGGGCAACCCCGGCCCCGATCGAGGGCCGCTGTGCATGCCCGGTCGCCATTCGGGGAGCAGGACCGACCGGTGGCCCTATTCATGCAGGAATGACCATGCGAAGGAAACCCGCGACAGCATGAACAACCCCTTGCGCTCCCTGCTTGCCGGAGCCGCCGCCTACAAATGGGGCGGCGGGTGCCTGGGCACCATCATCATCTTTCTGCTCGTGTACACGTTGCTGGGGAGCTGCTGAGCACACCTCCTTCCACAAGGGGGCAAGCGGATGCCGGAACAGCAGCGGCGTTCACTCCGGCATAGACGGGAATGCCGGACCCATATCGCATGCGGCGAATCACCATGCGGATGCAAGCCCCGAGGTGAAGCACGACAGGGATATCCGGTGATATGGAACCGGTACTGGGGTAGGCCAGGGTCCATGCGATCGTGCGAGGGCACGGGTCATGGCCTCCCGGACCGGTGCATCGCAGGCGCAACGGCAGGTCACCGCTGATCAGACATTCTTCGCATTTCACAGGACGCGACAATAGCAGTGTCACGGTGAGCTTGCCGAACCGTCGGCGGGTTCACCGTGACACTTTTGGGGATCAGGAAAGAGGTCTATTGATCGGATGTGACCCACGCGGCAGCAGGATCACGCATGCCCGTATCACACGAAGAACCCGGCCGATAGCCGGGCCCTTCGTGTTCGCACCGCTTGTGCGTCAGCGGGCCAAGCGCAGGCGTACACCCGCGCTCACATGGTAGAAGTTGACCTTGGGGTTCGTACTGAACCGGTCCCCTTCGAACACGTTGCTCATGGCGAAGTCGTACCCGGCCCGAATGAACACGAAACTGACCGAGCCCTCCACTGCGCCCCCCAGGTACCACTGGGCCGGGTTGGTCTTTACGGTGAGTTGATCCTGGTCGAGGTCGGCGTTCATGTTGATCAGTGCGCTGGGGCCTACCATTACGGACATGTTGACCAGCGGTTCATCCTCGGGGTTGACCAGGCGGAAACCGGCCATCACCGGGACGCGCAGGGCCCAGGCGGTGTACCGGTACTCCTGCGCGGGAATATCGGCGGCGGTCGCGTAGGTGTAGTTGAGGTTCCGCACCAGGAAGTGCAGCCCTGGCTGGACGAAGAAGCGCTTGCCGAGCTTCAGGTCTACGCCGCCCTGATAGCCGGAGCGGCCGACCCAGCCTTCCTCGCCGCGTTGTTGCACATTGGAACCGTTGAGCCCTCCGGAGATCAGGATCTCCTGGGCGGAAGCGACGTGGGAAACGATCCCGAGCGCCGCGGTGAGACCGAGAACGAAATGACGCATATCGTTGGGGTTTTTCGTGTGTCTGGAGTAAGGCAGATCGCGCACCAAGCGGCCCAGTGGAAGGAACACGCCATGGCATGGGCAGGGCATTCCCCTGGATCGGGGAAGGACATCAACGATGCCCGGTATCCTTGACGTCGTCCAACGTGCCCGCACCGCGCACCAGGATGCGGCTATCGTTCACCTCCTCGGCCTGGCTGACGGCTATGCACCGCAGGTCGAACGAATAGGGTGTGCGGCGCGCGCGGAACACCAGGTCGAACAGGCCTTTCACGACACCGCCCGTGCGCAGGTCGAGGGGCAGGCTGATCGCGGTGGTGTCCATGGCCCGCAAGACGGTCCGTCCCGGTAAAGCGGCATGCATGGTCTGCCGGTCGTCGATCGTCACGTCCATCTCCAGGTCACGGAAAGCCAGCTCGGCCCGGTTCGGATTGAACACGTGCAAGGTGAGATCCACTTGGGCTTCGCGCAGGCCGAACTCCTCGATGGCCGTGTGGCGCGCGATGACCTTCGGTATCCGCACCGCGGGCAATGTGCGCTCCACTTGCAGAAGCCAGGGTCCGCGTGCGAACGGGAGGTGATCCATGCGCCAGTTCAGGTCCACGTGGCAATGCATGCTGTCGGCGCCGGACCGTTCAAGACGGTTGAGAAGGTCTACCAGGTCGCGTGTACGCACGCGCAAGGGGATCACCAGACGGCTGGTATCACCTTTCACCGCCTTTGGCGTTCGCACAGGTCCGCTTTCCACGAGATCTTCACCCTCCACACGTATCATGGCCCGCATCTCGCCGGTGGGGATGGGCAGGGGCAGGTGATGGAGCATCTCCACGGATAATACCCAATGGGTCGTATCCGGCCCCAGCTCCTGGACCACCACGTCCGTCCGCAGCAGTTCCGGCAGGGCGGCCTTCAGTACGGCCTCACGCTGTTGATAGAGATATATGCCGAGCGCGACGAGGATCAACGCCAGCACGATGACGATGGTGACTACGCGGCGTTTGCTCATCGGGGTTCGTGTCATTTCGGTCATAACGGCTCGAAGGTGGAGCGGAGCTTCACCACGATGGGATCCCCAAGTCCCGGGACCCCGATGTCCACAACTCCCTGCCGTCGGCGGAACGTTCCCTACGTTCATTCGCGTAGATGGACGATCCGGCCCGACGGTATGGCATTGTCGACAGCGGCCTGGCCTTCGCCGTATCCGGTGGTGCGGGATCATCGGCCGGACGGTATGCCTTCCGGCAACAGGACGCGCTCACCACTGACGGAGATCAAACATACCAGAGCATGACAAGTGAGGCCCCTGCCAGGCACAGGCAGAAGAACTCAACGCCGATGGGAGGGATCAGGGTGGTGAGCAGGCGGTTCATGATGCCGGGCGGGGATGGATGGGTGTCTCGTCCGTATGGTACCGGCGCGCACGTATGAGCGCCAGGAGCTCGTGTTCCGCATACCGTTGTGGCCGAACACGGCGTCGGTGGCAGGTCCTTGCCGGCTCCATGATGCTGTCACGTGATCGGTACAGGACCTCCCGGAGCGTGATGCTCCGGGAGGTGGCCCTCTTCGCGATCGGATCGGTCAGGTATCAATTCGTGGCGGCGGCCCGGTTCGCGGCCTCCTGTACCTTGTCCTTTACGCGATCGCGCGTTTCCTTCGCGGTAGCGCGTGCTTTGTCCGCCAGGTGGTCGGCCTCGTCGCGGAGGTCATCCATCAGGTCCTGACCCTGTGCCAGCATGTCGGACAGCCGGTCTTTGAGGTCATTGCCCTTGCGGACGAGTTTTTTGCGGGTTTCCTTTCCACTTGCCGGGGCCAGCAGGACCCCGAGGGCGGCGCCAGCGGCTATGGCCGTGAGCGCGATCGCCAAGGTGCTTTTTGCAGACATGGTCGTTTGTTTCCCCTGTCATTTCCAAGGTTGTGCCAACCACAGCGTCTGTTCAGAAGTCGCTGTGGGCGCAGGCTCTGAGCGGATGGTGCCAGGCGTTCGTGTGGACCATGGTCCACGATCGTGCATGTGATGCCCCGCCATGATGCAGCGGAAAAGTGACCGATGTGGACGCGAGAGCACCGCAGAAGAACGAACGGGCCGTACGCAGCGCGTACGACCCGTTCTCCACGTCCTGCCGGGGGAGCAGGACTTCCACCACGTCAATGTCCGTCGTGGTCGGCGTCCGCTTTCGTCTTACGGTCCACCTTCTCGGCCTGACGCTGGAACCAGTTGCCCACATCATCCGCGGTGCGTTTGGTCCCATCCTTCACATCCTGCCAGGTCTCGGCCGTAGCGTTCTCCACGTCGTTCAGGTTCTTGTCCAACCGGCCCATCTGTTCGTCGACATCCTTCTTGAAGGTTTCCCATTCCGAGCGCTCCTCGGGTTTGAGCGAAGGGTCCTTCAACCGCTCTTCGGCCTGTGCGGCCTGCATGGACAGTTGCTCGCGGAGCTTTCTCAGCTCCTGCGACGCTTCGTCCTTGCCTTTGCGCAGGTCTTCCATGGCCTGGTCCACTTTCTTCTCCATCTGTTCGGTATTCTGTGGCGCGGTGTCGCTGCAGGCGGTGAAGGCCAGTGTGGCGCAGAACACCGCGATCGTGAGGGGGTAGGTTCTCATGTTGTTCCGGTTTTCCTTCGTCATGGCGATCGGCGTTCCGTGCTGCTCCGTGGCACCTGTGCAGCACGTGGATACCGTGCATTCATGAGGGAAGCGCGCAGGGGGGCGGGGTCGTTCGGTCGGTGCATGCACGGCTGTTCCCGGGTGCGTCTTCCCCATGGGCGTGGCACGGATTCCCCACCCGGGCGCCATATCCGGGATCCCGCCGGTGATCTTGCGGATGGCAAAGGAATTGGGAGGTTATCGGACGAACAATGATCCCATGCGTCAACAGGAAACCACCCGATCCCTTCCTTCCGGAGGAGAGGATCCGCGCTTGAAGGAAGCGGACGAAGAACTGGACATCTCCACATTCGCCAATGGTTTCGTGGACGATCTCCGCGGATACGCCAGAGCAGAGAAGCGGTATCTTATGCTCCACTTCTCGGAACGTACGGGCACCCTGATGGCGAAAGGGTGGTCGGCCACGGTGGTGATCGCGTGTGCCGCCTTCACCCTGCTCTTCTTGAACACAGCGCTGGCGTGGGCCTTGGGCGAGGTCTTGGGGTCCATGCCATCGGGTTTCGCCCTGGTGGCCGGTTTGTACGCACTGGCGCTGGGCGTCTTCATGCTTGTCTGGCGCTCCGGCGCAAGGGAGCGCTTCATCATCAACCGCATAAACGATCTGCTCGATGGCGACGACCTATCCTGACCTGGCTTCCTTCCGGCGCGCGCGCGATCTGGCCCGCAGCGACCGTGACGCGCACGCCGCATCGATCAAACACCGGTGGGGCATGCTGCACCAGCGTTCTGTGCGGGGCGCGTTGTTCCGTGACGCTGTCGGGGACCTGGTGCGGGGTTGGAAACCGGTGAGACGCGTGATGGACCTGGCCCATGGTCGCGTGAACGGCGAATTGATCACCGCCGTCGGCGAGCTGTTCGCATCAACACGCTCCTCATGGCTGAAGCGCGTGATGTATGGTGGAATGAGCCGGATCGTGGGCCACCTGATCGGACGCCTCACCGCACCCGACAGGAGTTGATCAGCGCAGGGCGCGACCGAAGGGCTCAGGGAGTCACCTCCCGGGCGCGGCGTTGCAGCCAGCGGGCTCCCCGTTCGATGCTGCGCGGTCCGCGTTGGAGCCGTTGGGCCATGACCAGACGCACCACGCCGACGTTCCAGGCCAGTGTCCGTTGGGTACGATCGATGTAACCGACATATTCCTGCGAGTACACGAAGCCCACATAGCGCGTGCGGGAATTGTACCCCAAGGCAGCGCGGAATTGCGCGTGCCAACCCGGCCCCACCACTACGCTACGCGCCTGCCCACCTTGGGTCCCATGTGCGGTCACCTGAACGCCCAATCCGTTCCCGGCGGCCGCACTACCGGTCAAGAAGAAGCGCTTTCCTGTGACCAGGGTGTACGCGTAACCGATCAGAGGGCCCAGGTCATAGAATCCGGCGCGGTGCAGACGGGCGCGTTCCGGGAAAGCCGCGGCCTCCCTTGCGGGAACGATGGAGGAATCCGCCTGGAGCACATACGCGGTAAGATAACCACCCACCAGCATGGTGCCTTGGGACCGCTTCTGGATGGCGTCCTGGTTGTACGCCGCGCGGTAGCTGAACCGCCGGTGGTTCAGCATGTGCAACGAGCTGGCGCCGATGGTGTACTGCAGCAGGTCGGGCCGGTAAGGGAACTCAGTACTGCCAGCCCAGCCGAGTTCCAAGGGGTTGCGGCGGATGAGATGATAACCCTTGAACACTTGGAGGAAAATGGAGGTGGCCTGCTGGGCCCCGTAGACATAGGCCTGGGTATCGAGGAAACGGGTCTTGCCTTTGCGGTCGTCGTCCTGGTTCAGGCCGGGTATGCGCACACCGATGTTCAGGGTGAATTTGCGTATGCTCGCGCCCAGGCCGATGTTGATGTTGCCGTTGGGGCGATAGATCAGATCGGGTGCGTCACCCTGGGCCAGGAGCCTGAGCCCGTTGAATTTGTGGCTCACATAGAACCGCAGGGTAAAGCGGCGTGAGAGGTCGGTGACGTAGTCGGTGTCGTGCGTGGTCGACTGTCCGTGGGCTCCCAGGAACGGAAGCAGCACGATGGCGGCATGCAGTATGGAGCGGCGCATGGTCGGGCGGCCAAGGCGCCATTCCCGTGCCGAAGGGGTCGCCGATGAATGCGGCACGCGATCCTCTATGGCTGAACGAACAGAACTACGCATCATGAACACCTCGGCATTCCGGACCAGGATCACAGGAACCTGGCAACGCTTCAAGCAGACGGTCAAGGAGTTCATATCAGGCGATCCCTTCGGGCAAGCGGCCGGCATCGCATATTACACGCTGTTCTCGATGCCTGCCGTGCTCATCCTCACGGTAATGGTGGCGTCCTCGTTCTACGATGAGGCCGAGGTGCGGCACGCGCTCCTTCGGCAGTCCGCAGCGCTCATCGGCCCGGCCACCGCGGAGCAGGTGGGGCAGATGCTGGAGGAGGCGGGTATCACGGCGACCCGTTCCTGGGCGCGGCTGGTGGCCATTGTCACGCTGGTGTTCAGCGCGGGGTCGGTATTCGCGAGTCTGCAGAGTAGTTTGAACAAGGTATGGGAGGTTACCCCCAAGCCGGGAAGAGCCATTTTCCAATACCTGTTCACCCGGCTCATTTCGCTGGCGCTGGTGGCGTGCTTCGGTTTTCTCATCCTGGTCTCCCTTGTGCTGGACACGGCCCTGGTGGCCTTCGCTGAGCGCTCGGCCCAATGGTTCAGTGCAGCAGGCACCCTGGTCATCACGATCCTGAACATCGGGATCTCCATCGGGTTGATCACCCTGATCTTCGCGCTGCTTTTCCGCACCTTGCCCGATGCGGAGATCCGCTGGCGGGATGTCTGGGGCGGCGCGTTGCTCACCGCGGTCCTGTTCTCCGTGGGCAAGTACCTGATCAGTTTCTACATCAACTACTCCAACGTGGGCGATGCGTACGGCGCTGCTGGCGCGGTGGTGATCATCCTGGTGTGGATATACTACAGTACGGTGATCATGCTTTTCGGCGCGCATTACACGCACGTGCGCACGCGGGCGATGCGGGGCAAGGTGGAACCCAGCCCGCATGCCGCTCCGGACAAGGCGGCGCAGGACCGATCGGCGTGAGAGGGCACGGCTCAACGTTTCTGCACGACTTCGGGGAGCACGCTGGCCTTCATTCCTTCGCGTACACCGCTCCAGAGATAATTGAACACGGCGCGGTCGCGTCGTCGGTCCACACTGTACCTCACCCATCCATCATCGGAACGCTCGCCGGTTCGGTCGGTGCGTACCACGGCGTTGATGACCGCGTTGAACAGGGGGTCAAGGACCCGCGCACGGCCGCTCTTGCGTTCAAGTCGCAGATCCTCGTATCGCGCCAATAGTCGGCCATCGGCTCGGCGGTCGTCCGCGCGCAGCTTCATGATCAAGGTGTCCAGGCGCCCCTCCTCGGCCCCGATGCCGGCAAGCGCGGCCATGGCCGGTCCCAGCTCGCGGAAGGTCATGGCCCCCGCCTGTGCCTGTACGTCCATCACGTCCGTGGTGTCGTCTATCGCGGTGGTCAGGTGTAGGTGGATGGGCGTGCGTCGACCGAAGGTGCAGGTGGCCTCTACGACCAGGCTGTCGCCGGGTGAATGGGAAAGGTGCATCACGCGGCCCGCGATGGAGTGGAACTTCAAGTGGGCGAATGGACGTTCCGCATCAGCTCGGTCATGATAGGTGACGTCCAACCCTTCCAGCACCACAGTATCGATACCACAGCCCACCGGCAACGCGCGCAGCAGGCGGGCCGGGAGGGGGCGGTAGCGCCAGGGCTGATCCGGCAGCGTCTTGTCGCGGGCCACGACGAGGCCGGAGGGGCCCAGGACCACACGCGGAACGCGCTGGGGACCGCGGAAAAGACCCGCGGGGTCCACTCCCGACAGGCGCACCTCCTTCATCCAGCCCGTGATCACATCCCGTTCCAGCGGTAGCGCCCGCGCAGCGGCGATGGTGGTGGCCGTATCGCCGAGCAGTACGTCCTTGATCACCAGTTCGTCCTGTCCTGTGGGCTTTTCCAACAGGGCTATCCGCAACGGGCCATCACCGGGACCGGTCCAATGGAGGGTGCGGGCCGCCAAAGCCCAATCCGCGATCACCAGTTGCTTGCCCGAGGGCTCAGCATCGAGCCCATGGATATCCAACGCCAGGGAAGCGCAGGAGGAGCTTCCACTATCGGGCAGGTTCAGCGCCACATCGGACAAGCGGATGCGGACCTCCTCCACGGCGAAGCGTTCACCTCCACCGTCCTGTCCAGTTCCTGTTGTAGGCCGAATGCGCCATCGAAGACCTTGGCCTATGAAGACCAACCTTTGCGCGTAGAGACCCCGGCCCATAAGCGCGCGAGCAATGGAGAACCCTTCCACCTGGACGGTATCCACATGCCCGGCCAGTCCCGTGTCTCCCGCCTGCCGGGGTACGAGATCCAAGTGGCAAAGGAGCAGATCGCCGTGCAGGAGCGAGATATCCATCTCCGCGTCGTCGCGCACCCAGCGGGCCTCATGGGCTTGCGCGAAACGATCGATCGCCCGCCGGACGGCCCGTTCAGCCAGTAGATGTACGGTCCACCATAGCAACGCGCCGCCGAGCAGGGTGATCAACACCAGCCTGGCGGCGCGATGCCTGCGGAACAGGGAGGGTCTTCGCGTCAAAGGGTCGACTTTCCGCGTGAAAATAGACGGAAGATGATACCTACGATGGCGAGGATCAGGAGAATGTGGATCATGCTGCCCACCATGGCGCCGAAGCCGATGAAGCCGATGAGCCAGCCGACGATGAGCAGGAGGATGATGATGTTGACGAGGTTGTTCATGGCGTTTGTGTTTGCAGCAGGGGGGACACGCCGCGTGCCATGTCCACCGGTCGCGTGAAAGCCTTCGAGGTTGGTGAAGGATTGGGGAGCAAGTTCCCCGACAACGCCGACCATGCTCCCCGCCGCACCGCAGCAGGCCGGGCAGGGGCCGCTCAATCCAGCTTGAGCACCGCCAGGAATGCCTCCTGCGGCACCTCCACCGTGCCCACCTGGCGCATGCGCTTCTTCCCTTCCTTCTGCTTCTCCAACAGCTTGCGCTTGCGGCTGATGTCACCGCCGTAGCACTTGGCGGTAACGTCCTTGCGCAGGGCACGCACCGTTTCGCGGGCGATGATCTTGGCGCCGATGGCGGCCTGGATGGGGATCTCGAACTGCTGGCGGGGGAGGAGCTCCTTGAGCTTCGCGCACATCTTGCGGCCCAGTTCCTGCGCGTGGTCGCGGTGGATGAGCGCGCTGAGGGCATCGACCTTCTCGCTGTTCAGCAGGATGTCCAACTTGATCAGGTCGCTCTCCTTCATACCTATGGGGTGGTAGTCGAAACTGGCGTAACCCCGGCTCAGGGTCTTCAGCTTGTCATAGAAATCGAAGACCACCTCGCCCAGCGGCATCTCGAAGGTGAGCTCCACACGGTCGGTGGTGAGATAGGTCTGGTTGGTGAGCATGCCGCGCTTCTCGATGCACAGCGTCATGATGGCGCCGGTATACTCGGCCTTGGTGATCACCTGCGCCTTGATGTAGGGCTCCTCGATGCTCTCGATGTGCATCACCTCGGGCAACTCGCTGGGGTTGTGCACCTCCACCTTGTCGCCGTTGGTCTTCGTCACCGTGTAGCTCACGTTGGGCACGGTGGTGATCACGGTCATGTTGAACTCGCGTTCCAGGCGTTCCTGGATGATCTCCATGTGCAGCAGGCCCAGGAAGCCGCAACGGAAGCCGAAGCCGAGGGCGGCACTGGTCTCGGGCGTCCAGGTGAGGCTGGCGTCATTGAGCTTGAGCTTCTCCATGGCGTCGCGCAGCTCCTCGTACTCGTCGGTGTCCACCGGGAAGATGCCGGCCCACACCATGGGCTTCACGTCCTCGAAACCGTGGATGGCCTCGGCGCAGGGACGTTCCACATGGGTGATGGTATCGCCCACCTTCACCTCGCTGGCTGTTTTGATCCCGCTGATGATGTAGCCCACGTCGCCGGCCTTCACTTCGTTGCGGGGGCTGAGGTCCATCTTGAGGATGCCCACCTCATCGGCGTTGTAAACGGTACCGGTGTTGAAGAATTTCACCTTGTCGCCCTTGCGGATGGTGCCGTTCATCACACGGAAATAGGCGATGATGCCGCGGAAGGAGTTGAAGACACTGTCGAAGATGAGGGCCTGCAGCGGCGCGGCGGGGTCGCCCTTGGGAGGGGGGATACGATGGACGACCTCCTCCAGCACCTTGTCCACGCCTAAGCCGGTCTTGCCACTGGCGGGCAGGATGTCCTCGTGCTTGCAGCCCAGCAGGTCCACGATCTGGTCCTTCACCTCCTCGGGGTTGGCGCTGGGCAGGTCCATCTTGTTGAGCACGGGGATGATCTCCAGGTCGTGCTCCAGGGCCAGGTACAGGTTGCTGATGGTCTGCGCCTGGATGCCTTGGGTAGCGTCCACGATGAGCAGGGCGCCCTCGCAGGCGGCGATGGAACGGCTCACCTCATAGCTGAAGTCCACGTGGCCCGGGGTGTCGA
>JADLBK010000090.1 GCA_020847755.1 Flavobacteriales bacterium | reverse complement strand
GCCGCGCCGAACCCCTTCACCGACCGCGTGCGCGTGCAACTGCCCGCAAGCCCCGGCGCCGGCGCGACGCTCACCGTGCACACGCCGGACGGCCGCGCGGTGCACCGCGTGCCCTGGCCCGCCGGCCTCGCGGCGGTGGAGCTGGACGGCGCCGACCTGCCCGGCGGCCTGTTGCTGGTGCACATCACCACGCCCCACCGCACCTTCGCCCTGCCGCTGATCCATCACCGCTGATGTCCCTGTTCCGCTCCCCCCTGCTTCGCCTGCCGAAGCGTTTGGCGAAGGCATGGCCCCTTCTTCTGCTGGCCCCGGCCTGCACCGCACAGCCCGCCACCGAACTGCCCCGCCGCGTCTTCCTCGGCATCCGCATGGAGAACCTCACGGACGACCTGCGGCGGATCATGGGCGTGGGCGACACGCGCGCGGTGCTGGTGAGCGAGGTGCTGCCCGGGGGCTCCGGCGAAGCGGCGGGCTGGCAGCGCGGCGACCTGCTGGAGGAACTCGGGGGCGTGGGCGTGGGCAGCACCGACGAGGTGTTCGCCGAACTCGCCCGGCACAGCACCGGCGCCTCGGTGGCCTACCGCGTGCTGCGCGACAAGAAGCCGGTGACCGGCACCCTGAAGCTGCTGGGCTGGCCCGCGGAGCGCTACCCCGACCTGCGCGTGGAGTACACCGCGCACCGCACCGTGAACGGCACCCAGCGCGCCATCCTCACGCATCCGCGCACCCGCCGGCCGGGCCGCGCGCCGCTGGTGGTCTTCATCGGCGGCATCGGCTGCTATTCGCTGGACGCCCCGCTGGACACCGCGCGCAGCGAGGTGCAGCTGCTGAACCGCCTGAGCCGCATGGGCTACGCCTGCGCCCGCCTGGAGAAACCCGGCATGGGCGACGCCGCACGCACCAGCACCGCCTGCGGCGCGGTGAGCTTCATGAATGAGATGACGGGCTACGCCGAGATGATCGCCCAGCTGAAGCAGCGCGCCGACATCGACAGCGGCCGCGTCACCCTCATCGGGCACAGCATGGGCGGGCTCTTCGCGCCGCTGGTGGCGAAGCGCACCGCCGTGCACGGCATCGTGGCCTACGGCACCATCGGCAGCCCCTTCCTGGAATACCTGCTGAAGACGCGGCGCACCATCGGCGAGGCCTACGGCTGGGAGGCCGAACGCACGGACGACTTCATCAAGGCCTGCGGCGAATGCGCCACCTGGTACTTCGCCGATGGCCTCAGCACCGAGGCCGTGGAAGCGAAGAAGCCCGGCTGCGGCGAGCTGGTCGGCATCTTCGACGCCCGGTCACGCGCCTACAACGATGAGCTCTATGCGCTCAACATCCCCTCCGCATGGAAAGGCTACGCGGGGCGCACGCTCCTGCTCTGGGGCGAGGCCGACTTCATCGCGGCCAGGCACGACCACGAGCTGTTGCGCGACCTGATCGCGGCCATGAACCCCGGCAGCGTCACCTTCCAGGTGGTGCCCGATGCCGACCACGGCATGAACCAGGCGGACGACCTCCGGGCCGCCGTGGCCGGCGAAGGGCCCTACCAGCCCGGTGTGGGGCAGGTGATCGCGGACTGGTTGCAGCGCACGCCATGAGGACGGCGGCCGGCATCGCATGCGTGGTGGGGCTGGCCGCGACCGGCGAGGCCCAGGTGGGCCCGCGCGCCGTGCTCGACACCTTCACCGCGGGCTATGCCGCCCTGGATCCCGAACCCTTCGCGCTGGACCTTCGCGAACGCCTGGCCGCCGTGCCGGCGGACAGTGTGCTCGCCCGGCAGGAGCGCTTCTTCGCCGAGCAGGAACGCCAGCTGAGCGCGGTGCCGGCCATGAAGGCGACCGACGAGGAGCGCCTGCTGCTGGACCTGGCGCGCTTCGAGACCGCGCACCAACTGGAGCGCATCGCCCTGGAGCGGCGATGGATCGCGAGCGGCAGGCCCATGCCGGTGAACGGCGCGGGCACCCTGCCCGAGAGCGCCGCGTGGTACCAGCTTCTGGTCCGGCGCTTCACCGGCTACGACCGAAGCCCGCAGGAGCTGATCGCCTTCGGCGAGGCGGAGGTGGCGCGCTGCCACCGCGCGATCGAACGGCTGCATGCGCAGCTCGGCGGCGCGCCCGGGCCCGCCTGGATCACCGACAAGGCGGAGGTGCTGCGGCGCTTCGCCGCGCTGGACAGGGTGGTGCGCGGGCGGCTGCCGGCCTTCGTCGGTGACGCGGACGTGCCCGCCATCCACCCCATGGAATGGCCCGGTGCGGGCCCCCACACGCCACCGGGCATCTACCTGTCCAAGGAGGACAACCCCTACGGCGCGGACGTGTTCCAGTTCAACTTCCACGGCGGCCGCTTCGATGCGCGGGCGCTCGATTGGATCTACCTGCACGAAGCGATACCCGGTCACCATCTGCAATCGGGCCTTCGCCGCAAGCACCCCACGCACGACCTGCGCGGCCTGCTGCTGTACCCCGGCAACTTCGAGGGCTGGGCCTGTTATGTGGAATATGCCGGGAAGGAGCTGGGCGCGTACGCGGATCCCGTGCAGGAGCTCGGCAAATGGGAGTGGGACCTGGTGCGTTCCGTGCGCGTGGTGCTCGACGCGGGCATCCACGGCCTGGGCTGGTCCAGCGAACAGGCGCTGGAATACTGGGAGAAGCACATCCCCGGACAGCCCGACCTGGCCGACCGCGAGGTGACCCGCGTGACCCACTGGCCGGCGCAGGCCCTGAGCTACAAGGTGGGCGCCGATGCCATCCAGCGCCTGCGCGACCGCCTTGCGAAAGCGCTGGGTCAGCGGTTCGATGCGGCCCGCTTCCACCGCGCCCTGCTGGAGCTGGGCATGGTGCCGCTGCCCCTCATCGAGGAGCACATCACCACACGCCTCACCAAGGGAACATGAAGACCGCAACGCCCCTGCTGCTGCTCCTGCTCACCGCCTGCGTGTTCCCCGATCGCGGGCCGGCCGCCACCACCGCGATGGTGGAACCGACGGGCGACACGCTGCTGCTGCACGAGCCCGGGGTGGAGAACGCCTACCCGCGGCTCTCGCAGGACGGAACGCGCATCCTCTACCAGAGCGACCGCACCGGCACCTGGCAGCTGTTCATCATGGACATCGCCACCGGCGCACAGCAACGCATCACCCACGATGCGCACAACAACAACTTCGTGGACTGGAGCGCGGACAACGAATGGGTGGCCTTCGTGAGCGACCGCGACGGCAACGAGGAGATCTACCGCATGCGCACGGATGGCCGTGACATGGAACGCCTCACCACCGATGCCGCACGGGACATCCATCCGTACTTCAGTCCCGACGGGAAATACCTCCTCTTCAACAGCACCCGGGGCAACGGCTCGCTGGACGTGTACCGCCTCGACCTCGCCACGCGAGAGCTCCTTCGCCTCACGGACACGCCGATGGAGGAGACCTGTGCGCGCTACTCCCCCGACATGAAGCACATCGTGCTCCTGCGCAACGACGCCACCCGCGACGATGTGGTGATCCTGGACCTGTCCACCGGCCTGGTGGACGACCTGACGCGCACGCCGACGGTGACCGACGGCTGGCCGATGTACAGTGCGGACGGCCGCTGGATCTACTACAGCACCATGGCCAGCGGGCGGCACAGCATCCACCGCGTGCATCCGGACGGCACCGGCGATGAGGTGATCACGCAGGCCGCGCCGGGCGAGGAGGACGGCCGCGCCTTCATCGGGCGCGACGGGCACACGCTGATCTACAACAAGCGGCACGGCGGAGCGATCGACATCCGGCGGGTGCACGTGCGTTGAGCGGTGGCGCGACCGAACGGGGGACGGACGCATGCGAGCTTTGCCGCGTGCCCCGCATCTCCACCCTCCTCCCCTTCCGCAACGCCGCCGCCACGCTCGACGCCGCCATCGCGAGCATGGCGGCGCAGACCTTCACGGACCAGGAGCTGCTGCTGATCGACAATGCGAGCACCGACGGGTCCGAAGCCATCGCGCAGCACTGGGCCGCGCGCGATGCGCGCATCACCCTGCTGCACGAGCCCCGCGCCGGCATCGCGCACGCGCTGAACACCGGGTTGGCCCACGCGCAGGGCACCTACATCGCCCGCATGGACGCCGATGACGTGAGCCATCCGGAGCGCCTGGCGAAGCAGGTGGCCCACCTGGAGGCCCATCCCGACCTCGGCGTGCTGGGCACCGCCACGCGCTTCGCCAGCACGGTGGCCGAGCACCGCGGCATGCTGGCCTTCGTGCAGTGGCAGAACCGCATCCTGAGCCCGGATGCGCACGCCGTGAAACGCTTCGTGGACGCGCCGCTCGCGCACCCCACGGCGATGTTCCGCCGCGCGTTGGTGGAGCAGCATGGCGGCTACGCCACCGGCCCCGTGCCGGAGGACCACGAGCTGTGGCTGCGCTGGATGGACGCCGGCGTGCGCTTCGCGAAGCTGCCCGAGGAACTGCTCACGTGGACCGACCACCCGGCCCGCCTGAGCCGCACGCATCCGCACTACAGCGATGACGCCTTCCTCCGCACGAAGATGCACTGGCTGGCGCGGTGGCTGCACCGCACGTTGAACGGACGGCCGGTGATCGTGGCGGGCACCAGCGCGCTGTGCCGCGAGCGCGCCGCGAAGCTCGAGGCCGGGGGTATTGCGATCAGCGCCTTCACCGATGTGAGGCCGCGCGCCGTGCCGGGCCACGCCTTCGTGCCCAGCGAGGCGCTGCCGCCCGCGGGCGAGGCCTTCGTGGTGAGCCTGATCAGCCAGCGCGGGGCGGGCGACCGCATCGCCGCCTTCCTGACCGGCCGCGGGCTGGTGGAGGGCGTGGACTTCGTGCTGGCGGCCTGACGGCGCGCCTGCCCCGCTGCGTTCCTTTGCCCCATGGAAGCCACCCCGCACACCGTGAGCCTGGAGCGGATCGCTGCGCTGCGCGCGGCGTTCGATCGGGGCGTGCTGCGCGATCCCGCGGTGCGTGCCCGGCACCTGCGGCGGCTGGCCGATGCGCTGGAGCGGCTGGAGGGCGATGTGCTGGAGGCCATGCGGCACGACATGGGCAAGCCACCGATGGAGGCCTATATCGCCGAGGTGGGCGTGCTGGGCGAAGAACTGCGCCACGCGGCGCAGGCGGTGGGACGATGGGCCGCGCCGCGCCCCGTGCCCACGCCGTTCAAGCTGCAGGTGAGCAGCAGCACCATCCACCCCGGCCCGCTGGGCGTGGTGCTCATCGTGGCACCGTGGAACTACCCGCTGCTGCTGGTGCTGGCCCCGCTGGCGGCGGCGCTGGCGGCCGGCAACTGTGCGGTGCTGAAGCCCAGCGAGGACGCGCCGCGGACGGCGGCCCTGGTGGAACGCCTGGTGCGCGAGGCCGGCCTGGAGGAGCTGGTGCACGTGGTGCACGGCGCGGGCCATGCCGTGCTGCCACCCCTGCTGGACGCGGTGCGCTTCGACCATGTGTTCTTCACCGGCAGCGCCGCCGTGGGCGCGCGCATCGCCGCCCAATGCGCCCCCAAGCTGGTGCCCGTCACCCTGGAACTGGGCGGCAAGAGCCCCGCCATCGTGGACCGCAGCGCGCACCTGCCCGGTGCCGTGCGCCGCATCGCGTGGAGCAAGTTCTTCAACGCCGGGCAGACCTGCGTGAGCACCGACCACGTGCTGGTGCACGCCGACCGGTACGAGGACTTCCTCGAGGCCTTCGCGCAGCAGGTGGAACGCATGTTCGGACCCGACCCGCAGCGCAGCCCCGACCTGGCCCGCATCGTGAACGACCGGCGCTGGCAGGTGCTGCGCGGTCACCTGGACCATGGGCGCGTGCACCTGGGCGGCGGCCACGACCGGGCCACGCGCTACATCGCCCCCACGGTGCTCACGGACGTGCCGCTGGACAGCCCGCCGATGCGCGAGGAGATCTTCGGCCCCCTCCTGCCCGTGCTGCCGTGGCGCGACCGCGATGAGCTGGCCGCCCTGACGGCGCGCAACCCCGAACCGCTCAGCGCCTACCTCTTCGCGCGCGACACCGGGCTGGAGCGCTGGTTCACGCAGGAGCTGCCCTTCGGCGGCGGCGGCATCAACGACACCATGGTGCACTTCGGCAATGCGCAGCTGCCCTTCGGCGGGGTGGGCCGCAGCGGCCTGGGGCGCTACCACGGCCGCGCCGGCTTCGACCGCTTCAGCAACCTGAAGGGGGTGATGCACAGCAACGACCGGCTGGATCCCGGCGTGCGCTATGCGCCCTACCGGCCCTGGCAGCTCAAGGTGCTGCGGTGGCTGTTCCGGTGAACGCCGGCCCCGGTGACATCCGTCACCGGAACGACGGGCGATGCGCGGAGAGCTTTGCGGCATGCATGCCCGCACCACACGCGGTCCCCTGGCCCTGCTGCTGCTCATCGGAACCCTGGCCCCGCCCGCCGAGGCGCAGGTGATCGCCGGCCGCACGCTCGTGCTGGAGGAAGTGACCCTGGCCGGCATGCCGGGCCTGCAATCCTTCGCCTGGGGAAGCCACAACGGGGAATGGCTGCTGCTGGGCGGCCGCACGGACGGGCTGCACCGCCGCCAGCCGCCGGTGGCCTTTCTGGCGGCGGACAACAACAGCACCGCGTGGGTGGTGGCACCGGCCACGGGCCAGGTGTGGAGCGCGCCCCTGAGCAGCCTGCCCACCGGCCTGTTCGAGCAGTTGCAGTGCACCAACATGGAATACACGCAGCGCGACAGCATGCTCTACATCGTGGGCGGCTACGCGTACAGCGCCACGGCGGGGGACCACATCACGCACGACCGGCTGACGGCCGTGCACGTGCCGAACGCCATCGCGGCCATCAAGGCGGGCACTTCGCTCGCGCCGCACTTCCGCCAGCTCACCGATGCGCGCATGGCCGTCACCGGCGGCTACCTGGGGCGGCACAACGACCTCTTCCTGCTGGTGGGCGGCCAACGCTTCACGGGACGTTACAACCCCATGGGCCCCGACTTCGGGCCGGGCTTCGTGCAGGAATACACGAATGCGATCCGTCGTTTCCGCATCAGCGACGACGGGGTGAACCTGGCCATCACCGACTTCAGCGAGACGGTGGACACCGTGAACCTGCACCGCCGCGACTACAACCTGGTGCCGCAGGTCTTTCCCGACGGCACGCACGGCTTCTCGGCCTTCAGCGGCGTGTTCCAGTACGTGGACGATGTGCCCTGGTTGAACACGGTGGACATCACCGACAGTGCGTACACGGTGGTGCCCGGCTTCGAGCAATGGCTGAACCAGTACCACACGGCGCACCTGCCGATGCATGATGCCACGGACAACAGCATGCGCACGCTCTTCTTCGGCGGCATCGGGCGCTACCACTACGTCAACGGCGTGCTGGTGGACGACCCCACGGTGCCCTTCGTGAACACCATCAGCCTGGTGACGCGCGCCTCCAACGGCACGATGGTGGAAGAGGCCGTGGGCAGCATGCCCGGCCTGCTGGGCGCCAGCGCGGAGTTCATCCCCGCGCCGGGCCTGCCGATGACGGCCCATGAAGTGCTGCACCTGGACCAATTGCCGGCGGACAGCGTGCTGCTGGGCCACATCGTGGGCGGCATCGAGAGCACGGCCGAGAGCATCTTCTTCATCAACACCGGCACGCAGAGCGATGCCAGCACGCGGTTGTTCCGCGTATGGCTGCTGCCGTTGGCGAGCGCGGTGCACGGCGCGAGCGGCCCGGGCGACCAGGCCCTGGTCCTTCGCCGCATGGAGGCGGACCGCCTGATCGCCGTGCTGCAGCTGCCCGCTGGTGCGCGCACGGTGGTGGACCTGCTGGACAGCGCCGGCCGCCGGGTGCGGGGCATCGCGGAAGCCCAGTTGCCCAAGGGCCGGCACGAGCTGGTGGTGGACCTGCGCGACCTGGCCCCGGGGGCCTACACGGTGGAGGCCCGCACCCCGGACCGCCGCTGGAGCGCGCGCTTCGTGCGCTGAGTCAGGCGAGCACCTGCTCGGCGCGCTTGGGCCGCAGGCGGTCGCGCACCAGCCGCAGGTGGGCCTGGTCACATTCCAGCGTGGCGGTGACGCGCACGGGCAGGCGGGTGATCCAGTGCCGCTGGCCGGTGATGCCCTCGCGGGCGCAGAACTCGTCCACGTGATGCAGGAAGTGCTCCGCCGTGGTGGGCGCGTCGGGTCCGAAGAAATCCCAGTGGAAGCGGAGCAGGGGCATTGCGGCGGGTCGGCTACTTTGCGCAAAGGTGGACACGCTGCTGTACTTCCTGGTGGCCGCAGGGGCCAGCTTCATCGGCTCGCTGCAGGCCGGCGTGGTGAACACCGCCGTGCTGGCGCACACCGTGAAGTGGGGGCGCACGGCGGGCAGGCGCATGGCCGTGGGCGGTTCCATCCCTGAGTTCGTGTACGCCGCGGTCGCCTTCTGGGGCGCGGGCTGGTTGGCGGAGCGGCTTGGCATGGGCGCCACGGGCATCACCTATGTGGTGGCCTCCATCCTGCTGGTCCTGGGCATCTACTTCGTGTTCATCTACCACCCGAAGCCTCCCGCCCCGGGCGAGGACAAGCTCACCGGCGACCTGCGTCGCGGCGTGCTGCTGGGCCTGGCCAATCCGCAGCTCCTGCTCTTCTGGTGCGGCATCAAGCTGATGCTCGTGTCCCTGGGCATGACGGGCGATGCGTGGCCTCAGGTGCTGGCCTTCGCATCGGGGGCCTTCGTGGGCGCGATCATCCTGCTCATGATCTTGGTGCGCCTGGGCATGAAGGCGCAGGAGAAGCTCTCGCCGCAGGGTCTGCGGCGCCTGTTCCGCGGCATCGGGCTGCTGCTGCTGGCCAGCGGGTGCTACGGCCTGCTGCGCGCGCAGGGCTGGGTGCCCTGAGCGCCTGATGCGAAGATCCGTCTCGATGAGCGGACCATCGCGGGCACGAAGGCGGCTTATTGGGCGTGCTTGGAACAGCTAGCGGACGGTGCTGAACGAGGCGCACGGTCCAATGGAACCATGCACCTGCCAGGATCCGGGTTCAGGGAAAAACCTTGTAGATATCCCTGCGGTTCACGATCCGCGCGAGAACGATACGGCCACCGGTCAAATAATATCCGATGCGATGATCACCAACCCGGATCCGAAAGGCGTTCGGCTCCTGCTCAAGCTTCTTCACATTCCTGATCTCCTGTGGTGTACGGGCATTCTTCACTTCCTGGATAACACGAGCAATGCGCTTTAAGAGCATCGGGTCCTGAATGCGCTTCAGGTCATTGGCGAAGCTCTTGAGGTACTCCACCTCCATCAGCGACGCAGCAGCTTCATCACGGTCTCCTCCGAAACTTTCTTCGTCCGATCGGCCTTCCGCATAAGGATGGCAAGACCCATGTCCAGTACATCATCTTCGGAAAGCCGATGGCTTTTCACGCCCATGCGAAGCACCAACCGTTGGAGCAGGTCCGCCTCTTCAGCGTTCTTCGGCCTGATCAACAAGGCCCCATGATCTTTTGCCATAGTTCAAAGTTACGCCAGCCGGTCGCTCAGCAGGCGCATCTCCATCAGGGGGGCCATCCTCTCGTACAGCATGCGGTAGGTGGCCTCGGTGATGGGCATGTCCACGCCGAGTTTGGCGTTGATCTCGTGCACGCATTTCACGGCGTGGTAGCCCTCGGCCACCATGTTCATCTCCAGCTGGGCGGCGCGCACGCTGTAGCCCTTGCCCACCATGGTGCCGAACTCGCGGTTCCGGCTGAAGGTGCTGTAGGCCGTCACCAGCAGGTCGCCGAGGTAGGCGGGCTCGTTGATGTCGCGCGCGATGGGGTGCACGGCGGCCACGAAGCGTGCGATCTCCTGGATGGCGCGGCTCACCAGCACCGCGCGGAAGTTGTCGCCGTAGCCGAGCCCCACGCTGATGCCGGCGCACACCGCGATCACGTTCTTGAGGATGGCGGCGTACTCCGTGCCGTAGATGTCATCGCTGAGCGTGGTCTTCATGAAGCGGCCGTTGAGGGCGGCGCCCATGGCCTTCGCGCGCTCGGGGTCCTGGCAGGCGATGGTGAGGTAGCTGAGGCGTTCCATGGCCACCTCTTCGGCGTGGCAGGGGCCGCAGATGACGCCGAAGTCACGCTCGGCCACGCCCCAGTGCTGGAAGAGGTGGTCGCCCACGATCTGGTTGGTCTCGGGCACGATGCCCTTCACGGCGCTGAAGAGGATCCTGCCTTGGAGCTCGGCCGGGTCCAACTGGTCCAGCGTGGCCTTCAGGAAGGCGCTGGGCACGGCGATCACCAGCACATCGGCCTCGCGCACCACCGCGTGGATGTCGGTGTCCATGGCCAGGCGGTCCCCATCGAACTGCGCGGCGCTGATGTAGTCGGGGTTGTGGCCGTACTTGGTGATGTGGGCGATGGTCTCCACGCGGCGCACCCACCAGCCCACCCGCGGGGCGTTGGCCGAGAGCAGCTTCACCAGGGCGGTGCCCCAGCTGCCGGCGCCGATCACGGCGATGCGTTGCGCGGTGCTCATGCGCGGCGAAGATCGGTCATCCACGGCACCTGTAGTGTCGACCCTCCGGGTCGACGGTGCCGGAGGTACAGGCGGGATCTCCGGGATAGGCGCCGATCAGAACGTGACGTCCACCACCACCTCCTGCCCCTCGCGCAGCACGGCTACGGGGGCGGTGTCGCCCTTCTTGAACTGGCCCAGGGCCTTCATGTAGCCCATCATGTCGGCCACCTCCAGGGCGCCCATGCGCACCACCACATCGCCGGCCTTGAGCCCGGCGGCGGCGGCGGGTTTGCCCTCGCTGACGCCGTCGATGCGCATGCCCTTGCCGTCGTACATGTAGTCCGGCACCACGCCCAGCGTCACCTTGAAGCGCGGGGTGCTGGCGCTGTCGGCCTCCTGGGTCCTGGTGAAGGCCAGTTTGCCGTCGTCGTTCAGCGTGGTGATGAGGCTCTCGATGTAGCGGGTGACGCGCAGCATGCCGTCGTAGTTGATCTTCTCCTCATCGTCGCTGGGCTTGTGGTAGTCGCCGTGCGTGCCGGTGAAGAAGTGGATGGCGGGGATGCCCTGCAGGTAGAAGCTGGTGTGGTCGCTGGGGCCGATGCCGCTGGTGGTGGTCTTCACCCTGAGCGCGCCGGCCTGCACGCGGGGCAGTTCGGCCCAGGCGGGCGAGGTGCCCGCGCCGTTGATGCCGATGCTGCTGTCGGCCTCCAGGCGGCCCACCATGTCCAGGTTGATCATGTAGTTGAGCTCGGCCAGGGGCACCGTGGGGTGCTTGGTCCAGAAGTTCGAACCGAACAGCCCCTTCTCCTCGCCGCTGAAGGCGATGAAGAGGTAGTCGTTGGCGCGGGCCTCGTCGAGCTCGGCCAGGTCGCGGGCCAGCTGCAGCATCACGGCCACGCCGCTGGCGTTGTCGTCGGCGCCGTTGTGGATGGCGGGCTCGCCGCGGTGCAGGCTGCCCTCATCGCCATGGCCCAGGTGGTCGTAGTGCGCGCCGATCACCACCACGTGGGGCTTGCCGTTGTCCAGCAGGCCCACCACGTTGTGGGCGGTGCTGGTGGGCCGGTCGATGGTGACGGTGAGCGACACCGGGTTGCCATCGCGGACGAGCTCGGTGTGGCGGTCGCCCTTCAGGAAGACCACCGGCACGGGCAACGGCGAGGCCTTGGCGCGCAGGGTGGACGAGGGGTCCTCCACGGCCTTGTCGTCGTTGTAGAAGAGCACGCAGGTGGCGCCCAGCTCCACGGCCTTGGCGGCGCGGGCCTGCAGGTCGTGGTAGGCCAGGAACTTGGAATGCGGGTGGATGCCATCGGGCGAGCCCACGGCGATGGCGGCGCACTTGCCCTTCAGGTCGATGTCGGCGAAGTCGTTGCGGTCCAGCTCGGGTGCGTGGATGCCGTAGCCGCAGCGGGCCACGGTGGCCAGCACGGCCCCGGTGCCCGAGAAGGACAACGGGTGGTAGTGCTCGTTCACCATGAGGCGCTCACGGCCCAGCTGGAACAGCTGCTTGTCGCCCAGCACGGGCTGTGCGGCGAAGGTGAAGGCCTGGCGGTAGGTGGCGCTGTCGCCATAGGGCATCAGGCCGATGGAGGCCATCTTCTGCGCGATGTAGTCCCCGGCAAGACGTTCCCCGGTCGTGCCGGCCTCGCGGCCCTCCAGCAGGTCGCTGGCCAGGTACTGGACATCGTACTTCATCTGGTCGCGGGCCTCCTGGTCGCTGAGCAGCTGGGCCTGCAGCTGCGTGGTGGCCAGCAGGAGGAGGGCAAGAGGGAGCGTGCGGGGCATGGCGGGAAATGGGCCGCAAAGGTACTGGCACGGCCGGGGGTGCGCACCTTTGCGCCATGCGCGTCCCGATCCTACCCCTGGTGATGTCCGCCGTGCTGGCGGGCTGCACGGAGACCACGCCTGCGGACCGCACGGTGCCCACGCCGGGCGGCCGCTGGACGGACCCGCGGCTGCAGGCCGTGCTGGAGGCCCAGGACCACCGGCGCACGGCGGACCTCTGCGTGCTGCTGAAGGACAGCACCAGCAGCGTGCGCGAGGCGGCGGCGCTGGCCCTGGCGAGCGTGCAGGACAGCACGGCGCGCCCCTGCCTGCTGGAGGCCCTGCGCGACGGCGACGCCCGGGTGCGCGGTGCCGTGGGCCTCGCCCTGAGCGCGGTGGCGGACAGCGTGGCCCTGGCCGAGCTGCTGCAGGTGGCGGAGCGCGAACCGGACTCCGTGGTCCAGGCCCAGCTCTTCAGCGTCGGCTTCGCGGCCGAGCTGCGGCTGCACAAGCACGAGCCCGACCGGTACATCAGTTACCTGGAGAGCACCGACCGCAGCATCCGGCTGCGTGCCGCGCAGACCCTGTCGCGCCTGCCGCGCGAGGTGCTGGCCCCCACGGCACACAGCGTGCTGCACGCCGTGCACGTGGAGCGGGACCCGGCCGTACGGCAGTTCCTGGTGGCCTCGTTGAAGCACCACGCCCTGCCCGCCGTCACCGACACGCTGCGGCGGCTGGTGCAGCGGGACAGTCTGCCGCAGGTGCGGATCGCCGCGGTGCGCGCCCTGGGCGCCAAGGAGGACACGCTGCTGGCACCGCTGCTGCTGGAACGCGCCACCACCGACCCGGACCCCGGCGTGCGGCAGGTGGCCGTGGAGCAGCTGCAGCGGTATCACCTCCACCTGAACGGCGAGGCCATCTGGAAGGCCGCGCAGGAATGCGCCGAGTACCGGGTGAAACTGCCGCTGTACGGGCTGGTGATGAAACATGCCGGTCCGGAGACGCGGGTGATCTGCCGCATGCTGATGGAGAGCATGCGCCGGCAGGACCTGGGCCCCTACCTGAACGCGGCGTTGCTGACGGCGATGGGGCCCGTGCTGCCGCAGGACACCCTGCTGGCGGTGGTGCTGGGCGACCGGCCCGCGGTGGAACGGCAGGCGGCGCTCGCAGCCTCGATGGCGCAGTTCCAGGAGAAGCTCAAGGCGGGGGAGATCGATCAGGCGGCGCGGGACACGTGGCTCGTGGGGCAGCTGCGCAAGGTGCTGGCCTCGGGGGATGCCGGCCTGATCGCCGCGGTGTGCGACCGGCTCGCCGAGGAGCGGCCGGAGGTGCTCCGGCAAGTGCTCACCGCGGCCGTGGTGGAGCAGGTGCGCGGCGCGCTGCATCCGGTGCGCGACCTGGAAACGCTGCAGCTGTTGGACCAGGCCCTGGCCCGGCGCGACGGGAAGGGACCACCGCTGCATGCCGCGCCGCCGTTCAACCATCCGATCGATCGGGCGCGGCTGGGCCTGCTGCGCGATGGTCAGCGGTACCGCATCGTCACGGCCAAGGGCACCATCGTGCTGGCGATCGAACCGGCCACCGCGCCGGGCAGCTGCGTGGCCTTCGACTCGCTGGTCACGGCCGGCTACTACGACGGCAAGGCCTTCCACCGCATCGTGCCCAACTTCGTGGCGCAGGGAGGCTGCCCACGCGGCGATGGCTTCGGCGGCATGCCGTGGACGCTGCGCACCGAGGTGGGGCCGCAGGGCTTCGTGGAAGGCGCCGTGGGCCTGGCCTCCGCCGGGCGCGACACCGAGAGCTGCCAGTTCTTCATCATGCTCTCCCCCGCCCCGCACCTGGACGGCCGCTACACGCGGTTCGCGCGGGTGATCAGCGGGCTGGAGGTGGCCCGGCGACTCGAGGTGGGCGATGTGATGACCAAGGTGGAGCGGGTGCGGTAGTGAGGGCCTCCGGCCGGCACCTCCGCGCCTCTTCGGCCTCCCTCACTCGAACTTCTCCGGCCGCATCTGCGGGAAGAGCAGCACCTCCTGGATGGCGGGGTTGTCCGTGAGCAGCATCACCAGGCGGTCCATGCCGATGCCGATGCCGCTGGTGGGCGGCATGCCGTACTCCAGCGCGCGCAGGAAGTCCTGGTCGATGTACATGGCCTCGTCATCCCCGCGCTGCTGCAGCTTGAGCTGCTCCTCGAAGCGCTCGCGCTGGTCGATGGGGTCGTTGAGCTCGCTGTAGGCGTTGGCCAGCTCGAAGCCGTTCACGAACAGCTCGAAGCGCTCGGTGAGGCGCGGGTCCGTGCGGTGCTTCTTGCACAGCGGGCTCATCTCCACCGGGAAGTCG
>JADLBK010000089.1 GCA_020847755.1 Flavobacteriales bacterium | reverse complement strand
TGACCGGGAACGATCTTCTCGGTGAATCGCCAGTGGGCCTCGGTGCTGATCTTACCTACCTGCAGCAGTTCCTTGAAGCGTTGTTCGGCGTGTGCATCGGCAAGGCTTTGGATCTTCTTCTTGATGCGTCCAGTGTACGCCGTGGGGCGCGATAGCACATCGTGCAGCTTCTCAGCGGTGAAGTCTTCCAGGAGGCGCACCACATAGCGCTTGATCTCCTGGTCGGCGATGGGCCACATGTCGCCGATGCGGGCCAATACCTGGTCGGCCACATCGTTCAGGCGGGCCTCTTGAGGCTTCGCCAAGATGTAGGCCATCACCGGTTCACGCACCTCGCTTTGCAGGATCTTCTTGAAGGCGGGATTCATTTGGCCGCCTGCGCCGCTCTCCAGGTCCACCATGTAGAGCTCGCTCTCGATGCTCTCCCAATCGATGTTGAGGTCCTGGTTGCTGAGCTTGAAGTCCTTCAGCAAGGGCTCCTGGCTCAGTTCGCCCCAGGCCTCTTCGGCGCCGGTGACGATGGTGCCGGGCACCTTGATGACGAAACGGGGCAGCACGATGCCTTTGGCCAGGGCAGCCACATCGTCGCGCATGGCATAGCGGTATACCTGGTCGCCCATTTCGTGCAAGATGGGATCTTCTGCTGAACCGGCGGCCTGCTCGATCTCGGCCTCCAGTTCGGCGGCCTTGTTCAGGGCCTCGGTCTCTATGGCCTTCAGGTCCTTGGTGGCCGGTGGTGTGGCGGCCGTGGGGTCGAAGGTGATGGGCTTCAGGTCCAGGTCATCGGCCGGTGTGGCTTCGGGCTGCAAGGCCAGTTGCACGGCATCCAGTTTCGCTTGCTCCTTCTCGGCGGGCGTCATGGTATCCACCGCGCGGTAGTCCTTGTCGCTGAAGCCGCTTTGTTGCAGGGCCTTCACGATGCCTTGCAACGTGTCGTGGAACTTGGTGCTGGCGGTGAGCACGTAGCTCATGTTCAGCATGGGGTTGCTGTGGCGCATCACGAAGGGCTGCCGCAGCACACGACCCAGGATCTGCTCCACGTCCACCGCGCTGCTCTTGTCCGCCAAGCTGGCGAGGATGTAGGCGAAGGGACAGTCCCAGCCTTCCTTCAGGGCGTTGATGGTGATGATGTACTTCACCGGGCAGTCCGCGGCCATCAGGTCGATGCCCTTCAGCTCGTCGATGTTCGCGGTCTTGATCTTGATCTCCGCCTCCGGTATCCCGGCCTTGATCAAGGTCTGTTTCAGCTTCTCGAAGGTGACGTTCTCCTCGCCGGTGCGGGGCTGGGCTTGGAAGAGGATGATGGGGCGGATCTTGCGGCCACCGGCCTTGTGCTCTTCATCCGCGATGGCTTGCAGGCGTTGCCGCAGGTGCAGGGCGTTCTCGATCACCTCGCTGCGGTCGTGCTGGTTATACACGATCACGGGCAGCTTCACCATCTGCTCTTTCTTCAGTTCCAGCGCGGGCACCAGGCTGATGATGTTGCTGTTGGTCTTTGGCGTGGCGGTGAGGTCCAGGATGAAGCTTGGGTTGAGGTCCTTGAGCATGTCCACGCTCAGGTCGCTCTCCGCGTTGTGGCTCTCGTCCACCACCACCACGGGGTTCAGGTAGCGGATCACGTTGATCAGTGCCGTATCGTCCGTATCCGCTTTGTGCTTGGTGTCCTTGTCATAGAGTTCCCTGA
This sequence comes from Flavobacteriales bacterium, assembly GCA_020847755.1. Taxonomy (GTDB): domain Bacteria; phylum Bacteroidota; class Bacteroidia; order Flavobacteriales_F; family PHOS-HE28; genus PHOS-HE28. The sequence goes on along the minus strand of JADLBK010000089.1, from coordinate 2,402 downwards.
AACCCGCCAATTGGCCGTTCTCCTGGAACACCTTGCGGTCCTCCTTGCGGCGGGCGCGCAGGCTGGCGAAGCTCATGACGATGATGCTGAGCTGTTCCTGCACGCTTGTGGGGTTGAAGCCCGCGCCCATCAGCAACTGGTCCTTTTCGTACACCTCCACGCGGCTTTGGAACAGCTGGTTCAGCTTCTGCCGGTAGGGGTGGTCCGGGTCGCTCAGGGCCTTCACCGTCTGTTGCAGCAGGTTGCTCCAGGGCACCAGCCATACCACGGCACGCGGCGCAGCCGGGCCGTAGTGGTCGAACACGGTCTTCAGCGCGTTCACCGCAATGAAGGTCTTGCCGCCAGCGGTGGGCACCTTGATGCACAGGTGGATGGCCCCGGGCACATTGTCCTGGTAGGGCCGCATGCCCTTGTTGCTGAGCGGATCGTAGGGACCGGCCTTGCGCTCCCAATAGAGGTTGTAGGTCTTGGCCGGGTCGCCGATGTGCTGGAACAGGTCCAGGTAATCCCCCAGATCGTCGATCACCCGCTGTTGGTAGGGTTTCAGTTCCATCAGGCGCTGCGTTCGCCAGCCTCTCCGGCAGGCAGGTTCAAAGAAAGGGAGGCGGGCAGCATCAGCAGAAAGGGCAGGGCCGCACCATAGTCCAGGGTCTCATACTCCAGTCCCAGCAGCCTGATGTTGCGGTAGTAGGTCTGGTGCTGCATGTAGTAGTTCTTCTCGCTTTGGATAAACCACGCCTTCTCGCCCAGCTTCTGCGCCAGGAACCATTTCTCCAGCAGGCGCGCGCAGCGCCCGTTGCCATCATTGAAGGGGTGGATCTTCACGAACACCAGGTGCAGCAGGGCGGCGAAGTAGAACACCTCCGCCAGTGTGATCTTCATCTGCAGCAACTGCGCCAGGTCTGCGAAGAACCGGTCCAGTTCCGCTTCCACGCTGTGCGGTGCTGCCGCCACGTACTCAATGCGTCCATCGGGTGTGGTCACGTACATGTTGCCCGTGCGCACCCGGCCGCCACGGCCTTCGGGCAGGATGTGCCGTGTAAGCATGCGGTGCGCTTCCAGCAGGTTCGCGCGGTCGCAGGGCTTGCCCTTGGCGAACTGATAAGCGCTGTACAGGTCGTCTATCTTCTGCGTGTGGTCTGGCCGGAAGGGGATGCCGAAACGCTTATGCTTCACGTAGCTGTCCAGCTCAATGTCCGCGCCCTCGATCTTGCTGGAGTACACCGCCGATACCGAGGTGTAGAAACTGAACGCATCCACCGACAGTTCGCTGTCCTGCAAGTCCACATAGCGCCCCAAGCCCATGGTGGCCACCTCTTCGCGGTACTTCGCCAGCAGCGCTGTGGGCAGTATATGCGATCTGGCCATCAAGCAAAAGGGTGTTGAAGTACGGCTGCCTTGCACTGGGCTGAACCATACGGATGCGCGACAGTGAATGCCATTCCACAGGCGTCCATCTGCGTCACCTGCGGCTGGTATTCTATCCCCGCCCGCTGCATTCCATCTGCGTTCATCTGCCTCATCTGCGGCTTGTATTCCTTGTTCATCGGCGGCCACTGCATGCTCAGAAGCGGCTGATGTCGCGGGGGATCTTCTTGAACACGATGCCGTGCTGCTCCAGGAATTTCTTCGGCAGCAGGCAGTTGTCGGCATAGATCACGGTGCGTTCGCCCTTTACCGTCAAGGTGGCCAGTAGCTCGTGGTCCAGGGTGGTCAGCGATTCCTTTTCGTACACGAAGTAGAACGCCGTGCGCTCGTGGGTGCCCAGGTAGTATCCGTTGCTTGCGCCGAGCGCAGTCGAGGCGTCATTCCGGGCTTGACCCGGGATCACGCCCTTGCCGCTTGCGGACTTGCCGCTCGCCAACTGCGCGCTGGCTTGCAGCGGGGATCTCGTCTCACTGTACCAGATGTACTCTCGGATCCGCTCCACGCCTACTTCCTCGTTCAGTTGCTCTCGCCCGTTGAAGAGCGGCGCACCAAGGGTGTAGTAGTCGAAAGCACCACCGGTGCCTTCCACGGCCTTTTTGCCCTCGCCACCTGCCCTGAGCGAAGTCGAAGGGTAGCCCTTCATCACACGTTTCACGCGTTCAGCTGTGATGGTCTCAGCGTAGTCCATCATCTCGACCAGGATGAACTTGCGCTTGCCGCCGTCCTGCTTGTTCAGGTTCAGCACGGCATGGGCGGTGGTGCCGCTGCCGGCATATGAGTCGAGGATGATGGCTTCCTTATCAGTTGCCAGTTGCAGAATTCGGCTAATGAGCCGCACTGGTTTGGGAGTATCGAATTGTCCCACACTCCCAAGAATCTCTGCCAATTCCTTCGCAGCCTCTTGGTTATGCCCCACCTCTGTATTTGGCCACCAAGTCCATGTAGTTGTTCCTTCAGATTCACTCAGGAACTTC
>JADLBK010000088.1 GCA_020847755.1 Flavobacteriales bacterium | reverse complement strand
GGGAGGAACACCACCGTGGCGCCGCCATGGGGATCGGGCGCGACGTTCAGGCTTAATTCGCCCTTGGAGACCGGATCGCGGATCACCTCGTTGAATCGGGATTCCTTGCGTCCCATGCTCCGGAGCACGACATCGGCGAAGGCGGAGCCCAGCTTCTGTACGCTGCCCCCCAGGACCTTCGCGGCGGGGAGCTGAAGCAGGGATTCGGCGCGCTTGTTCATCGCCACAATCTTCCGATCCGGGGATATGCTCACCAGACCAACCGGTAAGTCGCCCGCCATGACCGAAGGCGGTGTCTGATCATGAATGCGGTAAGGCGAACGGTCCTCAAATAGTATCTCCACCGACCGAATGAACAGGGTCAGCAGCTCGCGCTCTTCCTGGAGGTAGGAGAGGCCCGAAGCTTTCTCGCCCAGGATCAGCGCGCCGAAGACCTGGCCGTTGCGCATAAGGGGCGCGGCGAGGACGCCGTTGAGCACTTGAAGTTCTTTGAGGGCCTGCGGGGCCGATCGGATCGCGTGAATGTCGAAGAGGCAGGCGTGGCTGTCGAACCAATGCATGAGCCCGGCGCTGAAGGAGAGGCGCAATTGGCCCGTGATGTGTTCGCTCAGGCCGTGGGACGCACCCACGGCGACGCGGCCGTTCTGCTCCAGCAGCAGGCAGCATCGGGTGGCGTCGAAAATATCCACGGCGCTTTCCATAAGCCGCCGCGAAAGGCGATCCATGTCGTCCTTACACCCGGTGAGGCGGCTGATCCAGCGGAGGGCCATCTGGTGCTGCCCCAGGAAAACGGGCTGGTGGCTGGGGCGATCAAGATGATGCTCGACCACACTGGCCACCACCGTGGTGTGGAGCAGGGACGCCAGGGCCTCCTGGAGCGAGTCGCAGGAAAAGGGTTTGGCGAGGACCGCGTTCGCGCCCGAGCGCGTGAGGGCGGCCTGGGTCAACAGGTCCTCCCGATTGGAAAGCACGGCGAGGGGGACACCGGGGGCCATGTCTTTGACGGCCTCCACGAGGTTCTCGCCGCTGAGCGAGGTGTCGTCGAGGAAGATCGCATCCACATTGACCGATGCGATGCGCCGCCGCGCCGTGGCGACGCTGGGCTCGTGCAGGATGAGGTCGCCTTCCGGCAAGGATGCCCGCAAGGCCTCCCACACGCTCCTGTCTTCGGCAATGACCAACAACACGTTCATAGCCCGACCCTTTCGATAGACTCGGTGCTCCCCGCCAGCGGGAAAGTTACAGTAAAGGATGAGCCGGCACCGGGGGTGCTGCTTACATCGATGACGCCCTGGTGCTCCGTGATGATTCCATGCACCACCGAGAGCCCAAGGCCGCTGCCATCGGCCTTGGTCGTGAAGAAGGGCGTGAAAAGTTGCTTCAAATGCTCACGCGATATGCCGCAGCCCCGATCCCGTATCACGGTGCGCACGCAGGGGACATCGTGGCGAAGTACCGAACCCGTCTGTTGCAGGCGTCCGTGTCCGGTGCTGACTTTGACTTCGATCATGGGGTCCTGCGCTTCCGTCATGGATTCGATAGCGTTCAGCACAAGGTTCAGGAAAACCTGATGCAACTGCTGGTTGTCCGCCATCACGCCCACGCTGTGCTCGGGCATGTCCATGTGCAGATCCACGCCGGATTTGCGCATCTGGTTTTCCACCAGCGCGAAGACATTGTTCAGGATCTGGCGGATGTCGTGGAGGCGGAAAGAGACCGGCTGGGGGCGCGCAAAATGGAGCAGGCGCGTCACGATGCTGTCGATTCGGTCTACTTCGGGCGGCACAACTTCCGCGAAGGTGTTGCGGAAATCCGCGTCGTCGTAGCGATCCAGCAAGAGCTGGGTAAAGGTCTTGATGGACTGGAGGGGATTCTTGATCTCGTGGGCCATGCCGGCGGCCATCGTGCCGATGGAGTTCAGGCGATCCGCCCGCTGCACATTCGATTCGAGCCGCTTGATCTGGGTCATGTTGTGGATCAGCACCATGGCGCCCTTGATCCCCTGGCCCGGCATTTCCAGGCACGAAGTGGACATGGCGACCGGCATCTCCTCGCCCATGCCGTTGACGATGGTGGTTTCCACGTCCACAATCCCGCGCTTGTTGTCCAGGGTCATCTGGAGGAGGTGGGCCACTTTGGCGTCGAGGATCCCCAGCGACATGCCGGGGCTGATCGCGCCCAGCACGGAGCGCCCTTCCTGGTTGATCGTCTTGATGACCCCGTTCGTGTCCACGGCGATTACCGTGCCGCGCATGTTGCGCAATATCAGTTCCAGGTGGACGTTCAGTTCTTCGAGCTGGCCGTAGAGCCGCGAGTTCTCGATGGCGGTGGCCAGCGGACCCGCGATCGTCGAAAACACCCGCCAGTCGTCGTAGGTATAGACATCGCGGGTCTCCTTCGCCTCCAGGATGATCATACCCAGCACCCCGGACTGGGTGACCAGCGGAATGACCACCTGGGCACCGAGGGCGCGCATGCTGCGGGCCAGGCGGGCCGTTTGCGGGAGGGGCGAACGGTGTTCGAGTTCTTCCAGCAGCAAGGGCTCGTGGTGGGTGGCTACGAACTCGAGAACGTATGCCGCCGACGCGTCCGGAATTGGGTTGACCGCCCGAGTGGAGAAGGCAATCCGGACCGGAGGCTCGTTTTCCTTGTCCACCAGGAGAACCCGAAGCCCCGTGACGCCCAGCGTTTGCCGGAGGTCGGCGGAAACCCGTTCCATGATGTGATCCAGTTGCACAAACTGGTTCGCCAGCCGGGTGATGCGCTGGCTGAGGGATTCCGTGTCATAGCGCCGGTGGCGGATGACGCGATCCAGGAGCAGTTGCGTCCGTTCGCGCAAGGGCTGAATCACAATCGCGACCATCATGGACGTAAGGGCGATGCTGAGAATATCAAACCGTCCCATGCCCACCTGGCTGAAGGCGGCATGGACGAGGGTGACGATGGTGAAATAGAGGATGAAAACGAAGACCGTGATAAACGCGTAGACGGTCGTGCGGGAGAGGATAAACCAGATGTCCAGCAGGTGGTAGCGGACCATGGAATAGGCCAGGCCCGCCATCATCAGCACCATAAAACAGGGGCCGTAGAGCTCCATTGTCTGGATCTGAAAGAAGGGCGCGATGACGTTGGTCACCGAGGCGAGGCCCACGCCCGCAAAGATTGACGCGATCACATGCTCAACCTGGCGGCGTTGTATACCCTGGCTCTGACGCAACTTGCGGAACAGATTAACGAACATGAGCGCCATCGTGACGACAATCATGATCGTGTAGACATCGAAGACCTTTCCGTAGGCAACCTGGGGCGGGTCGCTGGGGAATACGTCAACGGAGACAATGTACCAGGTCGTATTGACCATGGCACTGAGCACGAAGGCACCCGCGTAGAGCAGATAGAGGTACCACTGAAGGCCTTTGAACTTCTGGTCGGGGAAGTAGCCGATAAAGTGGTAGAAAGTGGCGGGGAGAAAACTCGCCACCACAAAGGTGATCATGATCCAGTTGCGCGCGGACTCCTCCGTGTGCGAGTGGATAATCAGAAACACGCCGGTGGCCCACAGGGCGAGGTTCAAGGTGAGCCGGGCGAAGGCCCGGTGGGTGATGCGTTCCGGATTCCGTACGAGTACCAGCAGACCGAGGACGCAACTCGACAGCGCGGCCGTAATCAGCAGTGCGGAGGTTGCTATGGTCGAAATGCCCGTCAAGACTACGCGACCTTTCGCAACACCGTGGCGCAGTGCGTTCCACCAAAGCTGATGGACACGACCAGGGCCGATTCAATGTCGTTGAGGCGTGATTTCAATGGCACGAAATCAAGATCGC
>JADLBK010000087.1 GCA_020847755.1 Flavobacteriales bacterium | reverse complement strand
GGTACGCCGTTCTTGTATTCGCCCACGATGCCTTGGGCACGGAAGGCCCAAGTGCCTTCCCGCACACCCATGCGGTACTGGCCTTTGAGCGACACCCGACCCTGTTCGTCATACTCGGTCCAATCGCCGTGGAGCGAGCCCCAGCCGTACACCGCGAAGATGAGCGGCCGACCATCGGGGTAGTAGGCACGGTACAGACCGCTGGGCTTGCCGCGACGGTAGCTCAAGGTCGTGGCCACACGCGTGGTATCGAAGGCGTAGTGGCTGGTGCGCACGAAGGCTTCGGCATTCAGGATGGGCCCATGCACGAGGGGGAACGCGTAGGTGGTGTCACCCGAGGGCACGAACAGCGTATCGGGCTGTGCGCATAGGCTGGCGCCGATGAGAAGGCAGGAAAGGAGCGTGATCAGGCGGCTCATCGGTCGGGCCCCGGGAAGGCCACCCGGAAGCGGACCGTGATGGACCGGCCCTCCGTGTCGGACAAAGTTAGTCGATGCGGACCCGGATCCAGGTCCAGTGCCGTGCGGTGGCCGGCCCTGGTGGTGGTGCGGTAGGTCCCGTCCACATGCCAGTGGATCACAGCACCGGCCTCGCGGTGGGCCACTTCGGCGACGACCTTCCCGCGTCGGCCATCCAGTTCCCGGGCCAGGAGGACCAGCGTACCCGGCTCGGGGTAGATCACTTGCATCAGGTCATCCACATCATCAGGGGATGCGCCAGGCAGGGCGGGAGGCAGCTTGCGGTACAGGGGGTCCGTTGGAGCGTAGTAGGCTTCCATGGCCGGGGGAAGCACGAACCAAGGGCTGGGCATGCCCCCCTCCTGCGTTGAGGCGCGGTGGGAGCCATCGGCCGTGCACCAGATCATCCGGTGGTACGGACAGGAAGGGGTGGCCATCCCGCTGCGCGGTATGGGCAGCGTGTCCACGGTCGGGCAGGACGCTTGGGCCCGGTGCCCACTGCGGCGGCACAGCGGCCAGCGCACCAGCAGGTCATGCGGAGGGGAGGGTGGAGGCCCGGGCTCCAAGAGTCCGAAAAGCTCGAAAAGGATGGGTGCCGCCATCCGGCCCCCGGTAAGTCCGGGCCGCCCCTCCCCATCGGCATTGCCACACCATACGCCCACGGCGTGGCGTTCATTGACCCCCACGGCCCACGCGTCGCGGTGTCCGTAGCTCGTGCCTGTCTTCCAGGCGATGCGCCGGGCACCGGCAAAGCGCTGCCAGCCCGCCTCTTCGGCCGGTCGGGCCACGCGGGTCAGCGCTTCCAGGGCGAAGTGCGCACCGGAGGCCTTCAGAGGCGAAGGTCCGGCCTTCCTGGGGGCACCGGGGATCACGACCGGGTCTTGGACAACCCGTCCCGGGTCTTCGGCCGAACGTCCGTGTTCCGCACGAACGCGCGCAAGGCTGGCGTAGGCTCCGGTGATCTCCAGCAGTGTGGTCTCGCCACCGCCCAGGATCAAGCTCAGCCCGTAATGGTCGGCCGTGCGGTCCAAGGTGCGTATCCCCATGGCACGGAAGACCTTCAACGAGCGGTCGATGCCATGCTGCCGAAGCGCCCGGACCGCCGGGACGTTCAAGGACCGGGCGAGCGCGATCGCAGCGGGGACGGCGCCCTGATACTGACCATCGTAGTTGCCTGGAGCGAAGCCGTCGTAGTGAACGGGAAGGTCGGCCACGAGCATGTGGGGCAGGAGCTCACCGGCATCGAGCTGCGCGGCGAACAGGAACGGCTTCAACAGGCTCCCCGTGCTGCGCCGGGCGACCACCAGGTCCACCTGGCCGTTGTGCCGACCACCGGCCAGCCGCAGATTGCCCACATAGGCCAGGACCTCACCGGTGGCGACGTCCATGATCACCGCTGCAGCGTTCATCACGCGGTCGGCATGCAGCCGTTGGGTGTGGCGGTCCACCACGGCAGAGGCGCGTTCCTGGAGCATCCCTTCCAGCGTGGTGGGGATGCTTCCCTGGTGTGCCGAAGCCAGCGAAGCCAGCAGATGCGGGGCGCGGTCAGGGAGGGCCAGGGGCTTGGAGGGCAGCGGCTCCTCACGGGCCAGTGACCATTCCAAGGCGGTCAGCCGGCCATCGGCCTTGAGCTTGTCCAGGAGCCGGTCGCGCTTGGCCCTCAATGCTTCCCGATGACGGCCGGGATGCAAGAGGGAGGGGGCATTGGGAAGCACGGCGAGGGTGGCGGCCTCGGCCCAGCTCAGTGCCTCAGGACCATGGCCGAAAAAGCGCCAGCACGCGGCTTCGATCCCCACCACATTCCCACCGAACGGGGCGTTGGCCGCATGCATGCGGAGGATCTCGGCTTTGCTGAAGCGCAGTTCAAGACCCACGGCCAGGGCCATGTCGAGCACCTTGTTCACGAAGGTCCGTTCACCGCCCCGGGCAAGCCTGGCCACCTGCATGGTGAGGGTGCTGCCTCCGCTCACCACCCGGCCGGCCCGCACGTTCTGCCACACCGCCCGCCCCAGGGCCACGGGGTTGATGCCGGGATGGCGGTGAAAGTGGCGGTCCTCGAACCGCAGAAGACAGGTCTCGAAGCGCGGATCGAGCGAGGCGCCGCCCGCCGCGAGCCGCCATTGCCCGTCCGCCGCCACGCGGGCGCCGAGCAGGTGGCCATCGCGGTCCAGCAGGGCCACCGACCGGGGTTCATCGAACAAGGGTCGGCCGGCCAAGGCCCAACAGGCCGCCAGCAGGACGAGAAGTGCCAGAAAGGCCCGGCCCACAAGGGTTCGAAAGCGCGTGGACAACCGGAGGCGAGGAGGGGGCGTCATACAAGGTGGAACACGTCGGGCCCGAAGATCCGTCGGAGTTCCGCTGGAACCTTATCTTCGACCGCCTTAACGAACCGCGATGCACCGTAAACTACTCGCACTGGCCGCCTTGGCCACGCTCTCATGGCATGAAGCGAAAGCCACCCACGTGTCGGGAGGGGAGATCATCTATGAATGCCTGGGCAACGGGCAGTACGAGTTCACGATGATCATCTACCGGGATTGTGCCGGCACGACGCTGAGCCAGTCCTATGACATCACCCTGCAGAGCCCCTGTGGCAACCAGCAGGTGACCGTGACCCAGCAGAGCTTCTCCGAGGTGAGCCAGTTGTGCCCGGACGAACTGCAGAACAGCACCTGCAACAACGGAACGCTTCCCGGCTTGGAGGAGTACATATACACGGGGATCGCCACGGTTCCGCCGTGCGACTTCTGGACGGCGTCCTGGTCATTGTGCTGTCGGAACGACGCCATCGAGAACCTTCAGCAACCGGGTAACGTGGAGGGCTACATCGAGACCACGTTCAACAACGCGGATTATCCCTGCGAGGACTCCCCGGTGTTCACGAGCGCTCCGATCCCATACGTGTGCCTCAATCAACCGGTGTTGTACAGCTACGGTGTCTATGATCCGGACGGTGACAGCCTGAGCTATGCCCTTCACCCCGCGCTTGACGCCGGTGGAACGCTCATCGGCTATGTGTTCCCGTACACCGCCAACGAGCCGATCACAGGCATCACTTTGGACCCTTTGACGGGTCTGCTGACCTTCACGCCCAACGCCATCGGCAACTTCGTGGTGGTGGTGGAGGTCACCCAGTACGACGAGGACGGCAACGTGATCGGCACGGTGATGCGCGACATGCAGTTCGTGGTGATCCCCTGCACCAACCAGGCGCCCGATCCGGCCTATTGCATCTCGAACTTCTCCGGCACAGCCGTGCAGGTGTCCTGCACGGAGATCGAACTTTGCGAGTCGGACAACTTCTGCTTCGACGTGGTGATCGGTGACCCGGATCTGGGGGATACCCTGGTCGTGGAGAGCAACGTGCAACAGAACCTTCCGGGCTCGACCATCTCATGGACGGGCACCAACCCGGTGACCATCAACGTGTGCTGGACGGCTCAGCCAGGCAACAGCGGATTCTATCCCTTCACCATCACGGTGGAGGACCAGAACTGTCCCATCAGTGCGTTCCAGACCTACGTGTTCAACACGAACGTGCTTCAGCGGACGTCCGTCGGTCCTGACCAGACCATCTGCGGTCCTCAGGTGGCGAACATCGAGGCCGATGGCGGTGCCAACTTCGTCTGGTCCATCCTGCCGGGCGGCGACCCCATCACCCCGCAGAACTTCATCTGCCTCGACCCGCCCTTCTGCTCGCAGGTGATCGCCGACCCCAACAGCACCACCACCTATGTGGTCGTGAGCGATCTGGCAGGTTCCTGCATCAACTCCGACACGATCACGGTGGCCGTGGTGAGCGACTTCTCCTTCTCGCTCACCCAGAGCGACGACACGCTGTGCCTGGGCGAGACCGCCCAGATCAACGTCATCACCAATCCTGCTTTGCCGGGCTACACCTTCGAGTGGACGCCTTCGCTTGGTCTTTCCGCCGACGATATCGCCAACCCGATCGCCGGATACAGCCAGCCGGGTACGTACGATTACTCGGTGGAGGTCACCAGCCCCGACGGATGCACCAAGCGTGATTCGAGCCTGACGCTCGTCGTGCTTCCAGGGTTCGTGCCCGACTTCACCGTCACGGTCGCCGACGATTCCTTCTGCGAAGGCCAGGGGACCACGTTCACCGTGGAGATCGATAACTCACCGCCCATTTACTGCGGACAGAACTTCGGAGGTTGTTCCTCGGGCATCGTGGCGGACTTTGAGCTGGGAACAGGCACCGTGCAAGGCACGACGACATCCTATCCCGCGCCCTTCGGCAACTGGTACAACAGCGCGCGCCACCAGGTGCTGATCCGGGCCAGCGAACTCCTTGCGCTGGGATTCACCGGCGGTACCATCAACGAACTGGCCTTGAACGTGGCCGCGGTCAACGGGCTGGCCTTGTATCCGGATTGGCAGATCCACATGGGCTGCACCACGCTGGATTCGTTGAACATCGACCAGGGCTTCGTCACCGGCTTGTTCCCCGTGTTCGGGCCGACGGATGTGCCCATCACCGTGGGCTGGAACACCTTCGTGCTCAACCCTGGCTTCAATTGGGATGGCGTGTCGAACGTGGTGGTGGAGTTCTGCTTCAGCAACTACCCGAACGGCTTCACCCAGAACTCGCCCACCTTCGCCACCAACACGGGCTACACGTCGGTGATCTACAACTTCACCGATGGTGCCAACCTGTGCGACACCATCCCGCCGCCCTTCTTCAACCAAGGGGAGAGCGCCGATCGTCCGAACATGCGCTTCCGGGTGTGTGCGGGGGTCAACGAGGACCTGCTCACCTACAGCTGGTCGCCCACGGTGGGGCTCTCCGACCCGAACGGCGCAGTGACCAACGTGGTGCCCGTGACCTCCCCGGCGAGCTACACCGTGACGGTGGGTGACCCCGGTCTGGGCTGCTTCGGCACCGCCATGGTGACGACCACCTGGGATCCCCCGGCGGACGTGAGCTTCGACCCCCTGCCCAACGAGGGCGTGGCACCACTGGACGTCTTCTTCGACAATACCTCCTCCGGGAACGTGGTGTCGTTCACGTGGAACTTCGGGGATACCACCGGAACGTCCACCGAGTTCGAGCCCACCTACACCTTCAACGAGCCGGGCGTTTACATCATCACGCTGAACGGTGTGAGCGATCAGGGCTGCACCGGCTTCTACCAGGATACCGTGATCGTGCTTCCTGATCCGATCGTCATCATCCCCAACGTGTTCAGCCCGAACGGGGATGGCAACAACGATGCGTTCGAGTACGCCGACCTGCGCGGGTGGAAGAGCGTGGAGATGACCATCTACGACCGGTGGGGCACCAAGGTGTACGCCGTGCCGCAGACCACGAGCAACAAGGTGATCTGGAAGCCGAGCTCCAACATCTCCGAGGGGACGTACTACTGGGTCTTCGTCGGGGTCGGCAACGATGGCTCCGAAGTGAAGGAACAAGGCCACGTCACCCTGCTGAGGTGATCGGGTCGTCGATCGCAATGCGAGGGACCCCACGGGGTCCCTCGCCATTTCAGGGCCACGGTCCTTGGGCCTGCCTATTTTCGTGCGACATGCGCACGTTACGAAGGGCGATCGGGGTCTGGGCCTGGATGGCAGCAGGCGGCCCTGGCCTGTTCGCCCAGGAGCACGGCACGATCCCGACCGTGCATGCATCCCCGTTCGTGGAGGAGGCGGCCTTGGCCCTTGACGCTGCGGGTCGGGCCCTTGGGCTGCCATCGGCCTATGGGGTGGTGCTTCCCGTGGAGGAGCGGACCGATGCGGAGCTGTCCGGAAAGGGACCTGGAATGGTGCGGGTCTGTTCGGACGGTGCCCTTGCCGTCGAACCGTTCCTGGTGGATGTGCGGCTTGGTCCTGGTGAGCACCTCCTCATGCGCGATGCGAACACCCTGGACGTGGTCAGCACCATCGAAAGGAGCCAGGTGCCGGCGACCGGACGAGTAGCCCTTCCACGCGCGTTCGGACCGTGCTGCATCATCGAGGTCGTCGGGGGGCATCATGGCGGAACGGTCGGCACGTTCACCGTGGCCGAAGTGGGCCACACCTTCCGGGAAGATCCCTGGCAGAAGGCCGACCCGTGCGAGGTGGATGTGAACTGCGCGGAGGGGCAGGCCTACGCCGACCAGCGCGATGCGGTGGTGCGTGTGGGCGTGCGCGCGAACGGTGCTCTGATCTGGTGTTCGGGCACGCTGATGAACAACACCGCCCAGGATTGCCGTCCGTTCATCCTCACCGCCCTCCACTGCGGTCTCAACTCCACCGCGACCGATCTGCAGGATTACAAGTTCTACTTCGGGTACCAGCGCACGGGCTGCGGCAGCGGAGCGGCGGACCAGACCAAGTACATCACCGGTTGTCATCGCCGGGCGGACAGCAACGATGGAGGCCTGAACGGGTCGGACTTCCTGCTGCTGGAAGCCACCACCAGCGTGCCGGCCGGCTTCGATCCGTACTGGGCGGGTTGGGACGCTTCCAGCGCGCCGAGCACGAGCGGGGTCACCATCCATCATCCCACGGGCAGCGAGAAGAAAGTGAGCACCTATGCCATGAACCTGCTCACCTCGCAGTGGATCGCCGGGGGACCGTACAGCCACTGGTTCGTGAAGTGGACGGCCACGGCCAACGGACATGGTGTCACCGAACCCGGTTCTTCCGGGGCTCCGCTGCTGGATGCGAACGGCCGGGTGATCGGCACGTTGAGCGGCGGCACCAGCTGTTGCGTGGTGGATGGCTGCGGCCTCCCTGGCTCGGGCCCGGGCCAACCGGATTACTACGGGAAGATGAGCTTCCATTGGACGCAGAACCCCAACACCGCCGCGCAGAAGCTGAAGGCCTGGCTCGATCCGCTCGATCTTGGTGTGCTTGTTCTGGACGGCTCCAGGTCCCCCTGCGCCATCGGCCTTGCGGAGCTCGCCTGGGAAGGCCTTGAGGTGCATCCCGTTCCGGCGCACGACCGGTTGGTCGTGGGGTGGGAGGGGCCGGATGAAGAGCTGGACCTGGTGCTTTGGTCAGTGGCAGGGCGACCGGTGCGCCGCGTGCGGAGCCGGAACGGGGCGACCTTGGCGGTGGGGGACCTGCCGGCAGGCAGCTACCTGCTCACCCTCACCAGTGCGTGCGGTGGACGTGCCTCACGCCGCGTGATCCTGCTCGGGATGCCATGAGAAAAGGCGCCCGGGGGCGCCTCTTCGATGGGGGCAGGATCGATCCGGGCTCACTTAAGCTCCTTCACGGTGCGTCCGTTCGCGCGGTACTTGGCATCCATCTCGGACCGGGCCTTGCGCGCATCGGCTTCCGAGGTGTGCCGCACCACCTGCCAGCGCTGGGCCGGCACTGTGGCGGGCAGCTTGCCGAAGCGGGCCTTCACCGCATCGTTCGACAGATCGGCGTCCACGGCGATGACCTCGGAGAGGATGACATGACCACCGTTCTCTTCTCCCACGAGGAATGCGGAGGTGGCGGGTTGCTGGGCCTGGGCGGCCACGGCGACGATGGCGCAGGTGGCGGCAAGGGCAAGGCGTCGGAAGATCATGGACCGGGGTTTGTTCCTGCAATGTTACGCATCGGCGGCCAGCTCATCGTCCTGCTCGCACCTCGGCGCCCGGGGTGAGCACCTGCACAGGTCCTCCCCGGTCACGGGCGTGGATGCGCGCATCGTACATCGCCTCCACGTGAGCACCTGGGAAGTGATAACGCCCTGTGTACGCCGCGGTCGCGCGCAGATGGAAGACGGCCTTCTGCCCGCGTGCCAGATCGAAGTAGGTCATCACCCGGTCGTCGCGCACATCCTGGTACGAGTAGGGGCTGTCCGTGTGGACCTGCTCCAAACCCTCCATGCGGGCGTTGCGGATCTCCCAACCGGAGGGGAAGATCTGCGAGAGCGCCAGATTGCTGTAGAGCGGCTCGGTACCCGTGTGGGTCACCTCCACCTTCACCAGCACGTCGGTGCCCTGCGTGAGCATGGCAGGGTCCAGCGTGCGGCCATCGGATCCGGTGAAGCTGGTGCGGATGGCGAGGCCGTTCGATGAAGCGTGCTCCATCCCCTGCGCAGGTGTGCCCATGCGGGTGATCCGCGTGAAGACCATGCCTGTGCCTTTGTTGATCACCTGGACGCGATGGGGTCGGTCCGGTGCTTCGATCCTCATCCGCCAGGCGGAACGATCGCTTCGCACCGCCGTGGACGTGCCGTCGATGGTGACGGTGAGGTCGAGCCCGGTGCTCTGTCCGTTCACCGCGGTGTACCGTGACACGGCCATCAAGGCGAAGGCCGTGCTCTGTGTGCTGAGCCATTGCTCGCTGCCGAGGCGCCCGGCGATGCGGAGGACCACGGGGCCGGCCTCGGGTAGGCGCGCGCTGCGCAACAGGGTCAAGGCGATGAGGGCCTCATCGCGGGTCGCGCTCCCATAGGTGTCGCTCAGTTCGGCGTAGTCCGCGATCCCGGCGGAGATGCCGGTGGTCAATGCGTTCGCGGCATCCGATCGGCCAAGCTCGGCGTAGGCGGCGGCCAGGGTCCACCGGGCCATGGGTTCGAGGGCGGGCAACGAGCGAAGGCGGTTCATGGCGGCGGGTTCCGCGGCACCGCCCAGCGCCAGGGCGAACAGGCGGTAGGCCTGCACGAACCCGGAACGACCATCGGTCGCAGGTGACCACGTCCGTGCGGCGTTGCGCTGCGCCGCGATCCATCCGGTGCGCATGGATCCGGGCACGGGATGGCCCAGTCGGGCGGCCTCCAGCAGGAAGTGCCCGGCGTAGACGCTGCTCCAGTCATCCGTGTGGGTTCCGCCCGGCCAGTAGCTGAAGCGACCGTCACCACGCTGGAACGATGCCAGCTTGCGGATGGCGGCCCCCACATCCGCGTTCACCTGTTCCTTCAGGGAAGGCGAAAGGTCAACGAGGCCGTCCAGGTAGAGCTGCGGGAAGGCCTTGGACACGGTCTGTTCAAGGCATCCATGCGGGTAGCCCAACAGTTCCTGAAGGCGTCGCTCCAGTCCAAGCGGCGGAAGGCTGGTGACCTCGATGACGGCCGAGTTGGTGCCACCGAGGCCGACGGGGACCACGGACAGGTCCACCTGTTCGCTCCCCCGCACCGCACCATCCTCCGACCGGGTGATCGGCAGCAAGGGCGAGCGCACGCCGATGTCGATCCGTGTGGTGGCGCGCTCGGTGCCGGCCTGGGCGGTCACGTTCACCTGCGCTACGCCGGTGCGGTCCGCTGCACGAAGGTGGAAACGGATCACCTGTTCCCCGTTGCCGTCGAACCGCACCACCCGTTCGAGCGGACCATCACCCGTGACCGCACCGGAAAGGCCGACCCTCACGGAGACCTCGCGCAGGGCCTTGTCCATGGCGAACACGGTGATGGGCAGGTCCACCGTTTCGTCGGGTCCGAGCACTCGGGGCAGGGTGGCCAGCACCATCAGTGGCTGTCGCACGGGCACGGTGCGTTCGGTGCTGCCGTAGGCCCCATCGGGGTGGCTGGCCACCACCATCACGCGCACGCTGCCCACGTAGTTGTTGATCGTGAACCGATGGGTGGCCCGTTGGCCCGGGGCCAGGGAGAGCGGGCCGGCATGCAGCACCACGGGTTTGAAGCGCCCGATGCGGGATGGATCGACCGGACCGCCACCATCGCTCCCACCGACGGCCAGCACGCGGCCGGCCTCCACACCAAAGGCGCCGATCACTTGGTCGTACAGGTCGAAACTGTGCACGCCGAGCGCTTCACGTGCGTACAGATGCGCCCAGGGGTCGGGTGTACGGAAGCGCGTGAGGTCGAGGAGGCCCTCGTCCACCGCATACAGCATGTAGTTCATGGCGCGGCCGCTCTTCTCCGCCAGGCCGATGGTGAACTCGCGACCGGGCTTGATCTCGGCCGGCGCTTCGAGCATCGGCTCCAGGCGGCTGGCCGGGTCCTCCACCAGGATGGGGATCACGCCATAGAGGCGGATGGGCAGGTCGTTGGCCACCTCGCCGTGCGGTTGGAGCAGCGTGACATGGGCGTAGATGTTCGGCATCATGGCGGCCGTGGCCTTGAAGCGGTGGGTGGTTCCGCCTTCGTTCAGGGCGATGCGTGTGATCCCCACCACCCGGTGGCCGTTCTCCAGGCTGACGATCGCGGTGCCGGCGTGCGTGGACGGGATGGTGAGCTCCACTTCATCACCAGGTGCGTAGCGCTCCCTGGCCGTGCCGATGGACAACCGTGTGGCCGCCGGGTCCTGGCCGCGCCCTGCCGCATCGACCGCTCCGTCCGCCCCGAAGTGGAGGGTGACGACGGCCACATGGCCGCTGGAGGGATCCTCCGCACGCACCAGGTAACGTCCGGTGGCGGCGGCTTCCACGCGCACGATCAGGGTACCGCGGCCGCTGGCGTCGGTGGTCACGTCATGCACGGACACCACACGCAGGCCTTCTCCGGTGCGGCCGCTCGTGGGGCCGTCCATGGCACCATGCCACCAGCGCTCCTCGTCCACCTTCATCACCTGCACCTTCAGTGGGTGACCGGGTACGGGCTTGCCAGCGCCGTCCAGACTGACCAGGTCGAAGCGATGCGGCCGTCCGGCCATGTAAGTGTCCCAAGCCCCGTCCGGTGCGGGGGGCCTCAGGCCCGCATAGGTGTGGTAGGGGTGGAGCACCACCTCCTGCTGGTCCATGCTGGCATCGCCGCCGGGATCGCTCACCCGGCTGATGACCGTGAGCCGGAGTGCCGCGGGGGCACCCGCCGAGGGCTTCAGGTCAAAGGGGAAGAGCGCGCGCCCCTGAGCGTCGGTGCGGCCATCGAACACGACGGTCTCGCCCTCCGCGAGCTGATGGCCGAGGTCATCGAACACGAAGTCGCTGTGCCCTTTCGGCTTGAACCCGGCACGGGCGAGGCCCACGGAGACCACGACCGGCGCCTGAACGGCAGGAGCGCCGTGCAGCCAGAAGGCCTCGAGGCGGGTGGCCCGGGGAAGTTGATCCGCCAGCAGCGGACCGGTGCCCAGGTCGAGCGCGATCCGCATCCGGTTGGGTTTCACCGTCTCGATGCGCAGCGACCGATGGAAGGCGGCATCGCCAACGGTCACCCGCCCCATCCAGAGGCCGGTGGGTGCATCCGGTGATGTGGCGCAGGGGAATCCGTACTGGTCACCCACCGCCTGTCGGCGCACGGCACGGTGGACGACGCGGCCGTTCGGGTCCATCAATTCGAACACCACCGGATGGTCCTTGGGCAGGAGCTTGTCCCGGTCGTGCAGGATGAAGGCCAGATGGAGCGAATCCCCGGGTCGCCACACGCCGCGCTCGCCGGTAAGGAAGCCCTTCAGGCCTTGGGGAAGCGCTTCTCCGCCCACATCGAACGCGCTTACATCGAGCGCCGAGCCGTCGTCCACGCGCAGGTAGCCGCGCTGTTCCTTCGACCGCGCCACCACCAGAAAGGGGGTGTGCGCCGGAGCCGGCAATGCGGCGAAGCCCTGACCGTCGGTGGTCAGGTGGCCCAGGGTGCGCAATTGCAGGTCGAGCACATCCACCTCCACACCGGGGATGGCGGCGCCGGTGCGCAGATCGCTCACCACCACCCGGAGGCCACCGCTCGCATCACGCTTGGCCAGCAGGCCGAGGTCACTGGAGAGCACGTTGCGGCTGGTCTTGCGACGGCTGCCGTAGTAACTGGATGAGCAGGGGTTGTCGCGTTCCCGATGGTCGTAGTCATCCGGATACCAGGAGTCATCGTAGTAGTAGTAGTAACCCGCGCGGTCGAAGGCGCTGTCGTCCAGCGTCGGTGCTTCGGTGCGGCCGGCCAGCACCGCATCGGGGGAGGGCGGTGAGCCGTCGTTGCAGGGGTATGTGGATTGATCTTGGCGGAAGCCGAGCTCCACCCGGTGGATCGCACCAGGTTCGGCGGAAATGAGCTTGTCGAGGTCAAGGAAGTAGCGGTTCCACCGTCCGGGATCCGGTGCATCGCTGCTCACAAGGGGCAGATCCTGTTCGGCCACTAGGCGCCCCACGCGTGCCAGTTCGTCCCCACCGGCCAGGTCGTTCACCTGAAGGAACTGGGGGATGTTGTCCGTGTGGACCCGGATGATGCGCACGGTCACCGCGCGGAGGTTCACCGCCTCGAAGGGGAGCTTTCGGCCGCCGGTCGTGGGCAGCACCACGCCATCGCCGACGAAACGCACGGCCGGTCCAGGTTCGGGGAAGCGCACGACTGTGGTGACGTCGCGATCGAGGGTGCCTCCAGCGGCGGTGCGGAGGCCTGCGGCCACGAACACGGCCTGCTCGCCATGCTGCGGCTCTCCGGGATGAAGCACCAGCGTGTTGCCCTCAAGGGCGATGCGCATCGGAGGCGCACCCGAGATGCCGGCCAGGCCGGAGAGGTCCTGTGCGGGGTCCGGTGGTTCGGAGAACAACAGGCGCACCTGCTGTTCGCCGTCGAGCAGCGCGCGGGCGTTGAGCAGAACAAAGCGCCCCGCTTCCGGCAGGTCAAGGCGGGTCCGGCCCTCGTCGCCGCTCCCGATCGCGGCCCCGCCCCAGGTCAACTCCAGCTCTGTGCCGGTGGGGCCCCTGCGAATACTGTCGGCCACCAGCTCGTGCCGCAGCCGGTCCGGCGAGCTGCTGATGCGCAAGGGCACCTCACGCCCATCCTGCCGTGCGGTGAAACAGGCCAGCAGCTTCCCGGCCGGGGCCTGATCGGCCGTGGTCACGAGCCAGGTGACGCTGTGCAGGCTGCCACCCTCGCCGTTCAGCGGGGCCACGTCCGCCAGGTCCACGGCGAGGTGCTGCTCGAGGGTGCGGAATCCGAAGCGGAAGGTGGACAAGTGCCCGGGCACCGATACGATGCCACCGAGCTGAAAGGTGACCGTATGGTCGGTGCCCGGCCGCAGCGCCTCCTTGGGGACGAATGCCAGGGTGCGGGCATCGTGCCAGCGCACACCACCCTCGACGGTGGGATCCAGTTCGAAGAGGGAGGCAAGCTTCGCCGTACTTGTGTCGGTGAACGTGAGGCCTTCCGCCAACCGGACAAGCACAGGGGCGGAGGCTGACACCGGACCGGCCGTGAAGGCCGTGATGTACGGAGCGAATGCCGGATCCGGGCGGGGGAGCGGAGGACGGCTGCAGGCGGCGAAGAACAGGGCCAGGGAGAGGGCCGCGGGCCAGGACCGGTAACGGAGCATGGTGCAGGGATGAGCGGCAAAAGGTAGCCGCCATCGCCTCAACGGCAAGAAGCTGCGGGGAATTGCCGGGGTCAGGGCTCCGCCATCAGGCGGTCGGCCTCGTCGGCGCTGATGACGCGATCGCCCATGGCGCCGACGGTGAAGGCATCGGTGAGGCCTTTGGCCTTCAGCTGCTCCTTGGCGGCCTCGGCCTCGGCACGGGTCCGGAAGTCGCCGTGGAAGTAGCGCACCGCATCCACGCTGGGCACGGGGGTCACGTTGCCGATCTCGATGTACTTGTCCATGATGTCCATCGGGACATTGCCGGCGAAGGTGCCCACCTGCACCCGGTAGCGGATCAGGCTCTTGTCGATGCCGCCCACCGGTGTGTTGCGCAGGTCCTCCGGTCCGGTGAGGCGTGCACCGGCCTCCTTGAGGCTCACCCGTTTCCCGTTCTTGAAGGCCACGAGGAACGCGCCTTTGAAGCCTTTCAGCAGCATGTCCACCTTGTGCTTGGCGGCCGGGTTCACATCGGTGAAGCTGCCCGTGTAGTATCGCGTGAGACCATCCTCTCCTTCGATCACCACCAGGTCGGGGATGCCGGTGAAGATGTTCTTCGCGAGCTTGTTGCGGAAGGCGCCCAGCTGCACGCGCACCACCACGGCCTCCGTGGAGGCGGGCCCACTGGCGCCTTCAAGACCCGAACCGGACCGGCGCACCTCCTCGTCGATATCGATGAGCCGTCCATCCTCCTCGGCCATCACACGGCCGTCGATGCCTTTGCCGCTCAAGGCCAACTGCCGCCGCAACGCTTCAGGCAGGGCGTCGTAGTTGCCCACCACATAGAAGGTGGTGTCGCCCTTCTCCAACGTGCGCACGTCCGGGATGCTCAGGATCTTTTGGATCAGGTCCTCGGGAATGCCCTCCATGTGCTCGCCGACCTTCACCACATAGGCGCGGCGCTTGGCGGCGGTGGTCGTGCGGCCGCGCGGGCCGAAGGATTCAACGCGGGAGCTCACCAGGTTCACGTTCGCCGAGTCCTTGTAGTTCAACCAGGCCTTCAGGAGCGCGTCGTCGGTCAGGGTCACCCCGTCCGCATCCACAGCGGCGCCCGGTGCGGTGTTCGGCTCCAGGTCCAAATGGTCGGGCACGCCGTCGCCGTCACCGTCCAGCGGACAGCCGTTGGCATCCACGGGCACACCGGCAGGGGTTCCGGGGCATTGGTCGTTCCAATCGGTGACACCGTCCCCGTCCTCGTCGTCGGCGAGGGCCAGCAGGTCCATCTCCTCGGTGGAGAGGGTGGGGCCTTCTCGATCGCGCGGCTTGCGTTGGCCGATGCCATAGTTCAGGGAGAACGAACTGAACAGGAACCGGTCCATCCGCGCGTTGCCCTGGCGCTCCTCGCGGCTGTCCTGCGTCACACCGTCGATGAGGTCGGTGGAGGTGAAATGCATGGTCGTGCCGATGCGCAGGTCGAACCGGCCACCGAGGTGCATGCGTGCTCCGATGCCCACCGGGACCGCCCAGGTGAGCTCGGGGTATTTGCCGAAACCGTCGAGGTCGAGCTCGCGGATATCGCTCTCGTAGCTGTAGTCGCGCTGCAGCTGCACGGCATCGCCGGCCTGCGGGTCGTTCTCCGCGCGGTCGCGGATGGTGCCATCGCTCCAGTAGTGGTACATCCGTCCCTCCGCGTCCAGGCGGTCCGTCTTGCTGAGGAACTCCACGGCCTCGAAGCCGATGGATAGGTAAGGCTCCACCCGGCGGCCGGGGTTCAGGAGCTGGTGGAAGTTGTAGGTGAACTGGACCCCTCCCGTGGTGATGCGCGACTCGAAGTTGAGGTTGCGGGTGAGGCTGCGTTCGTTGGCACCCAACCGGCCGTGCAGCGCATACAGACCCACATCAAGCCACGGGGTCAGCGGGGTTCCGGCGCGCAGCTCATAGCCCACGCGCGTCAGCAGCGGGCTGTAGCCCTTGTGGCCGTTCCCGATGTCGCCGAGGAAGGCGAACATGCCCACACCAAGGCCGAAGGTGGGGCGGATGCTGTAGCGGCTGCTGTCCACCTCCTGCGCGACCGCACGTCCGAAGGGCGCGCAGAGCAGGGCACCGAACGCCAGGGCAAGTGTCGTGCGCACGACGGGCCGGTGGCGGGGGTGGGGCAGCATGCGGGGAAAGATAGTTTTCCCGGACTATTGGACCCAGGTCTGGCTGGAGAGCATCAGGGCCTCCTGCACGGTGATGCGCTCACCGTTGTTGTACGCCGTCACGAAGGGCCCGGGAAGCTCATGGCCGGCGGCCACCAGCGCGATGCGCTTGTCCCTGGCCTCGCGGTATTGGCTGTAGGAGCCTGTGGTGTATTTGATCCAGCCCTCGTGGCGTTCGATGCTGAACGGCTCGTTGAACCGGTGGCGGCCGGCAAAGTACTCCCGACCCACTTCGCGGTGCGCAGCAGTGATCTGGACCTTGTAAGCGATGCCTTTCTCGGGCGCAGGGATGCCTTTGGAGGGCGCCGGTCTCGTTGTGGCCGGCTTGTTGTCCGTGGCCTGCGCGCTCTCGGTCCGGGTCTCTTTGGCGGGCAGGTTGAGGCCGGTGTCCTGCGCGTCCGTGGTGTTCATGCGGGCCGGGTCCTGTTGCAGGGCGCTGAAGGCCATGTCGCCGATGGTGAAGGTCGAGGCGCCCACGGCCACGCGTTGGGTCTCGTCGTTCAGGAGATAGCCGAATTCGCCGGAGACCGTGTAGTCCCCATCGGGCTGGCCGTTCGCACGCAGCTTGTAGGCCACTTTCAGATCCTGGTCGGCGGGCAGGTTGAGCCACACGAACTTGGCGATGCGGTCCTGTGTGGTGAAGATGGCCTGTGCGCTTCCCTTCTCCATCGCGGTGAATCCCGCAGGCAGGTTCTCCTGCAGCTTGCCGAAGCCGCGGATGTCGCCCTTTTTGATCGTCACCTCCACAAGGAGTTCGCTGGCGGAGACGAGGGTCACCTTCCGCTCCACGGCGACACCACCCGGCCCCTGGCCAGGCGGCGAAGCCATCGTGGCGGGTTCCTCGGCAAGCACAGGGGCCGCGCCGGCGGCGGTCACGATGTCATTGGTGGCGTCCATCGGCTGGATGACCGCGGCATCGGGTGGCGCGGCGGCGGCCACGGCGGGGTCGCCCATCACGGTCACCATGGCGGTGGCCAGGTCGTAGGTGCGTCGCTCGTTGTCAAGGATGTAGCTGAAGCGGCCGTTGATGGGCATCTGGCCGCTGGCGGAGGCGGAAGCGATCAGGTTGTACGAGACCTTGAAGGTGGGCTGCGTGGGCAGGGACATCCAGATGAACTTGGCCTTCTGGTCGCTGAAGGTGAAGGAGGCGCCTTTCGTTTCGATGGCGGTGCAGGTGAACCCCTCAGGCAGGTCGATCTGCAGCTTGGCGAAACCGCTGAGGTCGCCTTTCTCGACCGTCACGACCACCTTGGTCTCGCTGCCCGGCATCACCGTCGGGGGCGCATCCTGCGTGATCTTGATGTCGGCGAGGAGGAAGATCTCGATGAGGAGGACGCCGATGAGGTCGACGAGGATGAGCAGTTGGGCCATGGATCCGGAACGGTTTGCACGGCCCTTCGGTGGGCCTGAGCAAAACTACCCGGAGGCCTTGGGGCACAAGGAGGTGCACGCGGGTCCGTTGCGAACAGCGCCGTGTTGAGAAGGGGGCGCGGCCCTAGAAGTTCGGCTTCAGCAGGTACTTGCTGTAGAAGGCATCGATCGCGTCCACGGCCTCCTGCGCCGTGTCCACGACCGTGATGAGGTCGAGGTCGACGGGGTTGATGTAGGCGTGGCGATCGCCCATGGTCTGCTTCACCCAATCGAGCAGGCCCTTCCAATAGGCGCGCCCGACGAGGATGATCGGAAAGCGGCCGATCTTCTGGGTCTGGATCAGGGTGAGGGCCTCGAAGAGCTCGTCCAACGTGCCGAAGCCGCCGGGCAGCACGATGAAGCCCTGGGAGTACTTCGTGAACATGACCTTCCGCACGAAGAAATAATCGAAGTGCAGGCTCTTCTCCTTGTCGATGTACGGGTTCGGGGCCTGTTCGAAGGGGAGCTCGATGTTGAGGCCCACACTGGTGCCACCGCCGCGCTGCGCACCCTTGTTGGCGGCCTCCATGATGCCCGGTCCGCCGCCGGTGATCACGCCGTAGCCGTAGCCGGTGAGCAGGAAGGCGATCTCCTCGGCGAGCTTGTATTCGGCCCGTTCGGGCGCGGTGCGGGCGCTGCCGAAGATGCTCACGCAGGGGCGGATGCGCTGCATGGCCTCGAAGCCTTCGACGAACTCGCTCATGATCTTGAAGATGGCCCAGCTGTCGTTGGCCTTCACCTCGCTCCAGCCCTTCCGTTTGAAGGCCTTGCGGATGCGGCGTTCGCTTTCCTCCTGTGCGTGCTGTGCCGGCACGGCCGGCTTGGGTGTGCGTTTCATCGCAGTTCGTTGCTGAGGTAACGGGCGGTGTGGCCGCGCCCCATGCGCACGACCTCCTCGGGCGTGCCGCGGGCCACGATGAGACCGCCGCCATCGCCGCCCTCGGGGCCCATGTCGATCACATGGTCGGCCACCTTGATGATGTCCATGTTGTGCTCCACGACGAGCACGGTGTTCCCCTGGTCGACCAGCCTGTCGAGCACGGCGATCAGCTGCCGCACATCCTCGAAGTGCAGGCCGGTGGTGGGCTCGTCCAGGATGTAGAGCGTGCTGCCCGTTCCGCGGCGCCCCAGCTCGCTGGCGAGCTTGATGCGCTGGGCCTCGCCCCCGCTGAGGGTGGTGCTGCTCTGCCCGAGGGTGACATACCCGAGGCCGACGTCCATGAGGGTGCGCAGCTTCACGGCCAGCTGGGGCAGGTCGGCGAAGTGATCGAGCGCTTCCTCCACGCTCATGTCCAGCACATCGGCGATGCTGCGGCCCTTGAAGCGCACCTCAAGGGTCTCGCGGTCGTAGCGCTTGCCGCGGCAGGCCTCGCACGGCACGTCCACGTCCGGCAGAAAGTTCATGGCGATGGTGCGCACACCGGCGCCCTTGCAGGTCTCGCAGCGCCCACCGGCGGTGTTGAACGAGAAGCGACCGGCCTTGTAGCCGCGCACCTTTGCTCCGGGCAGCAGCGCGTAGAGCTGGCGGATGGCGTCGAACAGGCCGGTGTAGGTGGCCGGATTGCTGCGGGGCGTGCGGCCGATCGGGCTCTGGTCCACTTCGATCACCTTGTCCAGATGCGCCAGTCCGTCCACCTTGCGGTAGGGAAGGGGGCGCGTGTCCGCGCGGTGGAAGTGGCGGGCCAGGATCGGATACAGCGTGTCGCCGATGAGGGTGCTCTTGCCGCTGCCGCTGACACCGGTGACGCAGATGAAGGTGCCCAGCGGAAGCACGAGGTCCACGTCCTTCAGGTTGTGACCCGTGGCACCGAGCACGGACAACCTGTGCCCGTTGCCGGCGCGTCGCCGGCGCGGCACGTCGATGGCGAGCTCGTTGCGCAGATAGCGGCCGGTAAGGCTGTCCTCCTTTCGGACCTCCGTGGGCGTGCCCTGGGCCACGATGCGGCCGCCATGTTCGCCGGCGCCCGGACCGATGTCGATCAGGTGGTCGGCCTGCAGCATCATCTCCTTGTCGTGCTCCACCACGATGACGCTGTTGCCACCGTCGCGCAGATGGCGCAGGCTGGCGATCAGCCGGTGGTCGTCGCGCTGGTGGAGACCGATGCTCGGTTCATCAAGGATGTAGAGCACCCCGGTGAGCTGGCTGCCGATCTGTGTGGCCAGGCGGATGCGCTGGGCCTCACCACCGCTCAGGGTGCGGGCGCTGCGGTCGAGGGTGAGGTACTCCAGGCCCACATCGAGGAGGAAGCGGGTGCGCGCGGTGATCTCCTTCACCACATCACGGGCGATCAGGGCCTGGCGGCCCTCGAGGCGGTCCAGCAGTCCTTCGGTGTGCGCATGCAGGCGGTCAAGCGGCAGGGTGGCGAGCTCGTGGATGTTGAGCCCGTCGAGCCGGAAGTGCAATGCGGTGTGCTTCAGACGCGTGCCGTTGCACTCGGGGCAGGCCACCATGTGCGTGAACTGCCCGGCCCACTTCTGGGCCTGTGCGCCGCCGTCCTTCGCTTGTTCCAGGATGAAGGGGATGATGCCCTCGAACTGTACGGTGCGGTCGCTCAATCCCACCTGACTGCTGACGCGGAGCGGTTCATCAAGGCCGTTGAGCAGCGCGGCCACCACAGGGTCGCCCATTTCCTCCACGGGTGTGTCCAGGTCGTGGCCGAATCCGGCCAGGACGGCCTCGACCTGGCGGAAGACCCAGGAGCTCTTGTAACTGCCCAGGGGCAGCACGGCGCCGCGGCGGATGCTCTTGGTGCGGTCCGGGATGATCTTGGCGATGGCCACGTCGGTCACCTGGCCGAGACCACTGCACCGCGGGCACGCGCCGTAGGGGCTGTTGAAGCTGAACAGGTTCGGTTCGGGCTCTTCGTAGGCGATGCCGCTGGTGGGGCACATGAGGTGCCTGCTCAGGTAGCGGGGCTGGGTGCCGTCCGGTGGAAGGGCCATCAGATTGCCCTTGCCGAGCTTCAGGGCCAGGTCGCAGGCATCGGCCAGTCGTTTCCGACCGGCGCCGGACCGCCCGTCGGCAGGCACCTTCAGCCGGTCGATCACCACCTCGATGTCATGGACCTTGTAGCGGTCCAGGCGGGGGCGTGTGGTGAGGTCGATCACTTTGCCGTCAACACGGGCGCGGAGGAAACCCTGTCGCAGGAACTGCTCGAAGAGCTCCTTGTAGTGCCCCTTGCGACCCCTCACCACGGGTGCGAGCACGAGCAGGTCGCCGCCGGCGTGCTCCTCCATCAGCAGGTCCACGATGCGGGCATCGGTGTAGCGCACCATGCGCTCGCCCGTCACATAGGAGAAGGCATCCGCCGCCCTGGCGTAGAGCAGGCGCAGCAGGTCGTAGATCTCCGTCACCGTGCCCACGGTGCTTCGCGGGTTGCGGCTGATGGTCTTCTGTTCGATGGCGATCACGGGGCTGAGCCCTGTGATGAGGTCGACATCGGGACGTTCGATACCTCCGAGGAACTGCCGTGCATAGGCGTTGAAGGTCTCGATGTAGCGGCGCTGCCCTTCGGCGTGCAGGGTGTCGAAGGCCAGGCTGCTCTTGCCGCTTCCGCTCAGGCCCGTGATCACCACGAGCTTGTCGCGGGGGATGACCACGTCGATGTTCTTCAGGTTGTGCACCCGGGCGCCCAGCACCTCGATGGCGGCATCGCCGTTCGATGGTGCGGTGGCGCTTGCGGTGTCCGCAGCCTCACTCGTCCTGGGCACCTTCCGCGGCATCGAAATCAGCGGCAGGCAGCAGCAGCTCGTAGCGCCGGCCAGCGGTGTTGGACAGGCGCGTCTCGCGCAGCCAGGGGTTCAACAGCTTCAGCACCTTGTAGGAGGTGCCCTGCTCGGACGCGAAGGCGGCCAGGTCGTTCACGGGCCCGTCCACCACGTGGGTCCGCACCTTGTAGGGCGCGTACAGGTCCTTGGAGCGGATGTGGAAGCCGTAGCGCCCCGGGTCGGCCATGATCTCCTTCATCGCAAGGGCGCGGAACACGTAGCGCGAGGTCTCCTCCGGCAGCAGCAGGTCGTAATAGTCCTTGGCGTTCTGCCGGCCGATCTGTTTGTCGAGCCCACCGACACCCAGGTTGTACGAGGCCATGGCCATCGCCCAGGATCCGTATCGCGCATACGCCTCCTTCAGGTAGCGGGCAGCGGCGCGTGTGCTCTTCACCACGTTGTAGCGCTCATCCACCTCGGCGTTCACCTCCAGGCCGTACCGCGGGGCGGTGTCCTTCATGAACTGCCAGAACCCCGCAGCGCCCATGGGGCTCACGGAGTTGGTGAAACCGCTCTCGATGAGGGAGATGTACTTGAGGTCCTCGGGCACACCCTCTTCGCGCAGCACCTGTTCGATGAGCGGGAACCAGCGCGCGGCCCGTTTGTGGGCCAGGATGGAATTGCTCTGCCAGTAGGTGTTCACCAGAAGCTCGCGGTCCAGCCGTTCGCGCACATCGAGCTTCTCCAGCGGTACGCGTTCGCCGCACAGCTCGACCGTGTTCGGCAGGGTGAGGGAGAAGATCTTGTAACTGTCGTTGAAGTGCCGCTGGTGGTCCAGGTCATTGTGCTCCTCGATCACCGCGTAGGTGAAGAGGTTGGCGCCCAGGACACCGGCCAGCAGAAGGGCTCCCGCCCCGGCGATGCGCAGGGCATGGATGAGCGGGGTGCGGGGTTCAGTGGCCATGTTCGGGGGGGGCGGGCCGTGGGCGGCGGGTGGGCAGGTAGAGCAGCAGGAAGACGGCAACGGCGTACAGAACGAAGATCCCCGTGTGAAGGTTCCGCCACACGCCCACGAAGCGCAGGACCGCAAAGTTAAGGAACACGCTGAGGGCCCCCAGCGCACCGAAGGTGAGGGCCACCTGTGCATCGCTCAGGCCCAGGTAGCTCAGGTGGTGGGTGGTGTGGTCGCGCCCGCCCACGAACGGGCTTCGCCCACGCCCGATGCGGTTGACCGTCACGGTGGTGGTGTCCACGATGGGCAGCAGGAACACCACAAGGGTCATGATCGCCTGCCTCCAGTGCTCGTCCGCGCCGGTGACCGGGGAGGGGGCGTTCCAGAAGCAGCGGATGCCCACGTAGGCAAGGTAGACGCCCAGGAACTGGCTGCCGGTATCGCCCATGAACATCCGGCTGGGGTTCCAGTTGTAGAACAGGAAGCCGGCCAGCGCGGCGATGGTGCCCACCAGCAGCACCATGTGAACGCCCTCCACCGGACCGAGCATCAGGTGCACCACGAGCCCGTTCAGCAGGATGAAGATGGAGACCACGGTGGTGATGGCGTCCATGTTGTCCAGCATGTTGATGGAGTTCATGATGCCGACGACCCACACGACGGTGAGGAGCATGTCGGCCCAGGGCGCTCCGAAGAAGCGGATCCCGTTGCCCGAGGCGAAGAGCAGGGCACCGCAGCCCACCTGGGCCAGGAACTTCAGGACGGGGCGCGTGTTGTAGGCGTCGTCGGCGAGGCCGAGCAGAAAACCGAGCGATGTGGCGGCGATGAGGCCCAGAAGACCGGGTTGCCAGAGCGGGGCCAGGGCGGGGAAGAAGACGCCGTTCACCGAGAACGCGCCGAGGAAGACGATGAAGAAGGCGATGCCGCCGAAGGCGGGTTTATGGGTGGCGCTCCAGCGGACCAGGTCGGTGTTGTGCTCGCGCGAGCCCAGCGTGCGGGCGAAGCGCATGAAGAGCGAATTGATCAGCAGCGAGAACAGGACCGCTGCGAAGAAGAGGCCGGAGTAGATGAGGAAGAGCTGGGCCGGGGTGTACATGGCCGGGCTAGACAAGCGTGGGCAGCAGGTCCCTCAACGGAAGGCCTGCCTGGTCCTTGCCGTTCACGATCGCGCCGGTGACGCCCCAGTCGATCCCGAGGGCGGGGTCGTTCCACAGAAGGGTGCGTTCGGCCGCCGGATCCCAGTAGCGGGAGCATTTGTACTGGAAGAGGGTGTTGTCCTCCAGCACCGCAAGGCCGTGGGCGAACCCTTCCGGGATGAAGAGCATCACCGGGGCGCTGTCGTCCAGCCGGATGCTGAAATGCCGTCCCAGCGTCGGGCTGCCGGCGCGCAGGTCCACGCACACATCGAGCACGGCGCCGCGCGCCACGCGCACGAGCTTGGCCTGGGCGGAGGCTCCAGCCTGCAGATGCAGTCCGCGCACCACGCTCTTGCGGGACACCGACTCGTTGTCCTGCACGAAGCGCAGGTCCAGCCCGGTGGCCGCGGCGAAGGCGCGTTCGTTGAAACTTTCCAGGAAGTGGCCGCGGTCGTCGCGGTGCACGGCGGGTCGCAACACCAGCAGGCCATCAAGGGGAGTGTTCTCGATCCGCATCAGGCCCTGCCGGTGAGTTTGCCCAGAAATCCCCTGCGGCGACCGCCCTTCCGGTCGCCTCGGTCCTCGTAATAGCCATAGCCCGTGCCATAGCCGTGGCCATAGCCATAGCCGTAGCCATAGCCATAGCCGTAGTTGTAGCCGTATTTGTTGCGGTCGATGTCCACGCCGTTCAGGATGGTGGTGATGCGGGTGATGCGGTTCTCGTTGATCAGGCGGTCCACGTTGTGGATGAAGGCCTTCTTGCTGTAATCCGAGCGGAAGATGTAGATGGGATAGTCGGCCCGCTGGATCATGGCGATGCCATCGGTGACCAGGCCCACGGGCGGGTTGTCGATGAGGATCACGTCGTAGGACTTCTTCAACTCCTCGATGATGAGGTTCATTCGTTCACTGATCACCAGTTCCGACGGGTTCGGTGGGATGGGGCCGGCGGTGATGAAGTACAGGTTCTCGAGGGCGCTCTGCTGGATGCAGTTCTCCAGGGTGTCCTTGTTGATGAGCAGGGTGCTCATGCCACGGATGTTGTCCACGCCGAAGCCCAGGTGGATCTTGGGTTTCCGCATGTCGAGGTCGAGCACGATGACGCGCTTTCCGCTGAACGCGATGATGCCTGCGAGGTTGATGGCCACGAAGGTCTTCCCTTCGCCGCTGATGGTGCTGGTGATGGCGATCAGCTTGGGTCCGGGGGTGTTGTCCACGAACTGCATGTTCGTGCGCACGGTGCGGAAGCTCTCGGCGATGAGGCTCTTGGGGTTCTTGTCCACCAGCAGCTGGCTGATGGGGATCTCCTTCTTGTACTTGGGGATCATGCCCAGGATGCCGATGGACGCGGAGGAGGTCTTGGCGATGTCGTTGAGCGAGGTGATGTTGTCATGCAGCACATACCGCACGAGCACGATGAGGAAGCTGATCACCAGACCGGTGAGCAGGTACGAGAAGATGACCAGGTTGCGGTTGGGCGCCATCGGCACCGCGTGGATCACCGGGCGTTCCAGGATCTTGTTGTCCGGCACGAAGCCGGCGCGGCTGATCCGGTATTCGATGTCCTTCTCCAACAGAAGGGTGTAGTACTTCTCGTTGATCTGGAACAGGCGGTCGATGCGGGCGAACTCGAGCTCCTTTTCCGGAAGGGTGAGAAAGCGGGCCTCATGCTGGAGGATGATGTCCTCGTATTCCTTCACCTTGTCGGTGAGCCTGGACCGGAGGCTTCGGATGCTGTTCACCACAAGGCCCTTCTGCACCTGGATTCGGTGCTCGACGTCGCGCACGGCCTGATTGCTGGGCGTGGCCTCCAGAAAGAGCTCCTCGCGTTCGAGGAGCAGTTTCTGAAGCGATTCGATCATGGTGGTGAGCGAACGTTCGTAGGTGGTGCCCACGAGCAGGGGCATCAGGTTGTACACGTCGATGTCGCCCAGGGCCTTGTCCGTGGATTGCTCGATGGCGGCCAGCAGGTCCATCTCCACCCGCACCTCCACGATGCGGTCCTCGTACTCGCGGACCCGGTTCAGGTAGATCGGTGTCAGCTCGCTCATGTCGGACACCTTGTTCTCCATCTTGAAGGCCTGCATCCGGTACTCCGATTCGCGGAGCTTGTCGAACACGGTGTCCTTCTGCGACTCGATGAAGCGCAGGATGCTCTCGGCGCTTTCGCGCATGCGCTCCACATCGTATCCGATGTAGGTCTCGGCCATCGCCTCGGCCAGGTCACGCGCCAGCACGGGATTGGCATCGCGGCAGTCGATGGCCACGGTCCGGGCATCGTTGTCCATGATGCGGGCATCGATCTGCTTGGAGTACTGGGCCACAAGGCTCGCCGGGCTGTTGATGCGGAAATAGGTGGAGCCGTCCGCCTCCATGCGCTCCTTCATCGCCACATCATCGAGCCACACGCTGCATCGGAAATGGGGGGTGGTGATGCGCTCGCTGAGGTCGAAGGTGAGGGTGAGGGGTTGCCCGGACACGGCATAGGAGAAGGTGGCCTTGCCTTCGGTGTCCAGATCGATGAAGATGGGCAGGTCCCGCACCCGCGGATCGAGCACCTCCACATCCTCGATGCGGAAGAAGGTCCCGGTGTACAGCTCGTTGGTGAGGATCTGGCCCTTGTAGAAGTAACTGACGTCCAACGGAAGCTTGCGCAACACCCTGTCGATGAAGAATTTCGATCGAAGGAGCTCCACGTCGGCCAGCAGGTTCTTGTCCTCCACGAACTGGTTCATCTCCAGCACGAGCTGGGCGTTGTTGCTCTCGCGGATCTGCAGGATGGCGCCGCTCTTGAAGGTGGGGGCGGTGTAGCGGAGGTACAGATAGGCCGCGGCGCCCGAGAGGATGATGCAGAGCATGATCCAGACGGACGAGCGTTTGATGATGTACAGGAACAGCCCGAGGTCGAACTCGTTGCTGAAGTTCGTGATCCGCTCCCGATAGCTGTCGAGGGTGATGTTCCGCTGGCTGACGTCCTCGTTCAGCATGCTGGCGCTATTGGAAGCCGCGGATGATGCCGATCACCAGCACCACGCTGGTGAGCAGGGTGATGATCGGGGTGATGTCGGCGAGCACCTCGCGCACGAGCTCCGGGTTCGGTTCCACGTACACCACATCGTCCGAGAACATGACCATGTCCGCATGCCTCAGGCCTTCGATGTCCGTGAGGTCGAATTGGAAGATCTGCCGGCCTCCGGTGGGGTCGCGCCGGAAGACCTTCACCTTGTGGGCGTTGCCGCGCTTTGCCACGCCCCGTGCGCTCGCCAGCACCTCCAGCAGGGTGGTGTTCGCGTTCTCCAAAGGGACCACCACCGCATCGCCGCCCCCGCCTGGGAAGACGACCACGCGCCGGTTGGTCACGCTCAACTGAACGAAGGGCCGGTTGTAGAATTCCATGTAGCGCTGTTCCAGCCAGGTCTCCGCCTCACGCAGGGTCTTGCCGGAGAGGGTGACACGGCCGAGCAGCGGAAGCTTGACGTTGCCATCAGGCTCCACCAGGTAGTTGAACTGCAGGCGCTGCATGTTCCGCGCGTTGTCCGCTCCGGTGCCCATGGACACCATGTCGATCATCTTGAACCCATCGTTGGCGAAGAGCCGGAACTGCAGGTAATCGTTCGGCTGGATCTTGAAGGCCAGATCCACCGTGTCGGGTACGGAGTCGAACTGATAGCCGAGCGGTGTCTTGAACATGACGTCGCGGTTGATGGTGCAACCGCCGCCCAACAACACCGCCACCGCCAACACCACCAAAGGCCCAAGACGTGCCGTTCGCATCGCGCAAAAGTAGCGTTCTGGCCCCACGGTCAGTTCAGCAGGGCATCGTACAGATGGGCGGTATCGTCCACCAGGCGCGTGTAGTGGTAGCGCTGGCGCACGAAGTCCCATCCCTGTTCGCCCATCCGGCCGCGCAGCGCATCGTCCTCCACCATCCGCAGGATGGCCTCGGTCATCGTGGCCAGGTCGCCGGATGGGCAGAGCAACGCCGACCGGTCGGGAAGGACCACGTTCTCCACGCCTCCCACACGGGTGGTCACCACCGGCCGGTCCGAGGCCTGTGCCTCGATCAGGCTCACGGGGGTGCCCTCGTTCAGGGAAGTGAGGACCACGAGGTCGACCCCGGCGTAGACGATGTCCACCTCCTTGATCCAGGAGGTGAAGGTGACGGTGGCCGGGGGCACCACGGCACCGGACCCGGCGCCGTGGCCGAAGCCATGTCCGTTGAAGGTGGGGCCCACGGCGTGGCTCAATCCGAGCTCTTTGACCCGCGCTTCCAGGTGGTCTCGCTCTTCACCGTCGCCCACGATGAACGCGCGCACACGCCGTTGGGTGCGACGGGCGACAGCGGCCATGGCCTCCAGGAAGAGGTCGTGGTTCTTGATCGGGACGAGCCGGCCGACGATGGCGATGGCGATCTCGTCGGCGGCCACGCCGTACACACTTCGGAAGAAGGCGCGCTTGCGCGAGCGATCCTCCCGGAACCGGCTCAGGTCGAAGCCCAGGGGGATCACGCTCACCTTGTCGCCGGGGCAGATGCGGTGCTCGTCCACCAGTTCCAGCTTCTGCTTCTCGCTGATGGCGATGATGCGACTGCTACGGCGGGCGAGGAAGCGCTCGATGTTCTTGTACAGCGCGGTGCGCACCGGGCCGAAGTAGCTGTGGAAGACGTGGCCGTGGAAGGTGTGCACGATGGCCTTCACGCCCAGGTCCGCGGCCGCCATGCGCCCCACCGCACCGGCCTTGGCGGCATGGGTGTGCACGATGTCCGGCTTGAACTCGCGGATGAGCTGCTTGATGCGTCGGTAGGCGCCCCTGTCGCGCCACGGTGCCACTTCGCGCTGCAGCTCGGGCAGGATCATGGCCTCCACCCCGAGGGAGCGGAGGATATGGTGGCTGCCTTCCTCGGTGGCCTCCTGGCTGCCGCCCACGAGCAGGGTCTCATAGTCCCCGGGCAGGTAGCGCGTCAGGTAGGCGGCGTTGTGCGTGGGCCCCCCGAGGTTGAAGCGATTGATGATCCGGAGGATACGGGGCATGGGCCGGCGTCAAAGGTAACGGGGGCGCGGGAAGGGCTCAGGCCATGTACCGCCGCCACCACGTCAGATAGACGATGAGGGCATGTACGGTTGCCTGCGAACTTCCGGGCGAAGGGCCGTGGAACCGGTCGAGCACCTGCCGGACGGCACTTGGCTCCAGACCGGCGGCACGCAGCAGCTCGGTATCGGTACAGGTGGCCACGCGGTCGGCCAACGGCCCCTTGAGCAGGGGGGTCAGCGGCACCTCGAACCCGCGTTTGGCCCGGGTCAATGTGCCCTGGGGCAGGAGGTCCCCGAAGGCTTCACGCAGCAGCTGCTTGCCGGAGCCCTTGCTGAACTTGGCATCGGCCGGCAGGGCAAAGGCCAGTTCCACCACCCGCAGGTCCAGGAACGGGGTGCGCACCTCGAGGGCATGCGCCATGCTGGTGATGTCCACCTTGCGAAGCATGTCGTCGGGCAGCACGGTGTGCAGGTCGGCCCAAAGCAGTCCGTTGAGGTCCCGGTGCGCGGACAGGGGGGCCGTGATGGCCGCACGTCGGCGTGTGAAGGTGGCCTCGTCCGCGGCCGGATCGAGCAGGGCGGCGGCATCGAGCTCCTCGTCCCACGAGGCCAGGAGCAGATACCGGTCCTCCGCGCTCAGCGCTGCGCTTCGCGCGAACCGGTCAAGCTGGCGCACTTTATCGGCCAGCGGGTGGTTGCGCGAACGGGGCAGGGCCCGCCATAAAGGCCCGCCCAGCAGGGCCAGCCGCTCCAGCGTCCCGGGTGCGCGAACGCGGAGCTCGGCTTGGTGTTTCCGGTAGCCGCCGAAGACCTCGTCCGCGCCATCGCCGCTCAGGGCCACGGTCACCTGCTGCCGCGTGCGGGCGTTCAGCACGTAGCTGGGCAGTGCGCTCTGGTCCGCGAAGGGCTCGTCCAATGCGGCCAGCAGGCCGTCGTAGCTGGCGGCCAGATCGTCGTGGCCCAGCGTGAAGGTGGTATGGTCGGTGCCCAGGTGGCGCGCCACGGCCTCGGCGAAGGGGGTCTCGTCGTAGTACGCCTCGGTGTAGCCGATGCTGAAGGTGCGCAGGTCGGGTTTGTGGCGCCTGGCCAGCGCGCTCACGATGCTGCTGTCCAGGCCGCCGCTGAGAAAGGTGCCCACAGGCACGTCGCTCACCAGGCGGATCCGCACGGCATCGTCCATCAGGTCGCGGAGCCGCTGCGCGGGGTCCGAAGGCACGGGGGTCTTCGCCGCTTCGGCCTCCGCCTCGTACCAGCGGGCGGTGCGGATGCCCTGGGCATCCACCATCAGGCTGTGTCCGGGCCGCAGCTTGTGCACGTCCTCCAGGATGGAGTACGGCGCGGGGATGTAGTAGTGCGTGAAGTAGGTGCGCAGCGACACCCGGTCCACCCGACGGGGAGCGCCCAGGGCCATCAAAGCGCCCAGTTCGCTGGCGAACATCAGCGCGTCCCCGTGGCGGCACCAGAGCAGGGGCTTCACCCCGAAGCGGTCGCGGGCCAGGAAGAGGCTGTCCTCCTGCGCATCGTGGATGGCGAGGGCGAAGAAGCCATTGAGGTCGTGCAGGAAGGAGGGGCCGTTCAGGGCGAACAGCCGCAGGACCACCTCGGTGT
This sequence comes from Flavobacteriales bacterium, assembly GCA_020847755.1. Taxonomy (GTDB): domain Bacteria; phylum Bacteroidota; class Bacteroidia; order Flavobacteriales_F; family PHOS-HE28; genus PHOS-HE28. Next base: position 25,120 of record JADLBK010000087.1, on the reverse strand, counting down.
CGGTGCGGCTCTTGAAGCGGTGGCCCTGGGCTTCCAGCCTGGCGCGCAGCTCGGCGAAGTTGAAGACCTCGCCATTGAAGACCATGGTGTAGCGCCCGTCCAGATCGGTGAACGGCTGGTGCCCGGAAGCGGAGGTGTCGATGATGCTGAGGCGTCGATGGCCGAGCACGGCGCGGCCCGCCCGATGCACGCCCTCATCGTCCGGCCCCCGATGGGCGATGCGATCCAGCGCGGCCCGGATGCGCTCGTCCGACGGGGCTGCGCCACGACCGAGGTGAAAGGTGCCGGCGATGCCGCACACGTGTCCGCCGAAGCTTTAGCGAAGGCCGATGCCTTCACGGTGCGACAGTGAAGCTGCCATCACAGATGGATCACCTCGCCGTAGGCTGCGGCCGCGGCCTCCATGATGGCCTCGCTCATGGTGGGGTGCGGGTGCACCGTTTTGATGATCTCGTGGCCCGTGGTCTCGAGCTTGCGGATGCTCACGCACTCGGCGATCATCTCGGTGACGTTGGCGCCGATCATGTGCGCGCCCAGCAGCTCGCCGTATTTGGCGTCGAAGATGAGCTTCACGAAGCCGTCCTTGTTGCCGCCGGCGCTGGCCTTGCCGCTGGCGCTGAAGGGGAACTTGCCCACCTTGATCGCCAGGCCTTTCTCCTTCGCCTGTTTCTCGGTCATGCCCACGCTGGCCACCTCGGGGCTGCAGTAGGTGCAGCCGGGGATGTTGCCGTAGTCGAGGGCCTCGGGCTGATGGCCGGCGATCTTCTCCACGCAGATGATGCCTTCCGCACTGGCCACGTGCGCCAGCGCCTGGCCGGGGGTCACGTCGCCGATGGCGTAGTAGCCGGGGATGTTGGTCTGGTAGTACTCGTTCACGGTGATGCGGCCCTTGTCGGTGGCGATGCCCACGTCCTCCAGCCCGATGCCCTCGATGTTGGGGGCGATGCCCACGGCGCTGAGCACGATGTCGCACTCGATGACCTGCTCGCCCTTGGCGCTCTTCACGGTCACCTTGCAGCCCTTGCCGGCGGTGTCCACCTTGGTCACCTCGGCGCCGGTCATCACCTCGATGCCCTGCTTCTTGAAGCTCTTCTCGAGCTGCTTGCTCACCTCCTCATCCTCCACGGGCACCACGTTGGGCATGAACTCCACCAGGGTCACCTTGGTGCCGATGGCGTTGTAGAAGTAGGCGAACTCGCTGCCGATGGCACCGCTGCCCACCACCACCATGCTCTTGGGCTGGTCGGCGAGCACCATGGCCTCGCGGTAGCCGATGATCTTCTTGCCGTCCTGGGGCAGGTTGGGCAGCACGCGGCTGCGGGCGCCGGTGGCGATGAGGATGTGCTTGGCCTCGAGCACCTGCTTCCTGCCATCGGCGCCGGTGACCTCGAGCTTCTTCCCCGGCATCAGCTTGCCGGTGCCCATGATCACGTCGATCTTGTTCTTCTTCATCAGGAACTGCACGCCGTTGCTCATGCCTTTGGCCACGTCGCGGCTGCGCTGCACGATGGCCTTCATGTCGGGCGAGCCGCCGTTCACGGTGATGCCGTAGTCCTTGGCGTGCTGGATGTACTCGAACACCTGGGCGCTCTTCAGCAGGGCCTTGGTGGGGATGCAGCCCCAGTTGAGGCAGATGCCCCCGAGGGACTCCTTTTCCACAACGGCGGTCTTCAGGCCCAGTTGGCTGGCACGGATGGCGGCCACGTAGCCACCGGGGCCACTGCCGAGGACGATCACATCATAGCTCATGAGGAAGGATGGCGGTTTGAGGGGGCGAAGGTAGGGGCCATGGCCGATCGGCGACGGCGACGGTGGCACGCCCGCCGGTCCTACATTCGCCTCCATGGCCACCACCTTCCTTCCTGACGATTCGGGTTCCACCCAGCGCCCTGACATGCTCACGGGCCTCGGGATCCTGAGCTTCATCAACTGCGGGCTCTTTCTGCTGATCTACGGGCTGGGTCTGCTCTTCACCCTGGGCCTTCGGTCCGTGCCCGAGGACGAGTTCATGGCGCAGATGAACGAGCAGATGGCCGGCATGAGCGACATGATGGGCGAGGAGGGCGTCGCGGCCTTCGAGGAGCTCGTGCCCCTGTTCTACCATGGCGGTGCCCTGCTCATGGGCCTGCTGCTGTTGCGCACCCTCGCCCGTTTCATCGGGGTGGTCAACATGTGGCGCGGCCGCCGCCAGGGCTTCTACCTCTATGCGGCGGCCCAGGTGGTGGGCATCTTCGTGCCGCATGTGGTGCTCCCGTGGAAGTACCTCGGCCTCTTCGGTCCATTCCTGGCGCTGGCGTTCGTGGCCCTGTACGGAAGCCAGTTGAAGCGCTTCAGCTGAAGGAGCGTGCGTGGCACGGTACCGCTCCTGGTCCTCCTCGTGTCGATGCTCACGGGCTGCTTCTCGGTCCGCAGCACGGAGCGGTTCTCCTATGCCAAGATCGACGCCGACTCCTATGCGCGCCTGCTGGCGGACAGCACGGACCGGGTGCTCATCGACGTGCGGAGCTCCGGGGAGCACGCGAAAGGTCATCTGCCGGGCGCCATCAACCGCAGCTACCTCTCGTTCCGCTACGGCCGGCTGGTGCGCGACATTGATCGTTCCACGCTCGTGTTCCTGTATTGCCACACCTGTCACCGAAGTCCGTTCGCGGCACGGCGGATGAAACGCATGGGCTTCCGCCGCGTGGTGGACCTGGAGGGCGGCTTCCAGCGCTGGCCCGGCCCGATCACCACCGCTCCCTGATGCATGCACTGCTCCCCATCACCTGCTCCGGCCTGCTCCTGGCCCTGTCCGCCAGGGGGCAGGTGCAGCGGACAGCACCGCGTGCGCCCTTCATCCTGGGCGAGGTGGAGACCATCCACAGCGTTGTGCTCGGCGAGGACCGCGTGCTCAACATCGCCCTGCCGCAGGGCTACCACCCCGACAGCGCCGCGCGCTACCCCGTGATCGTGGTGCTCGACGGCGGCGCGGACGAGGACTTCATCCACGTGACCGGCGCCGTGCAGTTCGCCTCGTTCCCGTGGGTGGGCTGGGTGAAGCCGAGCATCGTGGTGGGCATCGTCAACGTGGACCGCAAGCGCGACCTCACCTGTCCCACCACGGTGGCCAAGGACAAGGCCGACTTCCCGACCACCGGCGGGAGCGCTGCCTTCATGCGGTTCATCGCCAAGGAGGTGCTTCCCTTCGTGGACGCCAACTACCGCACCACCCGGGAGCGCACGCTCATCGGCCAGAGCCTCGGCGGCCTCTTCGCGACGGAAATGCTGTTGCGCATGCCGTCCCTCTTTCAGCACTACATCATCGTAAGCCCCAGCCTGTGGTGGGACGAAGGCTCGGCCCTCGACATCCCCGCGGATGCCCTCAGCGCGCCCGACATCGGCGTGGCCTCGGTGCACATCAGCGTGGGCAAGGAGGGAAAGGCCATGGTGGGTCCGGCCCGCAAGCTCGCCGCCCTGGTGCGCAAGGCGCATGTGCCCCGCGTGGCCTTCCACCGCATCACCGACCTGGACCACGCCAACATCCTGCACGAGGCGGTGCTCGACGGCTTGCGTTGGGGGAGGGAGGACTAGCGCGCTCAGCCGCGATAGGCCACCCCGCTGATCTCCACGTTCACCCCACGCGGCAGGCCCTTCACGGCCACGGCCTCGCGGGCGGGCGGCGTGTCGGTGAAGTAGGTGCCGTACACCTCGTTCACGGCGGCGTAGTGGGCCATGTCGCTCAGGAAGATGGTCGCCTTCACCAGGTGCTCGTAGCCCATGCCGGCGGCCTTCAAGAGGTTGCCCACGTTCTCCATCACCTTCCGCGTCTCCGTGGCGATGTCGGCCGTGTGCAGGTTCCCCTGTTCGTCCAGCGCGATCTGGCCGCTGAGGTAGAGCGTGGGGCCGGCCTGGATGGCGGGCGTGTAGGGGGCGAGGGGCTTGGCGGCGTTGGGCGGGTGAACGGCGGTCTTCATGAGGAGTGCGTTACGTGGTGGCGTGTTACGTGTTGTGACGTTACGCGTTGGCTGTCGCCAAAGGTGCTCCCGTTCCACAGAACACGCAACACGCCAACACGCAACGGTGCAAGGTTCTTCGCCCAACGCACAACTTCCGGTGGGGTAACTTCGCGGCCCTCCGCCGCCGCTCAATGGCTTCGGCGGATGATGCATGTCCGACACTCGCCCTCTCATCCTGGTCACCAACGACGACGGCATCTTCGCGCCGGGCATCCGCACGCTGGTGGAGGAGGTCCGCAGCTTCGGACGAGTGATGGTGGTGGCCCCGGACAAGCCTCAGAGCGCCATGGGGCACGCCATCACCATTCACAGCTTCCTGCGCCTGAACAAGGTGGCCTACCTGGACGACCTGGATGCCTGGAGCTGCAGCGGCACCCCGGTGGACTGTGTGAAGCTGGCCATTTACAAGCTGCTGGAGGGGCGCAAGCCCGACCTGCTCGTCAGCGGCATCAATCACGGCGCGAACATCAGCATCAATGTGCTGTACAGCGGTACGATGAGCGCGGCGGTGGAGGGGGCCATGGAAGGCATCCCGAGCGTCGGCTTCAGCCTGATGGACCACAGCATGGAGGCGGACTTCGCACCGGTGCGGCCCGTGGTGCGGAGCGTGGTGGCCAACGTCCTCCGCCACGGCCTTTCCCCGGGCTCGTGCCTCAACGTCAACGTACCCCGCACCCGGGGCGAGGCGCTCAAGGGCATGCGGGTGTGCCGGCAGGCCCGCGCCAATTGGGAGGACGAGTTCGAGACGCGGCTCGATCCCGGGAAGCGCGAGTACTACTGGTTGAAGGGCGAGTTCAACAGCGAGGACCACGGTCAGGATACGGACGTATGGGCCGTGAACAACGGCTACGTCAGCATCGTACCGACGCAGTTCGACATGACGGCCCACCACGCCATCGCTGAACTGAACACCTGGGACCATGGCCTTCAGTGACCGCACGATCGGCCTGGTGTGCGGGCTGCTGGCCCCGGCGATCGGCTTTCTCGCGTACGGGCTGCTCTATGTCAACCTCATCCGGCCGCACAACGACCTGGGTTGGTTCGTGCAGGACCTCTTCCTGGGCACACGGCGGTACCAGGCCCCTGTGCTGAGCCTATCCCTGCTGGCCGACGTGCCCCTGTTCTTCTGGTTCGACCGCAAAGGCCGCGTGGAGGCCATGCGCGGCGTGCTGATGGCGGTGTTCATCCACGGTGCGGTGATCGTGGCGCTCTGGATATGAGACGTCGCGTGTACCTCATCGCCGGCGAGGCCAGCGGCGACCTGCACGCGGCCAACCTGGTGAAGGCCCTTCGCCGCGAGCACCCCGAGGTGGAGCTGCGTGGCTGGGGCGGTGATCGCATGGCGGCCGCCGGGGTGCAGGTGGTGAAGCACATCCGCGAGCTCGCCTTCATGGGTTTCGCCGAGGTGCTCCTGAACCTGCGCACCATCCTGGGCAACATCGCGACCTGCAAGGCGGACATCGCCGCCTGGCGCCCCGATGCGATCGTGCTGGTGGACTATCCCGGCTTCAACCTGCGCATCGCCACCCATGCACGTGCCCTCGGCATTCCCGTGTTCTATTATATCAGTCCGCAGGTGTGGGCCTGGAAGGCCGGCCGGGTGAAGCGCATCCGCCGCGACGTCACCGAGCTCTGCGTCATCCTGCCCTTCGAGCAGGAGTGGTACGCCGAGCGAGGCATGGACGTCACCTTCGTGGGGCATCCGCTTCTGGACGCCATCGCCGAGGAGAACGACCATCCGCCGACGCCGTTACCGGGTGCGGACGGGCGGCCGGTGATCGCCCTGCTCCCAGGCAGCCGGCGGCAGGAGGTGGAGCGCATGCTGCCGGTGATGCTGGCGGCCGCGGCCGGCTTCACGGACCACCAGTGCGTGGTGGCCGCTGCGCCCGCACTGGACGATGCGGTGTACGCGCCGTTCCTCCGCAAGAGCCCCGCCCTGGTGGTGCGCGACCACACCTACGCCCTGTTGAGGCAGGCCCGGGCGGCCCTGGTCACCAGTGGCACCGCCACGCTGGAGACGGCGCTCTTCGGGGTGCCCGAGGTGGTGTGCTATGGGGGCAGTGCCGTGAACGTGTGGCTGGCCCGGCGTCTCGTGAACGTCCGATTCATCTCCCTGGTGAACCTGATCATGGAGCGCGAAGTGGTCCGGGAGATGATCCAGCAGGACCTGACGCCGGAGGCCCTGAGCGCCGAGCTGCGCCGGCTGCTGCACGATGAGCCCTACCGGGCCGCGATGCTGGCCGACCTGGCCCGGTTGCGGGAACGGCTGGGCGGCCCCGGGGCCAGTGCGAAAGCGGCGGCACGCCTGTGGAAAATTCTGGAGCGGCCCTCCTGAACGCGCTGCGGGGCACGGGTACTTTCGCCGCCATGCGCCTCCTTCTCGCCGCGTGGGCCCTGGGTGCGGCCGGTTGGGCCGCTGCCCAGTTCCAGGAAGTGCAGGTGGCGGTCCTTCATGGGAAGGGTGTCACCAGCGCCACGTTGATGGGCACCCGGGGCGCCATGGCCGTGCTGGCCGATGGCCGGCAGGTGGGGGAGCTCGCACCCAACGATGGGCTGCGCGTGGCCTTGGAGGAAGGACGCATCGTGGGCCGATCGTTGAGCGCGACATGGACGGCCCGCGAACGGATCACGCTCCGGGCGCCCTCCGGAGGCGGGGTGCGGCTGCGGGCCGTGGTGCCCAAGCTCGCCGAACGCGTGTACAGCGGGTCCATCGAGATCCGACGGTCCGGTACCGAGCTCCGCTTCGTGAACGAGGTGAAGCTGGAGGAGTACGTGGCCGGCGTGGTGGAGAGCGAGGCCGGGGCCCGGCAGGAACCGGAGTACTACAAGCTGCAGGCGGTGGGTTGCAGGACCTACGCGCTGGCGAACGCGCGGAAGCATGCGCCGGAGGGCTTCGAGCTCTGCGACCAGGTGCATTGCCAGGTGTACAAGGGCAGGGCCACCCATGGACCGATCACCGAGGCCGCCCAGGCCACGCGCGGCATGGTGGTGGTGGATGCGGGGATCCGGCTGATCCATGCCACCTTCCACAGCAACTGCGGGGGGGAGACGCTCAACGCGGAGGACCTCTGGAGCAAGTCGGAATCCTATCTGCAGGCCACGACGGACAGTTTCTGCATCGCGCAGCCCCACGCCACCTGGACCCTCTCCATCCCCAAGGCCGATTGGCTGGGTTACATGCAACGCAAGCATGGGCTTCGCGTGGCCGATCCGGAGGTCCGTGCGGAGCTGCTCGCGCACGAACCGCAGTGCCGGGGGCTCTACCTCAACACCACCGCACCGCTGGTGCCCTTGAAGCAGCTGCGCGAGGACTGGAAGTTGCGCAGCACCTATTTCTCCGTCCGCACCGCCGGCGACCAGGTGGTGCTGGACGGGCGCGGCTTCGGCCATGGCGTCGGCCTTTGCCAGGAGGGGGCGATGGAGATGGCCCGGCGCGGGATGTCCTTCATGGACATCCTGCATCACTACTACCGCGATGTGCACCTCGTCGACCTTAGCAGCTTGGAGTTCTTCCGGGACGAGGGGCAATGAGATCAGATCGTTCGACAGTGGTCGAAAGAAGTTGACGACATTCGATGAACCGTCTAGTTTTGTCGATGAATACCAAATCCAACCGCATGGAGAAGTTCCTTACGCTACTAGTCCCCGCCTTCCTGCTCTCGTCTCCGGCCCACGCCCAGGTCTCCATCGGCCTGAGCGAGATGCCCGCTGCCGGGGACGAGCTGCGGTTGACCCAGGCCAACCTGAACCTGTTCATCAACTATGGGCAGACCGGTCCGGGCTTCACGTGGAACTACACCAACCTGCAGGCGGTGAACGAGGATACCACCACCTACCAGACGGTGGCCTCCACGAACATCGTCTATGCGCTGGTCTATGCGGACATCTTCTTCAATCCGAACCGGGCCAACCACGCTACGGCCGGGGTGGACATCCCGTTCTACCAATTGCTGCCCATCGCCGACCCTTACACGTTCCTGTACCGGAGCAATACCCAGTACAAGAAGGTCGGGTTCGGCGCGGAGCTCGCGGGCATCCCGGTGCCCATCACCTTCAGCCAGCAGGATGTGATCTATGAGCTGCCGCTGAACTACGGCGATGCGAGCGTGTCCAACTCGGCTTGGAACGTGAGCCTGCCGACCCTGGCCTATTACGGCTACCAGCAGACCCGTACCAATGAGGTGGACGGCTGGGGCACGATCACCACGCCGGCAGGCAGCTTCGACGCTCTGCGCGTGAAGACCACGCTCGCAGGCCGGGATACCATCAACGTCGACACCCTGGGGCTCGGATTCTCCATCGAACGTCCGCTGATCCGCGAGTACAAATGGCTCACGCCGGGGTTGCGTGTCCCTGTGCTTCAAGTGAACACCACGCAGGTCTTCGGCTTCGAGGTGGTGTCCGGCATCTACTTCTACGATGTGCCGCGCAGCATCACCGTGGAACAGCCACTTTCCGCCAGCATCTGTCCGGGCTCCACCCTGGACATCACGTACAGCGAGACCGGTGTGTTCAACAGCGGGGGGCTGCTCATCGATGCGAACGATTTCATCGTGCAGTTGAGCGATGCCAACGGCGACTTCAGCAATGCGGTGGACATCGGGCAGGTGACGGCCACTACGGCGGGCACCATCCCGGTGACGATCCCGGCGAACACCCCTCCAGGTACCGGTTATCGGATCCGGATCGTGTCCACCAGTCCCGCGTTCACGGGCGAGGACAACGGCTTCGACATCACGATCGACAACACACCGCCGGTGGCCGTTGTCTCCGCCAATGGCCCCACGACCTTCTGTGCGGGCGGAAGCGTCACCCTCGATGGGACCTCTGGTGGCGGCCTGGACTACCAGTGGCAGTTGGACGGCACGGACATCCCGGGCGCGACGTCGGCGACCCTGGTGGCCGATGCGTCCGGCAACTACACCGTGATCGTGTCCAGCGCGTGCGGGGTGGACGATTCGGACCCGGTGCTGGTGACCGTGGAGGAACTTCCGCTGGCACCGGCCGTGGTGGCGAACGGCTCCACCACCTTCTGCGACGGTGGCTCGGTGACCCTGTCGGCCGATCTGATGATGGGCGTCACCTACATCTGGAGCGTCGATGGCGTGGTGATCCCCAATGCCGATACCGAACTGCTCACGGCGACGGCCTCCGGCAGCTACACGGTCTCCGTCATCAGCCAGCTGGGCTGCAGCAACAGCTCGGCGGACACGATCGTCGTGGACGTGACCCCTGTTCCCGGGGCCCCTGGCATTCTGGCCTCGGACACCACGGTGTTCTGTGATGGTGGCTCGGTGATCCTGGTGGCGGACCTGATCCCTGGTGTCACCTACGTGTGGAGCGTCGACGGACAGGTGATCCCCAACGCGGACAGCGAACAGCTCAACGTCACCACCGGCGGAAGCTACACGGTCTCGGTCACCGACGGCTCGGGTTGCACCGGCAGCTCGGCCGATACGCTCACCGTCGTGGTGAACGCCCCGCCGGTCGAGCCGGTGATCACGCAGGTGGTGGACACGCTCTTCGCCTCCGGCAGCGGCACCTTCCAGTGGTCCGTGGACGGGCAAGCCATCCCCGGCGCCACGGACGGCTGGTACGTGCCCACCGCGAGCGGAACGTACACCGTGACCATCACCGACGCCAACGGATGCACGAGCACCTCGCAGCCCTACGTGTACATCTCCACCACGGTCGCGAACGGGCACATGGACGCCCTGCGCGCCTGGCCGAACCCCACGTCCGGGCAGCTCTGGCTGGATGGTGCGGAGGGTGAGCGGTACATGGTGACGGACGCCAGCGGCCGCCTGGTGATGCAGGGTCTGGCCACAGGTCGTCCGGCGCTGGTCGACCTCGGCGGGCTGGCACCGGGCCTGTATGAACTGCGCATCGAACGTGGCGCGGTCCTGCGGGTCGTGCGTCAGTGATCGACGGTCCTGAACGCAAGCGCCCCCGGCCAGCACTGGCCGGGGGCGCTTGCGTTCAGGGGCTCTTGCACGATCCGTGGTTGACGATCGGCCCGGAATTGGCACGGGCGCGGCACACGGTTTTCATTCCTTGGTGCGTTCGAGCATCACGCCACATGTCCATCCGCACGATCGCCGCCGGTGTCCTGTGCCTCTTCCGGGGAGGTGTCAGCGCTCAGCCGGCCGACTTCGATCCTGTCCTGGCCAGGGACCTGAGCGCCTTATGCGCCACGCACACTTTCCGCGACCTATATGGTTCGGACGCGGAGATCATGCCCGAGGGCTACGAGCGGGTGCATACGTCCACACCCCGCGGCATGGACAACTTGTTCCAGGTGTTCCGGAAAGGAGCGCTGGGGGTCATCGAGATCCGCGGGTCCACCGCCGATCCCCTGAGCTGGATGGAGAACATCCATGCGGCGATGCTTCCCGCCAAGGGCACGGTGGTGGTGGACGGCCGGCCGTTCGACTACCACTTCACGGACGATACCGCGGCGGCGGTGCATGCCGGCTACACCCTGGGCGTGTCCTTCCTCGCCGATGAAGTGGTGGACCAGCTCCGCGTGCTGGACCAACTGGGCGTGCACGACATCGTGATCACCGGACACAGCCAGGGGGGCGCCCTGGCCCATCTGCTGCGGGCGCACCTGGAGCATCTGCCCACCACCCGGGTGCCTGCCCGCCTGAGGTTCCGCACGTACGCGTTCGCCAACCCCATGGTGGGCAACGCCGCGTTCGCGAAGTGGTACGGTGAAGCCTACTGCAGCACGGGTACGAGCTTCAGCATCATCAACCCGGAGGACCCGGTGCCCGGGATGCCGCTGGCCTATCACGACCATCGCATCTTCTCGTCGGGCACGCTCAACGGGATGGTCTCCGGCGAGGAGGGCTATGATGTGCGGAGCGTGGCCCGGAGCGCGTTGTTCCGCATGTTCCGTGGGACGCTCACCGATCTGGCGCATTACACATCGGCCTCCGTGGAGAAACGCATCGCGAAACCGGTGGGCGAGGTGCGGCTGCCCCCGTACCGCAGCGAGATGAACTATGCGGTGATGCCCGAACGGGTGCTGCTGGACCCCTTCGCGTACCCGCTGATCCTGCGGGACAGCACCATTCTGGCGAATGACTCGATCATGCGGGCCAACCCGCGCGACGCGAACGGGGTGTTCCTGAACAAGGCGCTGTACCGCAAAGCTCCGGGCTTCTTCCAGCACAAGCCGTACAACTATTTCGTCGCCATCCTGCGGCGCTGGTTCCCGGAGCGGTACGCAGCGTTGCGCGTGAAGGTCCTGCCGGAGAATCTCTAGCCGGGTGCTCCGGTTCGGATCACGCGATACCGCAGCATCACCGCCGTGCTCACGGTGCGGTCGCCGGAGGTCCGGGCCTCCCGCATCGGTGCCGGCGTGCTCCACTCCAGGTCCTTGTCCGTGGGCGAGGGCGCCAGGCCGTTGAGGTCGAACGCCAGCCAGGTGTGGTCCTCGATGCCCAGGCTGAGGATGCGACGGGCCGATCGCGAGTTCAGGTCGGCCACGGCGGTCACCACCAGATGGCCCTCCGCCTCGCGGAAGCGGTCGCGGTCGATGCGCGCGTAGTGGTTGTCCTTGTCGCCAGCGTACAGGCTCATGCGGACCTGGTCGGGTTCGCGGGTGCGCGGGCCCACCAGGGCGAGCGGCAGCCGAACTTCCACTTCCAGCGCAAGGGCTTCACCGTTCAGCAGGGGAGGACGGGGAACGGAAAGCAGGCCGAGGCCGGCGATGGCGAACAAACCGCCCTGGGCCATTGCGACCGCCAGCGCTGCGGCCTTCCAGAAGCCGGACCAATCGATCGCACCGGCCAGCTTGGTGCCCAGCAGACCGGCCAGGAGACCGCCGACGAATCCTGCGGGAATGAAGATGAACGCGATGGCGAAGCCGCGCTTGCCCTCGAAGTCGCTCACCCCCATCCGCTTGGTCACGCGATCGGACACGGGCACGGTGACCACGGCGGTGACGATGCCGTTCAACAGAGCGACCAGGAGGGCGACCTTCCAGGACATGGGGCGTGGTGTTCGTCAGGGGTGCTCCATCACCTCGGACGTGCCGAGGCGGTTGCGGGCAAAGGTGGTGAAGCGGTCCATCATCAGCTCCTTCTCCGCATCGGTCAACGGCCCGTACCTCCACCGGTCCTTGTCACACCAGGATGGTGGTGACGCCCTCGATGGCATCCTTCAGCTTCTCACAGGAGCGGATGGTGTCCGCGATGCGCTCCGGTCGTGGCGTCAGGGTGTTCTCGCGCAGGCTGTCCACACCGGTCACCAGGGCGGTGCAACGGCCGTCGCCGGCGATGCCACGTTCCATGAGGGATTCGATATCGGCCAGCAGGCCCTCGTCCAACCGCCCATGGCGCAGCTCGGTCTCCAGCATCTGCACGGTACGGCGCAGGGAACGGAGGGCGCGCACCAGTTCCACGTCGGACATGGGTGCGAAGATCGAGCCTTTGGGTCACATGGGGCCCGTTCGCACGTTCCGTCCCTCGGCCTGATGCATGGACAACCCATGCACCAGTGCGCGTCGTCAGCAGCACATCACCCCGATCCCCATGCGCCATTCGACACTGCTGATCCCCGCCCTGCTCACTGCCTCTCTCGCATCCGCCCAGATCCCCAACGGCGGCTTCGAGAACTGGACCAACAACGTGAACTACATGGAGCCTGCCGATTGGTGGACCACCAACGCGGTGACGCACCTGCTGGCCGGCACCGCGAGCTGTGTGCCCGGAACGCCAGGGGCGGTGGGCAACCACCACATCGCGATCACCTCGATGACGGCAGGCACGATCGTCGAAGTGGGCCGGGCCACCTGCGGCAATGAGCTCACGGGCTACCCTGGATTTCCCTACGCGGCGCGGCCGGCGACGTTCGAAGGGCAGGTGCAGTACGCACCGCAGGGCGGTGATGCGGCCATGGTGCATGCCGCGCTCTGGGGATGGAACAGCCAGATGACGGCGCGCGAGGTGATCGCCGTGGCCACCTTCAACATCACCGCTGCGATCCCCACGTGGCAGTCCTTCAGCATACCCTTCAGCTACCTGAGCAGCAACACACCGGACACCGCGCGTGTCTTCATCGAGGCGAGCATGAACACGCCGGTGGACGGCACCACCATCCTGGTCGATGACCTGCACTTCGATGGTGCCGTGGGGGTGATGGAGCTCGAACCCGTTGCAGGCCTCAGCGTGCAACCGAACCCGGTGGCCGACCACGCCTGGGTGACGGCCACCGAACCGTTGACGCACGTGACCGTGCAGGATGCCGATGGCCGCGTTGTGCTGGACCGGCCGGTGAACGCACTGGGCACGGACCTGGACGTGGACGGCTGGGTGCCCGGCCTTTACGCGGTGCGCGTGTTCGCCACGGATGGCCGGACCGGGGTGCGGCGTCTGGTGAAGCTGTGAACGCCCGGGGCGCGTCCGGCCGGACGCCAGCGTGGTGCGCATCGCGATCGGGTACCTTTCGCCGTGCGCGCCACGCTTCTTCCGCTCACCCTGTCACTGGTCGTTCATCTGGACGCCCAACCAGAAGCTCCTGCCCCGATCGGCTTCGCGGACACCCTGCTCTTCAACGACAGCCTTCACCATACCGGGTTCGGGTACGTAGGTCCCGCGCCGCTCTTCGTGCAGGCGTGGTTCCCGCTCGGCATCACCATGGCCGGGCCCGTGGGCAGGCTTGATCCGAACAAGCTGCGCTTCCGCGACCTGCGCAAGCCCAGGCTGCCCGCTCCGCTGGAGCCGGTATACCAGCAGTTGTTGCTTCGCATGGACTCCGCCTTCCTCGAATACTGCCTGCGCTACCCCGTTGCCGGTGATGGCCCCATCGCCTATTCGCCCTTCACGGAAGCGCAGGTGAAGGACAGCCTCTTCGCGCTGACTACGCATGCTTTCCACGCCGAACTACCCTTGGACACTGCGCGCCCTGTGATCCTCTACCACCACGGTGCCCAAGGCCTAAGCGACGAGAACGTGTGGATGGCGGAATACTTCGCCGAGAACGGGTTCACCTTCCTCGCGTGCAACTTCCATTGGCCTCTGGAGAACGCGATGTACGGAACGCCGCTCATGTGGGAGCCCGATCGCCACAGCATCCGCACCATGCTCCGCTTCGCACGCAAACTCGCTAACGGCGACAAGGTCTTCTACATCGGTCACAGCTGGGGTGCACAGGAAGGGTGGTGTACGCTGCACGAGCCAGGTCTTGCGGATGCCTTCATCAGCCTGGAGACCACCATGGAATGGAAGACCGACAGCGCCGAGGTGCTCGATAAATGGCCGCTCGTGCTGGATGCGATCACCACGCACGGCTACCCCATGCCCATCCTGATGGTGGCCGACACCGAAGGCGAACCGCCGTTCCCGATGTTCAAGGGGGTGCGCGGTGAGATCCGTTACCTGGACCCCAAGCTGCCCTTCGGGCACGAGAGCTACACGAGCGCTTACCTGATGCGGATGGCGGGAGAGGGACGCTTTGTGTTGCCCGACCGGGAGGCGCTCCGCGCACAGGCCGACCTTTACGCGGCCATGCTGGCCGAACTGCTCGCCTTCCTGCAGGAGCAATGCGGCAGGCCTGTGACCGGCCCCGTCCAACGCCAGGAAGATCCGTTCCATCGGGCCATCTCAGGCGCGTCGTGGTCGCCCGGAACGCGTTGAACGCGGCGTCCGCCGCTCACAGATAGCTCAGCCACCATTTCTCCCGGTGCGCGGCGCGGTAGGTCCCGAACCATCGGCAAGGCAGGTACAACGCGAGCACCACGCCGATCCAGACGACGTACACCACCCACAATGGAGAACCGTTGTCGGAGTATGCCGCCGGGTCGAGCGTGCTCGTGAGCACCGTCTCCCGTATCGGTTGCCCCTCCAGCACCATGGCCACCGTGGCCAGTGCGTGGATCAGGTAGATGTGAAGCATGTAGTAGAAGAAGGGCACGCGGCCGAAGACGATGAAGGGTGTGCTCCAGCGAAGCTGACGGCCATCCGCCCAGGCGAGGAAGAGCAGGGCCGGGCCCAGGGTCATGCACAGGTAGAGGAGGGAGGGCGGATACTTCTGCGTGTTCAGGATGGACAGCAGATCGAAGAGCGGTGTGGGCTGGTCCGTCCACGGCCGCGGATCGCCATAGAGGTTCCACCCGCGCAGCACAGCGAAGAGCGCGAGTGCCGCAAGGCCGAGGCGGCTCAGGGTGCGGGTGCGGAGCGCCGGAGCGACCTCGGGCGCGAACAGCCGGCCCAGCGCGTAGCCGAGCGCCATGGTGCCGATCCATGGCAGCACCGGA
This sequence comes from Flavobacteriales bacterium, assembly GCA_020847755.1. Classification (GTDB taxonomy): domain Bacteria; phylum Bacteroidota; class Bacteroidia; order Flavobacteriales_F; family PHOS-HE28; genus PHOS-HE28. The sequence continues at coordinate 9,862 of JADLBK010000087.1, read as the reverse complement.
TAGGCGAACACGATGATGCGACCCGAGACCGGCTCCAGCGAGCCACGCCGGTGCAGCGCATCGAAGAGGGTGCCCAAGATCCCGCCCTCTTGGATGGAAGCGTGGTCCAGCAGGTTGTGGCCGAACACGATGACGAGCCCGATGCCCAGGACCCACCGCCAGGGAAGGTGCACCAGTACGGCCAGCGCGATCATGCTCACCCCGATGGCCCAGAACACGGCGAGCATGGTGAAGGTGAACCGTGGATCGAATTGCCAACCGAAGGCCACGATCACCACCTCCGCCACGATCATCCATGCGCCACGCGTCCAAAGGAAGCGGCTGAGCTGCGCGGGTGTGCGGGTGCGGCCATAGAGGAACGCGCTGGTCCCAGCCAGGAACACGAACACCGGCGCGCAGAAATGAGTGATCCACCGGGTGAGGAAGAGCGCGGGCGTGGTGGTGCCGAGGTCGGTGGGGTCGGGACCCCAGAGCAGGCCGAAGTGGAAGAAGTCGCGGACATGGTCCAAGGCCATGATGACCATGATGATACCGCGGAGCAGGTCGAGCGAGGTGATGCGCGCGTTCAAGTGGGGAAGGTAGGCGGATCGGCCGAGTACGATGGCCTTGGAGCCCTGCACGATCGATGGCGCATGGCGCGTGCAACGGTGTGCCGGATCCCGGAATGCGGAATGATCCGTAGTGTTGGGGAAGCGAATGGCACCCACCGTCACCATCACCGAGGACGGCCGCTCCGGCCACGTCACCTATGCCGAGGGGCTCCGTTCCATCCGCGGCTATTGGGAGTTCGGCGGCAACGACGTGGTCACCATCGTGAACATGGGCACGCGCGCCGATTGGGAACGGTCCTGCGCGTGGGCCGTGGACCGGCGGGCGGAGATCCTGCGCCTCGTGGCCGACGAGGTGGTCCGCCAGCGCGCACCAACGTGCGTTGCGGAGATCGATGAGGCGCGTGGGGATATCCTGCTTCGGCGCGGAGCCGGGGCGGCGCCATCGCTTGGAGGCACTGCGCACCGGGCCATGACCGCTGCATCACCGCAGGCCCGTGCCGAAGCCTTCGTCAAGCGCTACGCAACGCTCAAAGCCATGTTCGGGGTCGGGTTGCTCGTGGCCGCGCTCATCGCCGCTGGCCTGCTGTGGATGGGGAAGCGGACCTTGATGGTGCAGCCCGCCAGCGGTGTGCCACTGAACGAATGCGTGCGCACCGATACCCACATCGCCTCGCTCATCCAGACCACCGACCCGCACCTGCCGGAGATCAGCGGGCGCGGCGGCAACACCACCACCAGCCTCAGCATCCTGCTCATCCCGCTCGATGGCACGGAACCCTTCGTGGTGCCCGTGGTGCAACAGGTCAAAGGCAACGGCTACAGCCTGGCCCGCATCCTGGGCAGCGACGGGCGCACGCTCTGGTCCGACTGCATGGGCCTTTACGGCGTGCGCCTGCGCGACCGCAAGCTCGTGACGACGGAGGACCTCCAAAAGGCCAACCCCGGTGTGGACCCCGGCTGGTGGGAGGATGCCCGCGGCATGGACATCGTGGACGGGAAGCTGCACATCATCAACGCCGATCGCAGCGCTGCGATGGATGTGGACCCCGACACTTGGAAGGCCACCGCAGTGGCGCCCAAGCCTTCCCATGAACGCTTCGCGCGTCACCAGCCCAGTGATCATCTCGCTTCGGGCCTCGTCACCCCGGCGGGCACCTGGCTCGGCCTGCACGCGCCGGAGGAATTGGAGCGTGACTTCCGGGCGGGCAAGTGGGTGCGGCGGGTGGAGGGCGCCGAGGACGCCAAGCGCGAGCGGCGCCTCTGCCGCGCGGAACTGGAGCCTGGATCCGACACCGCGCACTTCCGTATCCGCAGCATCGCGCCCATCAGCGATAGCGGGTATGTCAACGCGGCCTTCCTCCGCCAGAACGCGAAGGCGGAACCGCTGCGGCTCAGCGGGCCTGAAAGTGTGCTGATGGTGCACACGGACAAGCCGGGCCTGGGTGGTCGGCTGATCATATCGCGCCTTGACCTGGAAGGGAAGGCGATCTGGAGCGCTGAGACCGGCCTGGACCGCTACACCGTGTCCCAGATCCTGCCCGGCGCGGAGGCCTTTGCGTTCGTGGGCACACGGCCGCCCGTGGAAGGCAAGGTGAGCGAGCCCTTGGTGGTGCTGGTGGACAACGCCGCAGGGAAGCTGACGGTGCATTCGTTGTGGCGCTGATCGTTGGTAGCGTTGGACACAGCAAGGGCCCGTTCGTGAGTCGAAGCCTGCTGGTGGTGCGCCGTGATGCTGGTGCTCGTGCGGATGGTCCGCCTCGGTCGTGGCCCACCTGCATGGGGGCAGATGAGGAGTATGGTTGATGCGCGCGTACTTCAGGCCTCATGGTCATCATTGTCCTCTTCGCGAGGGCGATGGCGGAACCCTCATCCTATCCCCGGTCATCTTGACCGCCGAATGGCCAGGGCGCCCTACATTCGGTCCACATCCACACCAGTATCGTCCCCATGGTCGCCCTCATCATCGGAGCCGTGCTCCTGCTCGCCGTGTTCTACGCCATCGGCATCTACAATAAGCTGGTGAAACTGAAGAATCTCGTGGCCGAGGCGTGGAGCGGCATCGATGTGCAGTTGAAGAAGCGCTACGACCTCATCCCCAACCTGGTGGAGACGGTGAAGGGCTACGCCGCGCACGAGAAGGAGACCTTCGAAAGCGTGACCCGTGCACGCACCGCTGCGCAGCAGGCCACCACCGTGGAGGCGCACCAGGCCGCCGAAAAGCAGCTGAGCAGCGCGCTGATGAACCTGATCGCCGTGGCCGAGCGTTACCCGGAACTTAAAGCCAGTACCAACTTCCTGGAACTGCAGAACGCGCTCGCGCAGATCGAGGGCGACCTGGAGAAGGCGCGCCGCTACTACAACGGCACGGTGCGCGAGCAGAACACGCTGATCGAGAGCTTCCCCAGCAACCTCATCGCCAACGCGTTCGGCTTCGCGAGGTCGGTGTTCTTCGAGCTGGAGAACCCCGCGGAGAAGCAGAACCCACAGGTCAAGTTCTCCTGATGCGCCGCTGGCTGCTGCTGGCTTCGCTGGTCGTGGGCGTGCGGCTCCACGGCCAGACCGAGAAGATCAACGCGTGGCACACCGAGCTCACCGTGGCGCCCGACGCGCAGCTCACGGTCACCGAGGCCATCAATGTGCATGTGGAGGGCATCGAGTTCAAGCGCGGCATCGTACGCCGGCTGCCCCTGCGCTTCACGGACCACAACGGCCGCACGCACCGCGTGAAGTACGACCTGCAGGCCGTGCAGGTGTTCGGCGCCACCAGTCCGTACCACACCGCCACCGAGGGCGACGACTTCGTGGTGTATGTGGGCAGCGAGGGCAACTTCCTTCAACCCGGCGACTATCCCTACACGATCACGTACACCACCAAGGGCCAGCTCGGCTTCTTCCCGGACTTCGACGAGATCTATTGGAACGTCAATGGCAACGGCTGGGCCTTTGCGGTGGACAGCATCTCGGCCCTCATCCACCTACCGCCCGCTGCACAAGTGAAGCAGACCGCCTGCTACACGGGCGTCCTCGGCTCCACGGAGAGCGCGTGTCGAGACAGCATCCTCGATGAGCACACGGTCTACTTCACGGGACGTCCCCTCGACACGTACGAAGGCCTCACCGTGGCCGTGGGCTTCCAGAAGGGCGTGGTGGCCGAGCCGCCGCCGCCCACCTTCCTGGAGCTGTACGCCATTCCACTGGTCGGAGGGGGCATCACCCTGCTGCTGCTCATCTACTACCTCTTCACCTGGGTCCGCTACGGCCGCGATCCCGACACGCCCACGGTGATCCCGCTGTTCGAGCCGCCCGATGGCCTCTCACCCGCGTCAGTGGCCATGGTGATGAAGGGGAGCGAGGACAACGACCAGATCACGCCGGCCATGATCCATCTGGCCGTGAAAGGCTTCATCCGCATCGAGGAGAAGACGGAGGAGGTGCTGCTGGGCCTCTTCTCCAAGCGGACCTACACCATCCGGAAGCTCAAAGGCGGCTCGGGCCTGCCGCAGGAGGAGCAGGCGCTGCTGAACAGCATGTTCGGCTCCGGAGGTGACCTCTTCGTGTTCGACGGCTCGTACGACCCCAGCGTACAGTCCATGGCCAGTTCCTTCCGGCGCGCCTTGCGGCAACAGTGGCACGGCTTCCTGAACGCGGGCAACAACCTGCGCTTCTGGTGGATCCCCATCCTCACCGTGGTGGTGTGCGGCGTCGGGCTGCTCGTGCTGTACGCCAACTCATGGGGCGACAACGATGGGCTGTCCATCGCGGCCTTCCTGGTCGCCAATGTGGTGCTCTTCCTGTTGTACCAGTACCTGATCCGCAAGCCGAGCGTGGAGAAACTGGCGCTGCGGGCGAAGTTGCGGGGCTTCAAGATGTACCTCAGCGCCGCGGAGGAGAAGCAGCTCCAGCACTTCAATCCGCCCGCCATGACGCCGGAAGTGTTCGAGCAGTGCTTGCCGTACGCCATCGCCTTCGGGGTGGAGGAGGTGTGGGGCCAGCGCTTCCAGTCCATGATCGATCGCGCGCTGGTGGACCCCAATTACCGCACCACCTGGTACAGCGGTCGGGTGATGAACTACGGCGCGTTCTCGCACAGCATGTCCTCTTCGTTCACCAGCAGCGTCAATTCGGCCAGCACGCCGCCCAGCAAGAGCGGCGGCTCCGGGGGCGGTGGTTCGTCCGGGGGCGGCGGCGGTGGCGGAGGGGGCGGGGGCTGGTAAGCCGGCTGGCGCCGTCCGCGCCCACGGCTACATTCGGCATCACCGTGCTCATCGCTCTCCAACGTTCACGCGAATGAACCCGTCCACCTCCCAACAGCTCATCGGCAGCATCAGCGCCGTTCTCGCCACGTTGCTGTTCTTCCTGCGGCTGCTGCCATTCCTGGGGGAATGGACGGGCAAGCAAACGAGCAACGACCAATGGGCGGCACCCGCACTTTCCATCCTATTGCCCATCTGGGGCCTGATGTTGGTCGCACTGCTCTGCATGACCGCCAGCGGCGGCTTCGACTGGATACGCCTGGGACGCGGCAAGCTCTACCTGCTCACCGTAGCTGCTGCGTTCGCGCTGGCGTGCGCTTCCTATGTGTTCATCGCTCTGTATCTCCGGCCTGGCTTCACGCCGCGCGGCCTCTACGGTCCGTTCCTCTACCTCATCCTGTTCTCCACCGTGCTGCTGGTGGTGGTGAGCTTGAACCAGAAGCTCGTGCCGGGAGTGTCCGTACAATGGCTGCTTCGCCCATGGTCATGGTTCACTGCCTTGAGCCTCGTCGGCAGCCTGGTCCTCGCCGGCAACTGGATCATCACCAACAGCGGTCGCGGTCTGGCCGATGTCGCCAGGCGCATCATCGTCCTCTTGCCAGCGACCAAGGAAGAGCTCGCGCAGATCGATCAGCTCGATCCGAAGACCGACTTCGAGAAGCTGCTTTGGAGGGCGAACCTTGACGAGAAGCCGGCGGTGTGCGCGGCGGCCACGGCGCGCCTGCGCGCCGATCCGCAGTTCGTGGAGCGCATGGCTGCCATGCTGGATTCCGGATATGCTGAACCCGCACTGGCGTTCGTCCGCGATGCGGAGTTGACACCCGAAGAAACATCCCGCTTCGCTCGACCGGCACTTGCCGCTTTGGGGCGTTGGGTGAGCCATGCGCCCGCACCCAACTACACCACGTCGGAGAACATGAAGCGCACACGGCGACTGGGCGATGAGCTGTTCCGCATCCTCCCGGAGAAGTTCGCCGGCACCGGCGTTGACTTCTCCGAGCTTCAGGCGTGGTACAAGGAGAAGATGGAAGTGGAATAATGGATCCACGAACGGACCGATGACGACCGCAGATCCCTTCCTCCAGCAACTCGCGCAGTTCCCCGCGCCCTTGCGCGAACTCGTGGAAGCCGAGATCAACGCGGGCAACAGCATCGTGGCCATCGAGAACGGCTTCCCCGCTGCGCCCTGCGGAGCATTCGTGAAGCTCGCCAAGGCGGTCCAGGATGAACGCCGCAGATCGTCGGGCGAAGTGAGTTTCTACGCGCGCAACAACTCGTCCTACGCAGGTGAATTCACCACCGAGCAACGGCACTTCTTCGTGCTGGAGCCACCGGTACCGCCGGAACCCGCACCGGACATGGACGCCATCCGCAAGGCGCTCGAGCCGAAGCCGGGCGTGCTGACGACCTTGTCCCAACGCCAAGCGGGCTCGGGTGTGGGCATCGCTCAAGCACAGGTGGAGGAGCGCATGGCGGCTGCGAAGGCGAGCACGCCGGCACGCACGCTGACGATCACGGAGACCGCCACCAGCGCGAAGCGCCTGCTGCATTTCCGCGATCCTCGCCCGCCGCACGAGATCCAATTCGCGTTGGAGCGGGACCTCATGACGCTCTTCGACGCCGCCATGAAGAACGACCGCCTGATCATGACGGCCCGTTCCAAGGTGGTCGGTTCGTGGCATCACTTCGAGCTGCGCTTCGAGGCCGCGATGCCGAACACCAATGGCTACTCGCTGTGCGTGGAGACCTCCTGGGCCGATGCAGCGGCCACGCACCACGACTACTACCGCCACACAGCAGGCACCTGGTTCGATCACTGGACGCGCGAACTCCAGCCCGCCGAACCGCCCGAGGCTGATGAAGGGTCCACCGAGCGCTACCAGAAGATCTGTACCGCGTCGTTGAACGCCGAAGCGCATCTCGATTCCGTGCCCGCGATCCAACGAACGATCGTGGCGGCGATTAAACGCGGCGCACGGTTCTCCACCTCGCACAAAGAGGGCGGCACGAACATCACTTGGAACGGGGAGCGTTTCGTGCGCGCCGACCACGGCGACTATCCGGATCACATCGTCTATGCGAGCGAGGCGCACTTTCTGGACGCGCTGCGGAAATTCTACGACTCGGAAACGTCGCAGAACGCGTATCCGGAGAAGGTGTCGGAACTGGTGGCGTGGAGGCTGATCTTGCGGTTGATGCGGGGGTAGTGGGTTCGGTATGGTCCACATGGATTCAGAGACCTCAGTGGGACGGCTTCCGCACGGCCGAGGCCAACTTCGCTGCGGGACGTGTGTACACACAGGAACAAGTGGAAGCCCATTTCAAGGCCAAGCGCGCACCGAAGCCCGCGCCTTAACTTAAAGCATCAGTCCACCACCATGAGCCGCGTCGAGATCAAGCAAGCCCTTATTGCCAAGGAGGTGTTGAACACCACCGATAGCCGTGCGGCAGATCGAGCGGGACGGTGGAAGAACCTGCCCGCCAATGTGCGCCGCGACGTGGAGGAAAGCCTGGCCCAGGTCGATCGCGGCGAGACCGTGAGCCACGCGGAGGCGATGGAATTGGTGCGGAGCTATCGTGCACGTTAACTTTGTAAGGCATGAAGCTTCTTCTCGAAATACCTGACTCACGCACGGCGTTCGTTCTTGAGCTATTGGAGAACCTGTCCTTCGTGAAGGCCAAACCACTGAGCAAGGCCAAGGCGGAGCGCATCGAGAGCCTGCTTCAAGCCTTGCAGGAAGTGGAGGAGATCAAGAGCGGCAAGCGCAAGCCGAAACTGCTCAAGGACCTGGTACGTGAGCTTTGAGGTCGTCACCGTACGGCCCTTTGACCGCGAGTTGAAGCGTCTCGTGAAGCGTTTTCCTTCGCTCAAGAAAGAGATCGTCTCATTGGGTGCCGCACTCGCCGAGGACCCGCACATGGGTACTGCCCTGGGCAACAACTGCTAGAAGATCCGGTTGGCGATCGCGTCCAAAGGGAAAGGCAAAAGCGGCGGCGGTCGGGTGATCACCCATGTGCATATCGCAGGCAACCGCGTGTTCTTGCTCTCCATCTACGACAAGTCGGAGAAGGAGACGCTGACGGACAAGGAGCTGAAGGAACTGCTCACCTTGACCTGATGTCCGCCCAACATGGACCAAGCATTCGGCAGTCCATTGATCGAATAGGCTGTGAGGAACGTGCCACGAAGAGTTGCCCGTCCAAGCGACCGTGGGGGCTTCCTCGCCTGAGGGGTCAGAGTTTCCTCAGCTCCTCGAACTTCGCCGCCATCGTCGGGTTCTTGCGCGTCAGCTTCTTGATCGTCACGTCCTGGGCCTTGTCGTTGGCCAGACGCAGGTTGCGGTCCGTGCCCAGCAGCGCCTCCTTGGTCTTCTGCAGGTGATCGATCGACTTGTCGATCTCGTCGATGGCGGTCTTGAAGCGCCGTGACGCCAGCTCGTAGTTCTTCCCGAAGGCGCTCTTGAACGACTCCAGTTCCTCCTCGAAGTGCGTGATGTCGATGTTCTGCGCCTTCACCAGGGCCAGCTCGCTCTTGTACTTCAGCGCGTTCTGGGCCGCGTTGCGCAGCAGCGTGATGATGGGGATGAAGAACTGCGGCCGCACCACGTACATCTTCGGGTAGCGGTGGCTCACATCCACGATGCCGCTGTTGTACAGCTCGTTGTCCGGCTCCAGCAGGGACACCAGCACCGCGTACTCACAGCCCTTCTCCGTGCGGTCCTTGTCCAGCTCCTTGAAGAAGTCCTCATTGCGCTTCTTGGTGGCCGTGGTGTCGCTCTCGTTCTTCATCTCGAACATGATCGACACCGCCTCGATGCCCGCCTCGTCCACATCGCGGAAGATGTAGTCGCCCTTGCTGCCCGACCGGGCATCGTTGTCCTTCTCGAAGTAGCAGCGGGGGAAGGCCGTGGCGCGCATCTTCTCGAACTCGATCTCGCAGTGCTGCTCCAGCGTTTCGCCCAGCATCTTGGTGGATAGCTTTGCCTTCAGGTCCTTCAGCCGCTCGATGGTGCTGTCGCGGTCGCTGATCTGCGTCTCGTACTTTTCCTTCAGCGCCTTCTCCGCCAGCTGCTTCTCCAGCGCCACGCGTTCCACGTCGCTCTTCAGCGCGTCGCGCTCCTTCTCCACCGCGCTCACCGCCTCGGTGATGGCCAGCTTCTGGGCCACGTCATAGGCGTCCAGCCGCGCCTTCAGCTGTTGGATCTCGGCCTCCTTGGCGGCGGCCACGTTCTGCACCTCGTGGGCGTGCCGCTCGCGGGCCAGTTGCGCGGCGTCCTGCTGGGCCTGCTTCAGTTGGTCCAGCTCGTTGGCCAGCCGGTCGCGTTCCTTCTCCACGGTGCCCAGCGCATCCTTCAGGGCAAGTTGCTTGGCCACCTCCGCCGCCTTCAGCTCGGCCTTCAGCCGCTCGATCTCCGCCTCCTTCTTCGTGGCCTCCTTCTCCAACTTGGTGCTCAGCCTGGCCTCGGCCAGCTCAATGGCCGTGCGCTTCTCCTGCTCGGCCAGCCGCAGCCGCTCCTGCAGCGCCTCCTCGAAGGCGTGGTCGCGCACCTGTTGCAGGATGTCGGCGTAACCAGCCTCATCGATGGTGAAGGCTTTCTTGCAGTGCGGGCAGATGATCTCGTTCATGGGGATGGACTGAGGGCGAGGTGTGCGCGTATGCGCCCCCGAATATCGGAAGCCTCAGAGGGCTTTGAGGAGATCGGGATGGTTTGGGCGTGCCGGCTCGCCCTTCGACTCCGCTTTGCTCCGCTCAGGGTCTCGCCGTCGCGCTTTCCGCGAAGTCCTCGGCCTGATTACAGGCCTGTGGGCTTTCCGCTTCAATCGCTCACGCGGACCACCGGATCAACTAACGTAAATGGAACGCGTTCACTAACACGAGTTGATCACTTGCCGATCGCATCGCGGTATGTCGCCGGATTATCTTTGGGACACCATGGACATCCAGGCCCTCAAGCTCGAGTTGGTGCAACAGTTGGTCTCTACCAACGATGCCACGGTGTTGACCCGGGTGAAGCGCCTGCTTGAATTGCTGCGGACAGGTCCATCCGGCAGGTCAGC
>JADLBK010000086.1 GCA_020847755.1 Flavobacteriales bacterium | reverse complement strand
TCTCCGACCCCGAGCTGGACCGGGTCGCCGTGCCCCGGCTGATCGAGCGATACCTCGTCCAGCGACGCTCGAAGGGCCTCTTCGACCAGCACCAGTTATCCACTATCCCAGGGGGACGGGCCCGATGGGGTTACCTTTGGGCTTCTTCCATAACCCACCATGTCCGGAGTCAATAAAGTGATCCTGATCGGCAACCTGGGTGCCGACCCCGAGGTGCGCCACCTGCAGAACGGCGCCACCGTGGCCAACTTCCGCATTGCCACCAGCGAGACGTACAAGGACCGCCAGACCGGCGAAAAACGCGAGCAGACCGAATGGCACAGCATCGTGGCCTGGCGCGGGTTGGGCGAGATCACCGAGAAGTACCTGCGGAAGGGCAGCAAGGTGTACGTGGAAGGCAAGCTGCGCACGCGCTCCTGGCAGGACCGGGACGGCAACACGCGGTACACCACGGAAGTGCATGCCGAGGAGATGACCCTCCTGGACCGGCCCTCGGGTGAACGCCAGGACGTGGGTGGTGCGACAGCGCCGGCCACCACGGCTTCCGCGCCGCGCGCAGCTGAGCCGGTGGGCGCCGCACCGGCCGGTCTGCCCAACGAGATGGACGACCTCCCCTTCTGAACGCGCCCCCAGCCCGCCCACCGTCGGGCCGCCCATGGAGCCTCCGCCTGTTCCGCTCACCGCCTTCCTCCTCGCCGGCCTGGATCCGCTGACGGCCACGGCCTTGGTGGTCATTGTGCTTCTGCTGATCGGTTCGGCGGCCATGTCGGCCAGCGAGGTGGCGCTCTTCAGCCTCGACCCCACCCAACTGCGCGACCTGCGCGAGCGCGGCGGACGCAGCGGGGCGCGCGTCATCGACCTGCTCTCCAAGCCGCGCCGGTTGCTGGCCACCATCCTCATCGCGAACAACTTCGTCAACGTCGGGATCATCATCCTCAGCACCATCGTGCTCAATGGGCTGGTGGACACCACGGGCATGTCGGACCTGCTGGTCTTCGGCATCCAGGTGCTCGGGGTCACCCTGGTCATCCTTCTGCTGGGTGAAGTGCTGCCCAAGGTGTACGCCACCAGCCACGCCATGCGGGTGGCCACCACCATGGCCACGCCCCTCACGGCGCTGCGCTGGGTGCTGAGCCCGCTGAACGAACTGCTGGTGCGAAGCACCACCTTCATCGAGAAGCGCTACAAGAAGAAGGCGTCCAAGGGCATCTCGGTGGACAGCCTGGGCCACGCCCTGGAACTCACCACCGACGCCAGCACCACCGCCGAGGAACAACGGATCCTCAAGGGCATCGTGAAATTCGGCAGCGTGGAGGTGAGCGAGGTGATGCGCCCGCGCACCGCCATGGTGGCCTTCGACAAGGAGCTCACGTTCCAGGAGCTCGTGCCCGCCATCATCGAGAGCGGCTTCTCGCGCGTACCGGTGTACGAAGGCACCCTGGACCGGGTGATCGGCGTTCTGCACATCAAGGACGTGCTGCCCTTCCTGGACAAGCCCGACATGGACTGGCTGGCCCATCTGCACGAACCCTGCTTCGTTCCGGAGACCAAGAAGCTGGACGACATGCTCAAGGAGTTCCAGCGCAAGAAGGTGCACCTGGCCATCGTGGTCGACGAGTACGGGGGAACCAGCGGGCTGGTGACCCTGGAGGATGTGATCGAGGAGATCGTGGGTGACATCACCGACGAGTTCGACGATGAGGAGCTGAACTACACCAAGCTCGACGACCGCACCTGGGTCTTCGAGGGGCGTACGCCGCTCAACGACCTGTACCGCATCCTGGGCATCGATGGCCGGGTGTTCGAGGAGAACCGCGGCGACAGCGGCACGGTGGGCGGCTTCGTGCTCGAGCTCACGGGGCGCATCCCGCAGAAGGGCGAGCGGGTGTCGCTCCGGAACTTCACCTTCGTGGTGGAATCCTCCGACAACAAGCGTGTGCGACGGGTCAAGATCAGCGTGGGCGATGAAGGTGCGGTGTGAGCGTGCCTTCGGAGCTTTGATGTTCGCGCTGGCGGCCGGATGCACGCCGGAGCCCCGTCCCCTGCCCCACGGTTACTTCCGCATCGACCTGCCACCGGTGGCCTATGTGGCGCATGACGCGGACTGCTACAGCGCCGAGGTACCGGCCGCCGTGCGTGTGCTGCCCCGCCGCGCGGAGGGTCAACGTTGTTGGAGCGACCTGGATTACGGCCCCCTCAAGGCCCGCGTGCACCTCACCTACCGCACGGTGAACGGCGACCTGGACCAGCTGATCGACGACGCCCATGTGCTGAAACGCAAGCACGAACTGAAGGCCGCGCGCATCCGCAGCCACATGGTGCACCGCGACAGCGCCCGGGTGCACGGCACCGTGTTCGAGGTTGAGGGCGATGTGGCGAGCCCGTTGGTGTTCTACCTCACCGATAGCAGCACGCACTTCCTCTATGGCGCCTTGTACTTCATGGCCCGGCCCAATGCCGACTCACTGGCCCCGGTGACCGATCGCGTGCGCGCCGACATGCGGCATTTCATCGGCAGCCTCCGCTGGAAGGGCCCGGCCGGTGGCGTGGATCAAGCGGAGCAGCACACCGAGCAGTAGCAGGGCTCCGAGCTGGTGCAACACCCCCAGGGCGATCTGCACCGCACTGAGCAGGGTGGCCACGCCGAGCACGAATTGCAGCGTCACCGCGGCGACCAGCCAGGGACCGGTCCGCCGCACGCGTGGATCGGCGCGCAGGAGGACCGCGAACGCGATGCACCCGGACGCCACCAGCCACGCCAGGTTGCGATGCACGAACTGCACACCGTCGCGATGGTCGGTGAGGTCCTTCACCAGGTCGCCGAAGGCGTGCACGTTCTCGGGCATGAACGCTCCGTTCATCAGCGGCCAGGTGGTGTAGATCCGTCCGGCATCGAGCCCGGCGGTGAAGGCCCCGTACACCACCTGGACCGCGACCAGGACAAGGAGCAGGCGTGACCAGCGTGCCCCCGCCGAGCCGTCGCCCCGCCATGCGCGCCGTCCCCGCCGCAGATCGAGCACCGTCCACAACACAAGGAGGAAGACCGTGAAGGCCGCGCACAGGTGGATGGCGAGCCGGAAGTGGCTGACGTCCGGGTTGTCGGCCAGGCCGCTCATGACCATGAACCAGCCCAGCGCCCCGACCAGTCCGCCGCCGACGAGGATGGCCAGCGTTCGGCGCAGCAGCCAGCCCCGCAGCCTTCCCTGGCGCAGGAAGAGCACAAAGGGGATGATGAACACCAAGCCCATGAGGCGGCCCCAGTTGCGGTGCAGGTACTCCCAGAAGAAGATGGCCTTGAACCCGTCCAGGTCCATGAGCTGGTTCTTCAGGGTGTACTCCGGAATACGCTTGTACTTGTCGAAGGCCTCCTGCCACTCCGCATCGTTCAAGGGCGGCAGGGCACCCATGATCGGCTTCCACTCGGTGATGCTGAGCCCGCTGCCGGTGAGGCGGGTGATCCCCCCGATGGCCACCATGCAGGCGATGAGCGCACAGCCTGTTACGAGCCAGTGGACGACAGGACGGTGCTGGGTATGATCCGGCATGGGCGGTAAAACTACCAACGCACGATGCCCGCTTCCGTTCGGGACCTGAACGTGAAAGGGGCCCATGGCCCCTTTACGACGCGGTCAGGAACCCGGGGTCAGGCCCGGAGGATGAATGAAAGAAGTTCGAGCAGGCTGGGCAGGCGCAGGGAAGGCAGCTCGGCGTTCACCTTCCCGTCCGTGGCCTCGGCCGCTTCGCCCTCCTCGGAGGCGGAGCCATCGCCCTTCACCTGCTTGGTCACGGCCACGGCCACCACCTTGTACTGCCCATCGTGGATCTTCTGCACGGCCTCGACCAACTGGGCATCGTTCACTTGGGCGGGGTCGTAGGTCACGATGGCGTGGTCGTTCTCGTCACCCTCGACAAAGGTGATCTCCGTGGTGGACACCCCCGGCACCTGGGCCAGGGCCTTCTTGATGGCACCACCGCACATCATCTCGCAGCTCATGCCCGAGATGCTGAGGTCGGCGAAGGTCACCGGAGTACCCTGGGTGATCACCACTTCATTGACCACGCGGGCCACACCAGCCACTTCGGCAGTGGCCTGCTGCACGTCGGCGGTGCCGGAGGAGCACGCGGAGAGCAGGAGGACCGGGAGCGAACAGGCGAGGAACCGGGAGCGCATGGGGCGTGGGTTGTTGGTGATCATGGGACGCACCGGAGAACGGAATTGTTACAAAAGTAGTGTGCGGAGGCGTGCCGATACCTTCGCGGCGCATGCGACCCGCCGGGCGAGGCCCCGATCGGCTGTCCTGGCTCCTGCTGGGCACGCTCGCCCTGATCTGGGGCTCCTCCTTCATCCTGATGAAGCGTGGGCTGTGGGCCGACGGCCGTCCGGTATTGAGCCCGGGGCAGGTGGCCTCCGCGCGGCTGGCCATCGCCTGGGCGGTGCTGATACCAGCCACCCTGCGCCACTGGCCCATGCTCCGCGGCCACTGGCGCCCGCTCTTGCTGGCGGGGGTGCTGGGCAACGGCATCCCCGCCCTCCTCTTCGCCACGGCACAGACCCGGATCGACAGCGCCCTGAGCGGTATGCTCAACAGCCTCACCCCGCTCTTCACCCTGGTGATCGGGCTGCTGCTCTTCAGCACGCAGGCGCGGCTGGCCCAGCTGGCCGGGGTGCTGGTGGGGCTGGTGGGTGCGGTGGGCCTGGTGGTCTTCGACGCGGGCTCCGGGCCGGCAGGGTGGTCGCTGTACGCCGTGTTGCCCGTGATCGGCACGGCATGCTATGGCGCCAGCGCCAACGTGGTGAAGCACAGGCTGTACATGCTGCCCTCCATGGCCACGGCCGCGCTGGCGCTGCTGTTCGTGGGGCCTGTGGGCCTCGTGGGCTGTGCGCTCACCGGGCTGCCGGGCACCTTGAGCGCCGATCCGGCGGCCTGGCCGGCCCTGGGCTTCGTGGCGCTGCTCGCCCTGCTCAGCTCGGCCCTCTCCCTGGTGCTGTGGAACGCCCTGCTGAAACGCACCAGCGCCGTGCAGGCTTCCGCGGTCACCTACCTCATGCCCGTGGTGGCCATCGGCTGGGGCCTGCTGGACGGAGAGCGGCTGGGCCTGATGCAGGTGATGATGATCGCAGTGGTCCTGTGCGGGGTGTACCTCGTGACCGCCTCGGACCGGGCCTGAGGGTCGCCGCGGGTTGAGCATCTTTGTCCGGCCGGTCACGCCGGCCAACCAACGACCTCCATGTACCTGGGCCAGAAAGTCATCGTGGTGCTTCCCGCCTACCGGGCCGCGCTCACCCTGAAGCAGACCTACGACGAGATCCCCTTCGACCTGGTGGACGAGGTGGTGCTGGTGGACGACAAGAGCCCGGACAACACCGTGGAGGTGGCGCGGCAGCTGGGTATCCGCCACATCGTGGTGCACGACGTCAATAAAGGGTACGGGGGCAATCAGAAGAGCTGCTACGACAAGGCCCGGGAACTGGGTGCGGACATCGTGGTCATGCTTCACCCCGACTACCAGTACACACCCAAGCTGCTCACCAGCATGATCGCACTGATCGGCAACGGGGTGTACCCGGTGGTGTTCGGTTCGCGCATCCTGGGCGGCGGCGCGCTCAAAGGGGGCATGCCGCTGTACAAGTACGTCGCCAACCGGCTGCTCACCATGGGCCAGAACATGCTGATGGGCGAGAAGCTGAGCGAATACCACACCGGCTACCGCGCCTTCCACCGCAGGGTGCTCGACGCGTGCCCGTACAGGAACTGCTCGGACGACTTCGTGTTCGACAATCAGATGATCGCGCAGATCTTCTGGCAGGGCTTCGCGATCGCCGAGATCACGTGCCCCACGAAGTACTTCGACGAGGCCAGCAGCATCAACTTCAGCCGCAGCATGACCTATGGGCTTGGCGTGGTGCACACCAGCTGGCGCTACTTCCTGGCCCGCACCGGCCTCATGGGCTGGGCACTTTTGGGTGCACGCACCCGTTGACGATGCCGGAGCTCCTGCGCGACCGGCTGGTGATCGTCCTGGCGGCGCTGGTGCTCTTCGTCCCCGGCCTTGGCGCGGTGCACCTCTTCGACTGGGACGAGATCAACTTCGCCGAGATGGCGCGGGAGATGCTGGTGACCGGCGATGTGCTGCGGCCGCAGATCGATTTCAAACCCTTTCACGAGAAGCCGCCCCTGTTCATTTGGCTGCAGGCCGCATGCATGGCCGCGTTCGGCGTGGGCGAATTCGCCGCGCGCCTGCCCAACGCGGTGTGCGGTGCGCTCACCCTCCTCGTGATCCACGGCATCGGCACCCGGGTCCGAGGTCCGCTCTTCGGGCGGCTGTGGGCGCTGGCCTACGTGGGGTCGATCCTCCCGCATCTCTACTTCCGCAGCGGCATCATCGACCCGTGGTTCAACCTCTTCATCTTCCTGGGGCTCGACCGGATCATGCGCGTCTTCGATGGCGCCGGTCGGCGCGATGCGCTGCTCGGCGGCCTCTTCCTGGGCCTGGCGGTGCTCACCAAAGGCCCCGTCGGCGTGCTCATCCCCGGGCTCACCGTGGGCGCCATGCTGCTGTGGTCGCGCCTGCGGCTCCGCATGCCTGCGGTCCCGTTGCTCTGGATGGCGTTCGCGCTGGTCATCACCGTTGGCTCCTGGGCCGTGGTCGATCTGCTGCGCAACGGACCCGTCTTCATGGAGGCGTTCTTCTGGCGCCAGGTGGCCATGCTCACCACGGAGGACGCCGGACATGGCGGCTTCTTCGGCTACCATGTCGTGGTGCTGCTCGTGGGCTGCTTCCCCGCGTCGCTCTTCGCCCTGCACGAGGGGGTCCGCCCGTCGGCCGCCGCCGATCCGCAGCGCATGCACCGCCGATGGATGGTGGTGCTGCTCCTGGTGGTGCTGGTGCTCTTCAGCATGGTGAAGACCAAGATCGTGCACTACAGCAGCCTCTGTTATTTTCCGCTCACCTACCTGGCCGCGCTGCGGCTGGCGCACATCTGGGAGAAGCGCGTCCCCTTCGGGCCGTTGCGCTACGCCCTGGGGATGCTGGGCAACCTCATCGCGGTGGTGGTGATCGTTGTACCCTTCCTGGGCATGCGGCCGGACCTGCTTCGCCCCCTGCTGTCGGCCGACCCCTTCGCCTTGGGCAACCTGGAAGCCGCCGTGCGGTGGACCGGATGGGAGGCGCTGGCAGGGGTGCTGCTGGCCGTGGCCCTCCTGGCGGCACACCTGCTGCACGGCGCATCGCGCTATAGGGCGGGCCTGCTGGTCACCTTTGCCGGCAGCACGCTCTTCGTCACCGCCACGCTCTACGCCTTCATCGGTCGCATCGAGGCCTACAGCCAGCGCGCCGCGATCGAATTCTTCATCGCACGCCAGGGCGAACGCTGCCATGTCGCCACCAAGGACTACAAGAGCTACGCACCGTGGTTCTATGGACGCACCACTGGGCCCACGCCCCCGGAGGACGTGCTCTTCCACGGCGCCATCGACAGACCGGTCCACCTATCCTGCAAGGTGACCGGAGCGGCATCGGTGGAGGCCCTGGGCACCTTCAAGGAGATCGGCCGGAGCAACGGGTTCGTCTTCTATCGCCGGGATCCGTGACCCGCACCGGCCATCGGCCTTCCTTTGCGCCATGGACCACGACCTGAGCACCATCCTCAACCACCTTGGCGAGGACCGTCCGCACGGCTTCGACGCCGTTGTTCCTCCGGTGGTGCAGAGCGGCAATTTCGCCTATCCCACGGTGGCCGCCATGCGTGCGGTGGTGCAGCAGGAGTTCGACCGGCCGTTGTACACCCGGGGCCACAACCCCACGGTGGCCATGGTGCGCAACAAGCTCGCCGCACTGGAGCACGCCGAGGATGCCCTGTTGTTCAGCAGTGGCAGCGCGGCCATCGCGGCGGCTGTCATCGCGTTCACCAAGGCGGGCGACCATGTGGTGTGCGTGCACAAACCCTACAGTTGGACACGCAAGCTGCTGAGCGAGCTGCTGGTGCGGTTCGGGGTGGAGACCACGTATGTGGACGGAACGGATGCGGTGAACTACCGCCGGGCCATCCGCCCGAACACGGCCCTCCTCATCACCGAGAGCCCCAACTCGCTCACCTTCGAACTGCAGGACCTGGCGGCGGTGGCCGCGATCGCCCGGGAGAACGGCATCGTGACGCTCTGCGACAACAGCTACAGCAGCCCGTTGTTCCAGAACCCGATCGACCTGGGGATCGACCTGGTGGCGCACAGTGGAACAAAATACCTCAATGGCCATAGCGATGTGGTGTGCGGCGTGCTCGCGGGCAGCTCGGCGCACATGCGCCAGGTGATGGCGCACGAGTTCATGACGCTGGGCGCCGCGCCCAGCCCGCACGACGCCTGGTTGCTGATGCGCGGTCTGCGCACGTTGGAACTGCGCGTGCACCGCAGCGCGGATTCGGCGGAGCGGGTGGCCCGGTTCCTGGAGGCGCATCCCAAGGTGCGTCGCGTGCACTGGCCGGGGCTCGAAAGTCATCCGCAGCATGCGCTGGCCCGCCGGCAGATGCGGCGCTGCGCGGGGCTGATGACGATCGACCTCGATGCACCGGACGAGGCTGCGGTCGAACGCTTCTGCGACGGGCTGCGGCGCTTCCTCATCGCCGTGAGCTGGGGCGGCTATGAGAGCTTACAGTGGCCGGTGTGCGCGCTGAAAGGACCCAGCGGCTATTACACCGACCTGCCCTTCACCCTGGTGCGCCTGTACATCGGTCTGGATGATCCGGACCTGCTGATCGCCGACCTGGAGAACGCACTGGCCCGGATGTGACGTGCACACCCGGGCCAGCCAATGCGCTTCGTACGTTCGTCAGAACGAAGCGCGCAGCCCGACCGTGAAGGTCCTGCCCGGTGCGGAGATGCCGGAGGAGTACGGGCGGTATCGTTGGTCGGTGATGTTCTCCACGCCGGCCGAAACGAGCAGGACCTTGTTCACCTGATAGCTGCCGTTGAGGTTCAACGAATACCAGGAAGGTGCGTACGGGTCGCCATTGGCGTCCTTCGCGTAGATCGCGGTCTTCGCCTGTTCGCTCGGTGGCAGGTCATCGTAGGAAAAGCCATCACTGATGTCGGCGAAGAGGCGTGCCCGCACCCGGCCCTTCTGCCAGGAGAGCCCAGCGCTGCCGAACGGAGGAGGCGAGTGACGCAGGGGCACATCGGTCGTGTTGTCGTCGTCCTGTTCCACACCATCCTGCCAGTTCAGCCGCAGGTCAAGGCCCAGCCCGGACCACAGGCGCGCCTCGACGGCGATCATGCACCCGACCACCGTGGCTTGGGCGGCGTTCTGGATGGCATCCACACGACTGGGCTCCCCGTCGTACAGGATGCTGTCCTGCCCGTTCAGGCTGAACGGCCGGCGCACCATCGCGTTGTCCAGGAGCACATAGTATCCGCTGCCCCGCAGTCGAACATGGTCGGTCACCACTTTCTCCACACCGAGCTCCGCGCTGTAGGCATGCTCGGGCGCCAGGTCCGGGTTCGGCACGATCACCGCACCCGGCTCGCTGTCGAACACCTTGCCGATGTCATCGATGTTGGGTGCTCGGAAACCCGAGCTCAGGTCCAGGGCGAACTTCCAATCCGTGCCCGGTCGGTACACCAGACCCAGATTACCGGTCAGTGCCGTGTTGCTGAGGCTCGTCGTGGTGGCCGGATAGGGGAACAGCGTGGTGTCGAACATGCAGTCAAGGGCGCTCCAGTTGAACCGAAGGCCGGCGGTCAAGGTGAAGCGCTCCGTGGCGTCGAACATCGCACCGACATACACCGAGCCGGTGCTCCAGGTGGATCCGTCCGGGTAGCGGGAGTTGATCACGGTCTCCTCGCCCGTCACCTGATCCACGCGCCGGCCGGTGGAGGTCACTTCGTTCGTGACGTACTCCCCGCCGAAGAACAGCTGTCCACGACGGCCCAGCTCACGCTCCATGTCCAGGTTCACATACACCCCGGTCACCTGTTCCGCCTGTGTGCGAAGGCTCGTGTTCCGGAAGTTGCGATCGTTGCGGCTCTCCGCATAGGATTGGTAGGCCACGCTGAGGCGGGCGGTGCTCCACGGTCCGCGTGCTGCGGTGTGCTTCACGGTAAGAGCGCCCATCGTCCATTCCTGCGGACCGTAGTACCATTCGGCCGAACGCGGTGTGCCGCTGGGTCGGAGCTCGATCAAACGGTCGTAGCGCGGCACATCGGAGGTGGTGCTGTGGTACACGTTCAGCCCGATCTCCAGCGCGTCCACCGGATGGAAGGCCAGCTTGCCGAACAGGTTGATGTTGTCGTAGCCGCTGCCCAGCTGCAGGTCCGGATCGACGTTCATCACCATGGAATCCACCCCGTTGACGGTCTCCACGGACCATGGACGCCGGTAGTCGGCCGGACCGATCGACCCGGCACGCAGGTCGCCGAACCGGTTGAAGGTGGCGCTGCCCGCGAAGGCGATGCGTCGGCCACCCAGGCCGATGTTGAGATGCCCGCCGAACTCGTTCGCCGCACTGCCATAGCGGGCGGCGGCACCGCCGCGAAGCAACAGGCTGCTGTCCTGGCTGAACCGTGGACGAAGCATGTGGAAGTCCATCACACCGCCGATGGCGTCACTACCGTAGGTCATCGCCCCGGGACCGTGCACCACCTCGGCGCGTTCAATGGCATTGGCGTCCATGCTGATGATGTTCTGCAGGTTGCCGGCGCGGTAGATGGCGTTGTTCATGCGCACCCCGTCCACCACGATCAGGAGGCGGTTGGCCGCGAAACCGCGGATCATGGGACTGCCTCCACCGAGCTGGCTCTTCTGCATGAAGACCTCGCCTGAGCGTTGCAGCATGTCCGCGGCCGTGCCAGGGTTGTAGAGGGCCACATCGCGCGGCCGCATCACGGTGATGCGGTCGGGCACGCGCTCCGCACCTTGTTCCCAGCGGTTCACGCTAACAACCGCCTCCCGCAAGGTGAACGGCAGAGCATGCAGCGTCACCGCGGCCTCGCCGGAAGCCAGCGCGGTCCGGGGCATGCGCATGTCGGCGTAGCCCAGCGCCGTGAAGGTGAGTGTATCACCGGTCAATCCATCGATGGCCGCACGTCCGCGTGCATCCGTGGCGCGCGCTGAGGCGGGGTCGTCGCCTGTGATGACGACCCCCTCAAGGGGCCGTTGGTCGTCCTGGTCCACCACCCGCACCACCTGGGCCTTGGCCATCAGGGAGCACAGCAGAAGGACGAGGACCGAAAGGGTCCTGTTCATGGTCATGGTTGTCGTAAGGGATCGGATGTGACGGGGAAATCACGCCCCGACAGGCGCGGACCACCGCGCCGCGGAGCGACCTCGATCCTCCCCGGTATGGATGAGGGTCAGCCGTGCGCAGGCCGCTCGGGCGGCGGGGTGCGATCGGTGATCCATCCATCCGCCGGCATTCGGTGCGGTGCCTGCGGCCAGAACTGCGGACCGGCGCTTCGTTCGGGAAGGACCACGCCTTCCGGTGGACGCGCAAGGTGAAGCACCACGTACACGACCCGCTCGCGTGATCGGGGCGCTCGTCCGTCCATACCCCGCGCGACGGCCTCCTTCAGGCCGGCGAAGAGCGCGGTCTCCTCATGGTCCGCGATGCACCGCAGCACCACCGTGCCGTTCGGACCGTCAGCGCGTCGCACCACGTCGAACATGCGTCCGTCGGGCAACCGGAACTCACGCCCGGGCTTCACCCAGCGCAGACCGCGCCATTGTTCCGCCGTGAGCGTGAAGGTGGTGAGCTCCTCCTCCGGAACACCGGCCTTCAGCCGCAGCTTGATCGCGCGCTGGATGGCCGCACGCTCATGCTCGAACCGCAGCAAGGCACCGAACTGTGCATAGCCCAGGGCCATCAGGGCCACGAACAACAGCCAGGGTGAGGCCCGCCGGAGCATATGACGAAGGTAACGGGTCGTCCCTTAGGGTTCCTGCCGCTCCCTGGTCAGCGTGAACCGCAGGTCGCTGATGCTCCGCGCACCGCGAAGCAGCGCGCTCAAGTCGCGGTGGTCGGGACCCGGTTCACGTTCACCCTCGACCCGCAGGATGGAGCGCACGACGGCCGTGTCGCCTTCCCACGTGGTCTCCACATCGAGCGCGGCGGCGGAGGAGTTCCATCGGCCCAAGGTGAGGTCGGTTCCCAGGTGCCACCCGGCCGGGGCACGAACGCTCACCTCCAGCTCATCCACCTGCCGGAAGTCCCAGTGGAAGGGCAACGTACGCGAACCCGCCTCGACCGCCGGCGGCGTGGCGTGCATCAGCAGACCGCGCAGGTCGAGGTTCCATGCGCTATCACCGTCCTGCTTCAACCGGGGCCCGAGGTCGAGCTGCTGCCTCAGGGGCAGATCGAACGGCGCATCGGTGCGAAGGGTCCCGGCCTCCTGGTCCACCAGTGCACAGCGCCCCGCATCCTGCGGACGATGTCCATAGCCCGGATGCACCGCGGGGTCGCGCTCGCCGTACAACCAGGCCCCCCGGCCCACGGTGCTGAACTGCCCGGACAACATCACCTCGAGATCGGCGGTACATGATCCGGTGGCCGGGTCCACTTCCACGGACAAGGCGATGCGTCTCCGGTCGTTGCCCGTGTCCACCGCGGGCAGGGTGGTGAACGCCACAGCCTGCGGACCGTCCAACGCCAGGCGGGTCACGTCGACAAGCAACGCCCTTGTGCCCGCCCAGTAGAAGGGCAGCTCGTTGGCCAGCAGGCCCGACCGTCTCCGCTTGGGATGCATCCACAGCATGCCCTCACCGTCCGGGACACCGATGAGCTGCTCGAGGTCCCACACGGGCGTGAGATGGTCGGCGGACAGCTGTCCGGAGCGACGGTCGAGGACGTACGCCGTGCGATGCTGCAGGCGGTGCTGCGCGATGAGCTTCACGTAAAGGTCATGCCGGCTGATGTCGCGCAGCAGCGCATCGCTCACCTGGTCGCCCATCCGCTGGTTGGTGCCGCGCAGGTCCGCATACCAGTCGGTGTCGGGGTCGTAGCTGAACTCCATGGCGATGCGCTCGTGCAGCGCTTCGATGCGCCGTGCGGCGGGGGCATGTCCGAGGCCGGCCGTGGTGGTGGTGATGAAGTCCTTGACGAGCTGGTTCTGCCGGTCGGGCACCTTCTTGCGCGCCACACGTTCCAGCCAAAGCGCGTTGGCTTCACGCCGCCGCACGGCGTACACCCAGGGCGGCTGCTGCACGGGCATGCCGCTGATGCGGTCACGCGCCCAGTACCGCAGGTCCTCCACCTCAAGGCGCAGCACGATGTGGGGCAGGTCGTCCGCCGGACGCGCGTTCACCTCGTCCATGCAACCGGGAAGGTCCCTGTGGTGCCAGATGGCGGTCAAAGCCTCCCCTTCCTCAGTGACGATGCGCGGCGGCTCGCCCGCGAAGGTGAGGCCCTGCTTGCGCAGGTAGCGGATGCTCACCTGCTGGTCGCGCACGGGAAGAGCGTCGTGGAAGAAGATCCGCCAGCTGGTGAGCCGCGCCCAGTTGTCCATCCATGGGTCCGAACGCCAGCCCTGCGAGGCCGGCTGGTTCACATCGTAGGGCACCATCACCTTCCAGCGCAGTTCCACCACATCGCCCGGTACGATGCCGACGAGGTCGAGCACCACGGCCGACGCGTGCTCCACGGTGGTGGGGTTCTTCACCGGCCAGCGGTGATGATGCGCTACCATCTCCACCGGACGGGTGGTGCCATCGGCGTTCAGTACGCGGGCCTGAACACGGTCGATCCTGACGTTCATCCAGCGTGGGCCGGGGTTCTCCGCCCGGGGGTCCCACACCCGCTCGCCCTTGTCCATGGGAGGGTCAAGGCATTCGGGAAGCTGCACATGACCATGCCGGAGGATGTCGGCCTCATTGGCGAATCGGATAATGCGCGTCCGTTCGAAGAAGAGGGTCAGGAACTGCGGTTTCACATGCAGCACCCGCACGGCCAACGTGTCGGACAGGACCTCCGAATCCCCACGGTCCAGGACCCAGGCCGGGTCCCGGACGACCGGCTCCGGCCATTCGGCCGGGCCGGTGGGAAGGTGAAGGTCCTGGGCGGCTGCCACGGTCCCCATCGCGACCAATGGGGCGAGGAGGAGGCAGCGCATGACGGGTCACTTCTTCCTCAGAAAGATACGGATGGGCACACCGGTGAAGCGGTAGTGCTGGCGGAGCTTGTTCTCCAGGAAGCGCACGTAGGGCGCCTTGATGTATTGCGGCAGGTTGGCGTAGAAGGCGAAGGATGGCACCGGAGTGGGCAGCTGGTTGATGAACTTGATGCGGATCACCTTGCCTTTGTACATGGGCGGTCCCATCCGCTCCACCTCGGGCAGCATCACATCGTTCAGTTGGCGCGTGGGGATCTTGCGGGAGCGGTCGGCATGGACCTGCATGGCCAGCTCCATCACCTTGTGGATGCGTTGCTTTTCCAGCACGGAGGTGAAGACCACGGGCACATCGGAGAAGGGCGCCAGGCGCTGGCGCACGTCGGCCTCGAAGGCCTTCATGGTGTTGGTCTCCTTTGGTACGAGGTCCCACTTGTTCACCACCACCACCACGCCCTTGCCGTTGCGCGCGATGATGGAGAAGATGTGAAGGTCCTGCTGCTGCACCCCCTCCGTGGCGTCCACCATGAGCAGGCACACGTCGCTGGCCTCGATGGCGCGCACCGAACGGATCACGCTGTAGAACTCGATGTCCTCGTTCACGCGTTGGCGCTTGCGGATGCCGGCGGTGTCCAGCAGCATCACGTCGAAACCGAACACCGTGTAGCGGGTGTGGATGGGGTCGCGCGTGGTGCCGGCCACAGGGGTGACGATGTTCTGCTCGCGGCCCAGGAGGGCGTTGACGAGCGATGACTTACCGACGTTGGGACGGCCCACGATGGCGAGCTTGGGCACATCCGGCAGGGCCTCGGCGCTGGGCTTGCGGAAACCGGCCACGAGCGTATCGAGCAGGTCGCCGGTTCCGGCACCGCTCTGGGCACTGATGCAGTGCACCTCGCCCATCCCCAGGCCGTAGAACTCCGCCGCGTCGGCCTGCCTTTCGCCGGTGTCCACCTTGTTGGCCACCAGGTGCACGGTCTTCCTTGCCTTGCGCAGCATGCCCGCGATGGCGTCGTCCATGGGCGTGAGCCCCTGGCGCACATCCACCATGAAGAGGATCACATCGGACTCTTCGATGGCGAGCTCCACTTGGCGGCGGATCTCGGATTCGAACACGTCCTCACTGCCGGTCACATAGCCGCCCGTGTCGATGACACTGAACACGGTGCCGGTCCACTCCACCTGGCCGTAGTGCCGGTCGCGCGTGGTGCCGGCGGTGGGGTCCGTGATGGCCTCCTGCTGCTCGGTGAGGCGGTTGAACAGGGTGCTCTTGCCCACGTTGGGGCGGCCCACGATGGCGACGATGTTGCTCATGTGCGTTCGAGTGGGGAGTGACGAGTAAGTTGCGGCCGCAGGTGATGCACCGGACCGGACCGGAACGCGCTCACCACTCGCCGATCGTCACTCGCTGCTCTCATCAGTATCCGTAGTTCCTCAGCTTGTTCTTGTCCTCCCGCCAGTCGGGGTCGGCCTTCACCTTCAGGTCCAGGAAGACCCTGGTGCCCACGAAGCGTTCGATGGCCTCGCGGGCCTGGGTGCCCAGTCGGCGCAGAGCACGACCACCCTCTCCGATAAGGATGGCCTTCTGGCTGTCACGCATCACGATGATGTCGGCCTGGATGCGGGTGAGGGTGTCGCCTTCCTCGTAGCTGTTCACCACCACTTCGCAGCTGTAGGGCACCTCCTGCTTGTAGAGGGCGAGGATGCGTTCGCGCACGAGCTCGGCCACGAAGAAGCGCATGTTGCGGTCGCTGAGCTCGTCCTTGGGGAAATACGGTGGATGCTCCGGCAAGGCCTCCACCAAGTGGCGCCGAAGCTCCTCGATGTGAAAGCCGTGCAACGCCGAAACGGGCACCACTTTGGCGGTGGGCAGGGCCTCCTGCCAGCGGTGACAGGCCTGAAGCACGTCCTCCTCACTGCCCAGGTCCACCTTGTTCACCAGCACGAGCAACGGGCAACTGGCGCGCCGGGCGCGATCGAGCAGGGCCTGGGAACGGTCCGGACGCTGATGCAGTTCCACCAGCACCACCAGGAGGTCCGCATCGCGCAGGGCGGAATCCACAGCGGCCATCATGCGTTCCTGCAGGCCGTACTGGGGTTCCAGGATGCCCGGTGTGTCGCCGATCACCAGCTGGTGATCGGGACCGTTGAGCAGGCCGAGGATGCGGTGGCGCGTGGTCTGGGCCTTGGGGTTGGTGATGGCCAGGGATTCACCGAGCAGCGCGTTCAGCAGGGTGCTCTTGCCTGCGTTGGGCATGCCGATGATGTTGACGAAACCGGCGCGGTGGCTCATGGTGCTGCGAAGATGGGGACCACAACGGACGGGAATGAAGGAGCCCGGTCGGTCGGACCGGGCTCTCTTGTAGCGGGGGCAGGACTCGAACCTGCGGCCTTCGGGTTATGAGCCCGACGAGCTACCATCTGCTCCACCCCGCAGTGGACCGCAAAGGTAACATTCTTTCGTTGCAGAACGCTCAGGCCTCGACATCGAGCTCGTCGAGCCGGGCCGAGGCGGCCTCCCAGTCGGCCATCACGGCGGCGATGCGCTGGGCCAGTTCACCGAGGCGGGCGTAGGCCTTGTCCAGTTCGGTAGCGGGCAGGCCTGCGGCCATCACTTGGGCCTGCAGGGCCTTCTCCTCCTGTTCCAAGGCGGCCAGCTCCTTCTCGGCGCGCTCCACCTGGTTCTGCACGCGGCGGCGCTCCTTGTCCCGCTCTTTGCGTTCGTGGTAATCGCTGCGCTGACCGGCAGCGGCCTTCGTGGGAGCGGTCCGGGCACTGCTGGCGCCCATGTCGGCGGCCTGCAGGGCCTTGCGCTTCTCGATCAGCTCCAGGATGTCCAGGTGCTGGTCGCGGATCCGGCCGCCGTCGAGTTCCAGGATGCGGTGGGTGAGCCCGTGCAAAAAGTCGCGGTCGTGGCTCACCAGCAGAAAGGTGCCGTCGTAATTCTTGAGCGCCTCCTTCAGCACGTCCTTGCTCTGGATGTCCAGATGGTGCGTGGGCTCGTCCAGCAGCAGGAAGTTGAGCGGACGCAGCAGCATGCAGCACAGGGCCAACCGGGCGCGTTCGCCTCCGCTGAGGACCTTCACCTTCTTGTCCACGTCCTCACCGCTGAAGAGGAAAGCCCCGAGCATGGCGCGCACGCGCGGTCGGTTCTCCTCGCTGGCGGCATCCTCGGCGGTCTCCAGTACGGTGCGCTTGGGTTCGAGCCGCTCCGGCATGTCCTGGGCGTAGTAGCCCAGCACCACCCCATGGCCCAGCCGGATCTGGCCCTCATAAGGCTCCTCGCCCACCACCATGCGGATGAGCGTGCTCTTGCCCGTGCCGTTGGCGCCGACCAGGGCCAGGTGCTCGCCCTTTCCGATGGTGAGCTCGGCATGGCTGAAGATGCGTTTGGGCCCGTAGGCCTTGCTCACGTCCTTCACCTCGGCGATGAGCTTGCCGGCGTGCGGGGCGGGCGGGAAGCGGACCACCAGCTTGCGAAGGTCCTCGTCCTCCACCTCGATGCGGTCGAGGTTCTCCAGCTTGGTGATGAGGCTCTGGGCGAAGGCGGCCTTGCTGGCCTTCGCGCGGTACTTGTTGATGAGCTCCTGCGTCTTCTCGATGTACTTCTGCTGGTCCTTGGCGGCGGCGAGCTGCTGCTCCCGCTCCACCTTGCGCAGCTCCACGTACTGGCTCCAGGGCACCTTGCGGTCGATGAGCTGGCCTCCGGTGACCTCGATCGTGCGGGAGGTGAGGCGGTCCAGGAAGGTCTTGTCGTGGCTGATGAGCACCAGGGCGGACGGATAGGTGCGCAGCAGGTCCTCCAGCCATTGGATGGCCGGTAGGTCCAGGTGGTTGGTGGGCTCGTCCAGCAGCAGCAGGTCGGGCTGCAGCAGCAGGATGCGGGCCAGCTCGGCGCGCATGCGCCAGCCGCCGCTCAGCTCGGCCAGTGGTCGGTGGATGTCGTCGCCCACGAAGCCCAGGCCCTTCAGCATGCGCTCCACCTGCTGGTCATGGTCGCTGACCCCCAGCGCGTTAAGCCGCTCGTGGGCGTGGGCCAGCATGGTGGCCAGCTCCATTTGGTGCTCCACCTCGGTGGCCTGCTCCAGGTCCTTTTCGATGCGGTCCAGGGAGGCGCGCAGGTGTTGCGCTTCCTCAAAGGCCTTCTCGGCCACCTGACGCGGGCTGAGGGTCAGGTCATGGTCCATCTGCTGGGGCAGGTAGCCCAGGGTGAGCTCGCGCGGGCGGCCGATGGCGCCCTTGTCGTAAGACTGCTGGCCGGCCAGGATCTTCAGCAGGGTGCTCTTGCCGGCCCCGTTGCGCCCCACCAGCCCGATGCGGTCGTCGCTCCCGATGAAGAACGACACTCCGTCGAACATGGGGCGTTGTCCGAAGTGGAGGGTGAGACCGGAGACGTCGATCATGGCCGGGTGGGCGGAAAAGGCTGCAAAGGTACGGGCTTCCGGGCCAGGGCGGGGCCCTGAACGCCGAAGCCCCCCGCG
>JADLBK010000085.1 GCA_020847755.1 Flavobacteriales bacterium | reverse complement strand
TTGAGGTCCGCCCCGCTGGCCACGATCTCCGTGCGGCGCTTGTCGCCGTACTTCTCCCTCACCTCGCGCAGCTCGTCCTTGATGATGCTCATCCGCATGCCCTCATCGGCCAGCACGGCCTTCAGGTGGGCGATGAGGGTCATGAGCTCGGCGTGCTCCTCGCGGATCTTGTCGCGCTCCAGGCCGGTGAGGCGCTGCAGGCGCATGTCGAGGATGGCACGGGCCTGGATCTCGCTGAGGCCGAACTCCTTCATCAGGCCGTCGCGGGCCTCGTCGGGGGTCTGGCTGGCCCGGATCAGGGCGATCACGGCGTCCAGGTGGTCCAGGGCGATCAGCAGGCCCTCCAGGATGTGGGCACGCTCCTCGGCCTTGCGCAGGTCGTACTTCGTGCGGCGCACCACCACGTCGTGGCGATGGTCCACGAAGCGGGCGATCATGTCCTTGAGGTTCAGGAGCATGGGCCGCCCGCCCACCAGCGCGATGTTGTTCACGCTGAAGCTGCTCTGCAGCGCGCTGTACTTGTAGAGCTGGTTGAGCACCACGGTGCCCATGGCCTCCCGCTTCACTTCGTAGGCCAGGCGGATGCCGGTGCGGTCGCTGTAGTCGTTGACGTCGCTGAGGCCCTCGATCTTCTTGTCGTTCACCAGGTCGGCCACGCCCTTGTAGAGCTGCACGGCCTTGTTGGTCTGGTAGGGGATCTCGGTGCAGATGATGGTCTCCCGCCCGGTGCGCTGGTCCTCCTCGATGTGGCACTTGCCGCGGAGCACGATGCGGCCGCGGCCGGTGGTGTAGGCCTCACGGATGCCGTCGGTGCCGTAGATCACCCCGCCGGTGGGGAAATCCGGACCCTTGATGTGCTGCATCAGGCCGTCGATGTCGATGTCGCGGTCGTCGATGTAGGCGATGGTGGCGTCGCACACCTCGGTGAGGTTGTGCGGCGGCATGTTGGTGGCCATGCCCACGGCAATGCCGGCGGCCCCGTTCACCAGGAGCTGCGGGATCCGGGTGGGCATCACGCTCGGCTCCTCCAGCGTGTCGTCGAAGTTGGGACGCATGTCCACGGTCTCCTTGTCCAGGTCCGCCAGCACCTCCTCGGCGATCCTCTTCAGGCGGGCCTCGGTGTAGCGCATGGCCGCCGGGCTGTCCCCGTCGATGCTGCCGAAGTTGCCCTGGCCGTCCACCAAGGGGTAGCGCAGGCTCCAGTCCTGCGCCATGCGCACCATGGCGTCGTACACGCTGCCGTCACCGTGCGGGTGGTACTTACCCAGCACTTCACCGACGATACGGGCGCTCTTCTTGTAGGGGCGGTTGCTGAGCACCCCCAGCTCCTGCATGCCGAACAGCACACGGCGGTGCACGGGTTTGAGGCCATCGCGCACATCAGGCAGGGCGCGGCTCACGATCACCGACATCGAGTAGTCGATGTAGGCCGTTCGCATCTCGTTCTCGATGTTGATCGGGACGATCTTCTCTCCGTCGGTCATGGGCTGTCAATTCGTCATTGGCACGGTCCGTGATGAAAGGGGTGCCGAAAAGGGAGCCCGAAAGTACTTCGTAGGAGGGTTCGAGGCCCCCGTATTTTTCCACAGACCGCACAGTTCCTTGTGGATAAAAGCACGATGGCCGGACCGGGGTGCACGAAGCCCGATTGGATAGCTTGCCCCCGGTGCCCGACGCCGTACCTTCATCCCACGGACGCACCACCGCCGAACCACCGCATGGACGCCAAATTCTCACCCCGGGTCCGGGACGTCATCACCTTCAGCCGTGAGGAGGCCCTCCGGCTTGGGCACAACTACATCGGCATCGAGCACATCCTGCTCGGCCTCATCCGCGAGGGCGAGGGCAACGCCGTGAAGATCCTTCACCACCTGGACGTGGACCTGGAGGAGCTCCGCCGTTCGGTGGAGGGCAGCATGGAGCCCGCCAGCGCGATGCGTCCGCCGGACAAGGACAAGATCACGCTGATCAAGCAGGCCGAGAAGATGCTGAAGATCACCGTCCTGGAGGCCAAGCTGTTCAAGAGCCCGCACATCGACACCGAGCACCTGCTGCTCAGCATCCTGAAGGACGAGGACAACCTGGCCACCCGCACCCTGCACAAGTTCAACGTGGACTACGAGAGCGTGAAGAACGAAGTGGACGCCATCCTCGCCGGCGGTGGCCCCTCCCCGGCCTCCGGCCCCTCCACAGGCCCCAAGGCCCAGGGCCCGCAGAGCGCGGACGACGATGACGAGGAGAGCGGCAGCGGCTACTCCGGCGGTCAGCGCAAGCCTGCCGACAGCAAGAGCAAAACGCCGGTGCTGGACAACTTCGGCCGCGACCTCACCAAGCTGGCCGAGGACGGCAAGCTGGACCCCATCGTGGGCCGCGAAAAGGAGATCGAGCGCGTGAGCCAGGTGCTGAGCCGCCGCAAGAAGAACAACCCCGTGCTGATCGGCGAACCCGGTGTGGGCAAGAGCGCCATCGCCGAAGGCCTGGCCCTGCGCATCATCCAGCGCAAGGTGAGCCGGGTGCTCTTCGGCAAGCGGATCGTGGCGCTGGACATCGCCAGCCTGGTGGCCGGCACCAAGTACCGCGGCCAGTTCGAGGAGCGC
>JADLBK010000084.1 GCA_020847755.1 Flavobacteriales bacterium | reverse complement strand
TCAACACCGCCGTGAAGCGCGTCGTCGACAACTACGTCAACAGCCGCGAGCTCAACAACAAGGAGGAGATCGCCGAGCGCTTCGAGGGCCTCACCCGCGAGGTCACCGACCAGCGCCTCAGTGGCACCCGCACCATCTGCGAGAAGCTCACCAAGACCCCGCAGAACACCTACAAGAGCTACCTCGCGATCGAGCTCAGCGCCCAGGACCTGCTGAGCGAGTACAACGAGCGCCTCAGCCAGGACGAACGCCTCCGCATCGACTACGACTACGAGAAGTTCAAGGAGACCTTCGACAAGGAGATGGAGAAGCTCAAGAACGAGCGCTGATCCACCCCACGATCGTGCAAGCCCTCCGGTGATCCGGGGGGCTTCGCTTTTCCGCCCACCTTTGCACCATGCGTCGACTCGTCATCGCCGGAGCCGCCGTGCTGGCCATCGCCGTGGCCCTCGGTGCCTTCGGGGCCCATGGCCTGCGGGCCGTGCTGTCGCCCGAGGCCCTGGCCCAGTGGCGCACCGGGGTGGAGTACCAGTTCTACCACGGCCTCGGCCTGCTGCTGCTGGCCGCCCTGCACGACCGGATCCCGGAACGCTCCCTCCGCCTGACCGGGGGCCTGCTCCTCGCTGGCGTGGTGGCCTTCTCCGGCTCGTTGTACCTGCTGGCCACCCGAGACCTGCTTGGGACCCAAGCCCTTACGCCCGTTCTTGGGCCGGTGACACCGCTGGGGGGCCTGTGTTTCATCGCCGGCTGGCTCCTGCTGCTGGTGGGCGCCCGTCGTGGACACTGACGGATGTTGGCACGCCCACCCGGCCTTCCTCTACCTTTGCCGCCCTATTCCAACCCTACGGACATGAACGAGTTCGGCAAGCGACCGAAGAACGCGGACCTCTCCTCCATCGGCCTGGGCCTGGTGGGCGATGCCTACTGGAACCTCGAGCCCGCCGAGCTGATCGAGCACGCCATCGTCAACGGACAAGGCGTGTTCGCCGACAGCGGCGCCCTGGCCATCGACACCGGTGAGTTCACCGGACGAAGCCCCAAGGACAAGTTCTGCGTGAAGGACGCCAAGACGCAGGACACCGTGTGGTGGGGCGACGTCAACATCGCCTTCGATGAGGCCAAGTTCGACGCCCTTTACGAGAAGATGTGCGCCTACCTGATGAACCGCGATGTGTACATCAAGGACGCCACCGCCTGCGCCGACCCCGAGTACCGCCTCAACGTGCGCGTGGTGGCCGAGTACCCCTGGAGCGCCCTCTTCGCCGGCAACATGTTCATCCGCCCCTCGGCCGCCGAGCTCGAGGACTTCACCCCCGAGTGGCACGTGGTCTGCGTGCCCGGCTTCACCGCCGACCCGGCCAAGGACGGCACACGCCAGCACAACTTCGCCATCATCAACTACAGCCGGAAGATGATCATCATCGGGGGCACGGGCTACACCGGCGAGATCAAGAAGGGCATCTTCACCGTGCTGAACTACGTGCTGCCCCAGGAGCGCGGCGTGCTCAGCATGCACTGCAGCGCCAACATCGGCAAGGAGGGCGACACCGCCGTGTTCTTCGGCCTCAGTGGCACGGGCAAGACAACGCTCAGCGCCGACCCGGACCGCCGCCTGATCGGCGATGACGAGCACGGCTGGAGCGATTCCGGCGTGTTCAACTTCGAGGGCGGCTGCTACGCCAAGTGCATCGACCTCAGCGCCGAGAAGGAGCCCCAGATCTGGAACGCCATCAAGTTCGGCGCCCTGCTGGAGAACATCGTCTTCCACGAGGGCACCACCAAGGTGGACTTCAGCGACGGCACCAAGACCGAGAACACGCGCGTCAGCTACCCCATCCACCACATCGACAACATCGCGGTGCCCAGCATGGGCGCCCATCCGAGGAACATCTTCTTCCTCACCTGCGATGCCTACGGCGTGCTGCCCCCCATCAGCCGCCTCACCCCGCAGCAGGCCATGTACTGGTTCATCAGCGGATACACCGCCAAGGTGGCCGGCACCGAGGCCGGGGTCACCGAGCCCAAGACCGTGTTCAGCGCCTGCTTCGGCGCTCCCTTCCTGGCCCTTCATCCCGGCAAGTACGCCGCCATGCTCGGCGAGAAACTGCGCCAGCACGACGTGCGCATCTGGCTGGTGAACACCGGCTGGAGCGGTGGCGCCTACGGCACCGGCGAACGCATGAAGCTGAAGTACACCCGCGCCATGATCACCGCCGCGCTGCGCGGTGAGCTCGACGGTGTGGACTACCGCCAGCATCCCGTGTTCGGCGTGAGCTTCCCGGCCACCTGCCCCCACGTGCCCGACGGCATCCTGGACCCGCGCAGCACCTGGAAGGACAAGACCGCCTACGACCAGCAGGCCGAGCGCCTGGCCAAGGCGTTCAACGACAACTTCGCCAAGTACAAGGACGGTGTGGAGCCCGAGGTGCTCGCCGCCGCGCCCCGCACCACGGTGAAGGCCTGAGGTGTCCGCACCCGATCGGTCCTTGGCCCCGGCCTCAGCGCCGGGGCCACGTCTTTCCGCACCGGCACACCGTGGCCCTAAATTCGCAGCCCTTTGCGCATGACCTTCCGCACACCGGCCGCCGGGCTGTCCATCCTCTCCCTTGCGCTGCTTCCGATGGTGGGATCGGCGCAGGCCCGGGGGCCCTTGGAAGGTCAGCGGCACTACCCGGAGCATGTGGCGGCGGACCTGGAGCTCTGGCGCAGCACCCTGCACGAGGCCCACGCCGACCCCTATCGGCACGTGACCAAGGCCGCGCTGGACCGCGCCATCGACGAGGCCATCGCCGCTGCGCGTGTCCCCCTCACGGCCGCCGAGGTCACCGACCTGCTCACGCCCGTGCTGCAGCTCATCGGCGATGCCCACACCCGCGTGGACCTGCCCGCCACCGTCGAGCGCTCCCTGCGTGAACAGGTGCCGCTGCTGCCCCTCGCCGTGCGTGCCGTGGGCCCGGGCCTCTACGTGGAGGAGGAGCTCAAGGGCTTCCGCTCCATCCCCTCCGGCAGCCGGATCCTCTCCATCAATGGCCGTTCGGCCGCCGGCATCCTGGACACGCTCGCCGCCATCGCACTGTCCGACGCGAACGATTCCCTGTTCCGCGTGCGCCAGGTGGAACGCGACCTGCCCTACCTGCTGTACCGCCACCTGGACCGCTCGCCCACCTTCACCATCGCCTTCGAACCGCCCAGCGGCCGCGCCCGCACCGAACAGGTGATGGGCCTCACCGGTGAGGAGGTGCGCCGATCGGTGAGGCCGGAGAACGGGCCCCTGCTGCCTTGGAGCGCCGCCCACCACGCCGACCACCACACCACCTGGCTCTCGCTGCGCAGCTTCCACACGGACACCCTGCTGAACGCGGGCATCAAGCCCGAGCGCTTCGTGGAGGACCTGCGCCGCGACCTCAAGCGCGACCGGTCCCGCGTGCTGGTGATCGATGTGCGCGGCGCCGCCGGCAGCGAACTGGCCCTGGCCGAACTGGTGCATTCCATCTACGCCCTCAAGCCCTACCGCGTGGTGCAGGACATGACCGTGCGCCTCACCGCTCCACCCAAGCATTATGGCCTGTGTGAGCCGCTGCCCGAGTTCTTCGCCACCCTGGCGGCCAACTACCTGCCCGGCGATCATGGCCGCTACCACCTGCGGCCCGACGACCCGCGCCTGGAATTTCTGGAGCCACAGCCCAACGCGTTCGACGGCAAGGTGTACGTGGTGTGCGACGCCTTCACCCGCGAGGCTGCCGCCGCCCTGGTGATGATGGCGCGCCGGGCCGGAAGGGCCAGCATCGTCGGTGAGGAGGTCGGCACCAACAGCCTCAGCAGCTGCGGTGGCCGCATCCTTCGCCTGCGCACGCCCAACACCGGCCTCGTCTTTCACATCCCCCTGATCCGCTACGTGTACGAGGGCACGCCCCGCGGACCGCTCGACCGCGGTGAACTGCCCGACCACGTCTTCGGCGTGGACGCACGCGCGCTGGCCACCGGCCGCGACCTGCTGCGCGACGCATTGATGGAGATGATCATCGAGCTGCAGTGAGGACCCTTCCGGCCATCGCCGTCCTGGCCCTGTTCGCCGGCTGCGGCCCGGTCGCCCCGCCCGCCCGGCCCACGGCCGCGGCCTCGTGGACCGGGCGCACCAACGAGGCCGCCACGCACTTCCGCAGCTGGCATGGGCCCGAGGGCGAGGCCTTGCTCGTGCTCGGTGCGTCCATGGACACCCTCGCCCGCCTGCTGATCACCGCTGCGGAGCCGCCGCCGCAAGGGCCGTGCGCCGGTCCCTGGACGGTGGTGCGGCCCGGCGCCCTGGCCCTCGTCCTGCTCAGTACCACGCACACCGCCTACGTGTCCGCCCTGCGCGCCCTTCCGCGCGTATCCGCCTGCGCCTGGCCCGAGCGACAGCGCGACAGCACCCTGCGCGCGGCGCTGGCCACCGGTGCCCTTGCCGGGCTGGCCGAAGGGGAGGGCGCCCGCCGGGAGCAGCTCACCGCTCTCGCCCCCGCGCTGGTGCTCGATCATCCGTTCGGCGGCATGGCCCGGCTGCCGCAGCATCATGTGCCGGTCCCGGTGTGCGAGTACCTCGAACCGCACCCGCTCGGCCGTGCTGAATGGCTGCGTTTCTTCGGTGTGCTCACCGGCACCGTGGCCACCGCTGACAGCCTCTATGCCGGCATCGCGGCCCGCTACCGCGGCCGGGTGCGCCAAGCCGATCCCGACGCACCCCTCGTGTTCGTCGGCAGCGCGTGGCGCGGGGTGTGGAGCGTGCCCGCGGGCAACAGCCTGATGGCCCGGCTGGTGGCCGATGCAGGGGCCCGCTACCGGTATGCCGACCGCAGCGCCCAGGGGAACATCGATCTGCCGATGGAGGTGGTGATGGCCGATGCCCATGCCTGCACCCATTGGGGCGTGCTGACCGATGTGCCTCTCCTGCGCGGTGCGGCCGACCTCCCGGGCGTGGATCAGCGCATGCTGGACACGCCGGCCTTCCGCGCGGGCACCGTGTTCGTGGCCAACAGTGCGGAGGCCGACCTCTTCGGCCGCGCCATGCTGGAACCCGATGTGCTGCTCGCCGACCTGCAGGCCGTGCTCGATCCGGCGGCGGATCCCGCGCACCGGCCCACCTACTTCCGGCGCCTGCCTCAGTAGCGCAGGCCCGCGCGGCGGAACCGGTCGCCCATCAGCCACGCCGGACCG
The DNA here is from genome assembly GCA_020847755.1 of Flavobacteriales bacterium. GTDB lineage: Bacteria > Bacteroidota > Bacteroidia > Flavobacteriales_F > PHOS-HE28 > PHOS-HE28. The sequence goes on along the minus strand of JADLBK010000084.1, from coordinate 3,595 downwards.
ATCAGCAGGAACTGCAGGTCCTGGAGGAAGCTGGGCTTTTTGCCTTCGATGTGGTGGCCGATGAACTGGCCGATCCATCCACCGGCGAAGAGGCTCAGGCAGGTGACCCAAAGCGGCAACGGCAGCCAGCGCTCCATCAGCATCACCAGCCCGCAGCACAGCAGGGACCAGGCCACCATGGCCAGCATCATCGGCTTCGACAGGCGAGCGTAGAACACCGCCACGGCCGCCACCGCCACCCACGCCCACACGTGCGGCGTGGCCACAGGGGAGGGGATGCCCCACAGCAGCCCCACGATGCTCAGGAAGATCACCGGGATGCAGACCCAGTGCAGTGCCTTGTTGGTGGGGTCGCGGTGGCTCTCGCCGTAGGCCGCGAACCAGTCGTGGATGCTCCGCATGTCAACCAAGGTAGCGTTCGCGCAACACGGTCACATGATGCAGGGCGTGACCGGCCGTGGCCCAGCCGAGGGCGCGCACGCTGATGACGTTGCCATTGGCCGTGCCCCGTTGCAGCAGGTCCTCCTCCTCGAAGCTGCGGAACAACGCCAGCGTGGCGGCATGCACCGCCCGGTGCTCCGCGAGCAGCTCGGCCAGTGTGCGGCGTGCGGCCCGTGCCGCAGGCACCCAGGCGTCCTCGTCGAAGCCCGGCAGCGGGGTGGCATCGCGGCGCGCGAAGCGCAGCGCACGGTACGCGAACACCCGCTCGGCATCGATGAGGTGCAGCAGCACTTCCTTCACCGTCCACTTGCCGGGCGCATAACGCAGGTCGCCACGGGTTTCAGGCACCGCACCGAAGGCGGCCTGCACGGCCTCTGCGGCGCGCACCAGCGCATCGCACACATCCGCGCCCGGCGCCTCCGCCACATAACCGCGGTAGAAGGCGGGGATCTCGTCCAAGGGGGGGCGGGCGGTGCTCATGGCGCGATGATGTAGGGGTGGCGGAGGCTGATGCCGTCCACGTGCAGCACGGCCACCTGCAGGCCTGTGGGAGCGGTACAGGGGGCGACGGTGGTGGTGCCTTCGGTGAAGCGGAGGCTGCGGCGTTCCAGCAGCCGGCCCTGGGCATCCCAGCGCTCCAGCATCCCTTCGCCCGGACGCTGCGCATCAAGGAACAGGGTGCCGTCCGCCGCATGGCGCAGCGCCACGGGGGCCGGGGTCTCGCGCGGGGCCTCGCCCACCACCACCCCGTCGAAGCTCAGGTCCAGCACCACGGGCAGATGGTCGCTCATGTAGTACAGGGCGCGCAGCACCGCGAAGGGCGTCTGCCCCGTGCTGCAATCGGTGATGTTGTCGTTGAAGCAGGTGCCCGAGTTGCCCACCGGACGGCAGCTTCCGGCCACGTAGCTCAGTCGGTTCCCGCCGGTCATCGCCGTCTGGCTCAGCAGGATCATGTCGAACCGGTCGTCCAGCCCGCCACCCGCGCCCTCGCCATAGAGCGTGTTGGTGCGTGTGCTCTGCGTGTGGTGCTGCGCCATGGCCGAGTTGCCGTTCCAGCTGATCGGCAGCGTCAACGGGTCGTCCAGCGGGTTGGACACCCCGCCCGTCATGAAGGTGGTGTAGGCCCCTTCGCTGGCGGAGTAGATGTTCATGTCGCCCGCCACGATCACGTTGCGGCCCGCGGGCAGCGTGTTGAGATGGGCCATCAGCACCTCGGCCATCTGCTGGCGCGCGTACTCGTTCACCACGCCCGTGCTGGCCTTCAGGTGCGCGACGTACACCGTGATCCAGGTGGTGTCCTGCGACTGGGCCAGGTCCGCATCGTTCACGTACAGGGTGTACACGTTGATGTCGCGCACCGCCGTGGTCAGCGTCTGTTGCCCGGCCAGGGTGAAGCGCTCGTGGTCGTAGTAGAGCTGCTGCTGCAGCTTCACGGTGCTGCCGGGGTCGCTGATCTGCGGCACCCAGGCAGCCTGGCTGAAGCGCGTGACGCCGTTGCTGTTCAGCGCGTCGTTCAGCACCAGGTTCGCGCCGGCGACCGTGCGGATCTCCTGCGCCACCAGCAGGTCCGGCCGCACATGGTCCACGATGCGGGCCAGCGTGTCCTGCCGCCCGGCCGGCACCGGTTCCGGGAAGGCCAGCAGGTTGTAGGTCATCACCCGCAGGGTGGTCTGCGCCCGCGTCGCCCCCCCGAAGGCGAGGCCCAGCGCGACGCACAGCAGCAGGGAACGAAGGCGGACGGTGGTCACGACCCAAAGGTACCCGCTGCGGCATCGCGCAGCAGACCGGCCAGTTCCTTGGCCACGGCGGGCCATGCGTGCGGACGCAGCCACCAGGTGCGCGACGGCACCTGCGGGTCGGGCAGGGCGATCACCCCCACGAGCACCGCGTCGCCGTTGGCCCGCCGGTGGGCGTTGCGGGTGCGGCGGGCATGCACGCCGAGGCTCACCACGTCGTAGGCCCCCAGCCCCAGCCAGCGCGCCTGCGCCGCCATGGCCTGCGCGGCCGACACGGTGCGCCCCCGCGCATCGGGCAGGCCGGGCACCGCCAGCACCTGCGACTCCGGCAGGCCCAATGCCACCATCCGCTGCGCCCGCTCCCCGGCCCAGGTGAGCGCGCAGGCCGTCCGCGCGCCGCCGGCCCCGTGCACCCGCACCGCATCTCCCGTAGCCGCCAGCCCCTCGCCCGCCCGGGACAGCGTCTGCACGAAGAGCAGGGCCGTGGTGTCGCCCGGGGCCACCGCCGCGCTGCCCGTCAACCGCAGCTGCCGAACGCCGGAGCCCACCTGCAGGTCCACCGCGCGAAGTGCGCCGTCGGTGGTGCCCGCCTGCAGGCGGAGGGTGTCGCCCAGCAGCTGCCAATGCACGCCGGGCAGGCCGGCCAGCTGGATCCGCCAGGGCCCGCTCATCGGGGCGCCATCGATCACCAGGGTGTCGCCGGCATACAGGTAGCGGCCCAGCGGCCGTTCGCCGCCGGTGACGAAGACCTGGCGCACCCCGCGGGCCTGCGCCAGCCGCAGCACATCGGGCAGGCGCTCATCCGGGATCCAGCCTTCCACCACCAGGGCCGGCGCGCCCACCGGGGCGGTGAGGGCCAGCCAGGGCGCCACGGTGAGCAGGGCGCCGAGCCCCGCGGCGGCGGCGAGCAGGACGAGGGTGGCGCGGCGCCTCATGCCTCGTCGGCGATGGCGTGGCGCAGCTCCTGCAGCTCGGCGCGCGCCTTGCGGTCGCCGGCCACGGTGCACTGCAGCAGGCCCACGTCGCACACGTGCAGGGCATCGTGCGTGCGTCCCACTTCGGCCAGCAGCAGGGCCAGCTGGTGGTAGGTGGCGATGTGGTGGGGCGCATCGCGCACCAGCTGCTCCAGGTCGGCGATGGCCTGGTCCGTGTCGCCCAGCCGCTTCAGCTCCAGGGCGATGGCATAGCGCAGGAAGAGGTCGCCCGTCTCCTCGGCAAGCAGGGCGCGCAGCTGGGGCAGGCGGTCGGTGCTCATGGGGCGAAGGGGGCGGCGTTCCACGCCGCGCGGAGGTCGGTCGCGGCACCGATGCGCACGATGCGGCCCTGGTCCATCTCGGCGATGCGGTCGGCGAGGTGGAAGGCGTCCTCGCGGTCGTGCGTCACCACCACGGCGCCGGTGCCGTGGGCGCGCAGGATGC
>JADLBK010000083.1 GCA_020847755.1 Flavobacteriales bacterium | reverse complement strand
CTTTTGGAAGCGAGCGGCAGGTATTTCGGGGCCAGCCCAGGCGCGAGACCCGAGCATGGCCGGTAGCTCTGTGAGGGGCGAGCAACGCCGGAAGGCCCCGAAAGGCCGCCGCGCAGCCCGAAGGGTTGTTCTGAGATGCGCTCTACGCACGACCTGTCCCGCCCTGCGGGATGGGGACATGGCCACTTGACCCTATGGTCGCATGCGCAACCCTCCCGCTTACCCGTCCCGCAACAAGGGCATCTCCACCTCCACGCGGGTGCCGGTGGGCCGGTCCACGTAACGGAAGCCGGCGTGGCCGCCGTGCTGTTTTTGCACCAGGTCAAGCCGGCTGCGGGTGATGGCCGTGCCCAGCGAGGTCTTCTTGGCGGGCTGCTCGATGTGCTGCGCCTTGGGGGCATGGCGCCCCACGCCATCGTCCTCGATGATCCACAGCAGCTGGGTGCCGCGCGGTTCCACCGCCAGGGTGATGTGGCCCTTGCCCTCCATGTGGGTGACGCCGTGCCAGATGGCGTTCTCCACGAAGGGCTGCACCACCAGCGGCGGCACCTGCACCTCCTGGGGGTCGATGTCGGGGTGCACCTGGATGCTGAAGTCGAACTTGCCCTGCAGGCGTCGGCGCTCCAGGTCCATGTAGCCGCGCAGTGTCTCCAGGTCGTCGTGCAGGGGCACGGTGGGGTGGCGGCTGTTCTCCAGCACGCTGCGCATCACGCGGGCGAAGCGGGTGAGGTAGCTGGACGCATCGTCGGGCTCGTTGCGCTGGATGAAGGCGTTGATGGAGTTGAGGGCGTTGAAGATGAAGTGGGGGTTCATCTGGCTGCGCAGGGCCTGGGTCTCCAGATGGGCGGCCTCCTTCTCGAAGCGTTCGCGGCGGCGCTTTCGGTCGAGCCGGTAGAAGAGCACACCGCTGCCGATGAGCACCAGCGCCACCAGGCCGAGCAGCCGCATGCGGTCGCGGGCCTGGGCGGCCTCCAGGCGGGCCACCTGGGCGCCGAGGCGCTCCTGTTCGATCGCCGCGGCACTGGCGATGCTGTCGGCCACCATGCGTTCGCGCATGTCCGTCTCGATCTGCCGTTTCAGCAGGCCCAGGCGGAACTGCTGCCGGTCCAGCGAGTCGGCGCTGGCCAGGTGAAGCTCGTGCATGGCCAGGGCGTTGCGGGTGTCGCCGCGCCGCTTGTGCACGTCGTAGAGCAGCAGGCTGGCACGGGCCAGGAGGGCGAGGTCGCCGCGCTCGCGTGCGGTGCGCAGGGCCGCCTCTCCGCTGTGCAGCGCCTGGTCCGTTCGCCCGGTGGCCAGGGCCACCTCGCCATGCTCCACACCGGCGTCAATGCCGGTGAGCCCGGCGGTGCGCACCAGGGCCTCACTCGCCGACAAGTAGGCCAGGGCGCTGTCCATGCGGCCCAGGGCGCGGTGGGCGCGGCCCAGGTCGAGCAGCAGCTCGGCGCGCCGCGGCGCAAGGCCACCGAGCGCGGCCGGGTCGAGGGCGTGCGGGCCGGCGCCCCCGGCCAGCCGCAGCCCTTCCTCCAGCGGGGCCAGCGCTTCGCGGGCGGCGCCGCGCTGCAGGTGGAAGCGGCCCAGGCGGTCGCGGAACCGGGCGATGTCCGCCGGGTTGCCGCGGGCCTCGGCCTTGGCCGCACCGGCGTCGATGAGCTCGCGCAACGGGGCCTCCTGGGCGGTGAGCGCGTAGGTGGTGATCAGCAGGTCGATGGCGCCGATGGCACCGGCCGCATCGCCCAGCGTGTCGAAGGCCGCATGCGCCGAGCGGGCCTTGTCGAAGGCGGCGGTGAGCCCCACGCGGGCCATGGCGCGGGCGATGCCCAGTTCGGCGTAGGCCGCATCGCGTCGATCGCCCAGTGCGCGGTCGATGGCCACGATGCGCTCGCCCGTGCGGATGGCGCCGCGCAGCTCGCCGCCATCGATCAGCAGCGCCATCTCCTCGTGCAGCAGGCGGCGGAGGCCCAGGCTGTCGCGGGCGGTGAGGGCCCGGTTGGCGGCGCGCTCCAACACGGCACGCGCGCTGTCCATTCGTCCTGCGGTGCTCCACTGCTGGGCGAGCAAGGCCTGCAATTCCACCTGCCGCCCGCGGAGCGTGGGATGGGCGTCCACCGCATCGATCGCGGCCTCGAAGGCGGCCACGGCCTGGCGCGTGCGTAAGGCGCGACGGTGGATGGTGGCCTCCAGCACGGACAGTTCGCACAGCAGGCTGTCCACGGCGCGCACCGCGTCGCCCGTGGCGGAGGAGCGCGCCACCAGCAGGTCCGTGCGCAGCGATGCCGCGCCCCGCAGGGTCTGTTCGTCATCGGGGCCCTGGTGCAGCACACGGAGGCGCGTGCTCAGCTCGCGGCCTTGTTCATCCTGCGTGAACGCCGCTGGCCGAACGAGCACAAGGAGGGTGATGAGCAGGAGGCGGGCCATGACGGCACGAAGATCGATGGGGACGGGCCACGACGCACGCCCCCGCTCCATCATTCGGCGGTGCCGTAGTTTAGGCTCCCCTCGGCCATGCGCTTCCTCCCCCTCCTGCCGCTGCTCGCCCTCCTCGGCGCTCCCGGCGCGGCCTTGTCCCAGCAGACCCTGGTGCGCACGGACGGCAGCCAGCTGCACGGCCAGGTGCAACGCGTGGCGCTCGACCGCATCGAGCTGCTCGTCACCAGCGGCCTGCGCAAGGGCCCCAGCTCGGTGCCGTGCCATGAGGTGCTGTGCGTGGTGGACGGCGCGCTCACCGTGCACACACGCCCCTGCGGGGAGGCGCTCTCGGCGTTCGCCCAGGGCGGTGCGTCGTGCAACGCCCTGGTGCGTGCGGACCAGCAGGTGCTGAAGGGCACCATCGTGCGGTGGGACGACGACCGCCTCACGATCCGCACGGCGGCGGGCGATGTGAACGTGCCGCGCAGCGAACTGGCCGGGGTGCTCTCGCCCGGGCTGGTGGAGTTCACGGCGCCTGCCGACCGGCTGAAGCGGCTGCTGGCCGATGCCGGGGTGGTGAGCGCGCTCAACGATGCCTCGCGCTGCCCGCCGGCGGCCGAACCGCGCACGGTGCGGTATTCGGAGAAGTGGATCGCACCGCGCTTCGAGCGCACGGTGAGCGAGAGCGGCAAGGCTGAGCTCGACTTCGTCTACTTCAAGGACGTGGCCCTGGAGAAGACGCGCCGCCTCAGCGGCTACATCGCGCAGATCACCAACAAGGAGCTATCGGCCATCGTGAAGGACAAGGCGGTGGAGCAGGCCATCGGCCTGTTCGAGCGGCCGGACAACCTGGTGCACGTGAGCAACGTGGCCTCGGGCAGCTCCAAGGCCCACCCCGTGCACAAATATCTCAGCACCCACCTGCGCTACCTGAAGTATGATGCGGTCACCATCGAGTGGGCCGACATCCAGTACGTGAGCGATTTCGAGCTGCAGCCGGACGGCAGCTACACCGCCGTGGTCTCCCTGCAGCAGCGCTTTCAGGGCATGGTGGACGGGCAGGTGTACTACAGCGACATCACCAACAAGAACATCCAGATCAAGCTGCGCACCTACGAGAAGGTGGTGGAGGGCCGCACCGAGCGGCTCTGGGACGTGTTCCTGGGCGACATCGGGGTGGTGAGCACCATGGCCGAATGATGCGCCGCCTCGCCCTGCCCGCCCTCCTGCTGGCGCTCGCTCCGGCCGCCGCGCAAACGCCCGACCAGCAGTACGAGCTCTGCGTGAAGCAGTTCAACGAGTTCCGCGACCGCTTCAACGGCCGCTACGCCGGCGCCGTGCCCGAAGGGGTGGCCGCGCCCGACCGGCGCACCCTGCTGCACAGCCTGATGGCCTCCACCCTCGACGAGGGCACGCGCGAAGCCTTCGTGAACGACATGCTGGCCCGCGGGCCCGCTTCGGAACTGGAGCTGGAAGGCACCCCCTGGCTGGCCCACGTGGTCTGCCACACCTGGAGCAGCGGCGACACCGCCGCGGTGGGCTTCTGGCTGGTGCGCGAGCAGGTGGGCGCCGCCCGCAAGTGGTCCATCCTGGGCACGGACCTGGCGCGCATCGCGCCGGGCACGCAGCTCTACATCGATTCCAAGAGCCACGAGTACGGCTTCATCGATCTGCTGCGCATCGATGACGAAGGCCGTCCCGGTGTGTATCCCTACATCGGCCCGCCGGGCATCTCGGGCCTCTTCGAGCTGCAGGAGGCCCTGTTGCGGGGCGGCCTCCGCATCCTGGCCATCGAGCGGGTGACGATGCACCTGCTGCAGGTGCCGGGCTGGACGCTGCAGGTGGAGTACCGGCCACCGCCGCTCCGTGCCAGGGACTTCACGCCGAGCGGTTGGAACGTGGTGCGCGCCGAGCGCATGAGCGACGGCGACAAACTTCAGTACCTCTGGAAGCATGTGCTGGGCCTGTGACCGCGCGATGCGCCTGCTGGTGGTCGCGGTGCTCATCACCGGCAGCATCCCGGTGCACGCGGTCATCGGTGATACGCTTTCCCTGCAGGACAAAGGCCTGATCAACGCGCACGCGGAGAGCCTCTTCAAGCGGTACATCGCCCTGCTGGACAACGTGGCCGGGATGGACGCCGCGGACGATGAGAGCGCCATGCTCGTGCAGCAGTTGATCGGCAACGCCTGCGAACCGGGCCGCGACCGCATGTTCCTGGGCACGCAGGTGCGCATCGAGGACAACGTGGACCCGGCCAACGACGCCCGCACCGCCGGCCGCGACCGCCCGCTCACCGAGTACATGAACGACCTGCTGCTCTATTTCCAGAGCACGGACCCGCTCGGCACCGCGGTGGAGGCCCGCCTGTTGAAGAAGCGCGAGCCGGCGATCACGGACCAGGCGTTCACGCAGGTGCTGTACGAACTGCGATTCCTGGGGCGGAACAGCTCCAGCTCACGCGCCTACGAACGCCACCTGCGCGTGCTGGAGCTCGTGGCCGAGCGGCGGCCGGGCGGCGGTTGGGACGTGGCGATCGCGGCGGACAACTTCTTCGCGCCGGGCTCGGCCTTCGCGGAGGCGTTGCTGGAGCAGGACATCGACTCGCTGGCGCGGGCCGGCCGCGGCGACCTCGCCGACCTGAGCCGCGCCCTGGCCGAGTACCGCGGCTCCTTCGACCAGGCCCTGCGCCGCGATGAAGAGGAACGCACCCAACGGCGGAAGGCCTACGCGGAGGCGGTGTCCTCCGGGCGCGGCTTCCTGGACCGGGGCGACCACGAGAACGCGATGAACCTCTTCGAGCAGGCCCGCACGCTGGACCCGCTCGCCGTGGAGCCCCTGGTGCTGATCAACGAGGTGAAGCGCGCCGCCGAGCGCAAGCGCCTGAAGGACGAGGCCGAGGTGGCGGCCGCCATCGAGGAGGGCGGAGCGCTCACCACCCTGCGCTGCTACGAGCGGGCCATCGCCGCCTTCGAGCGGGCGGACCGCGTGAAGCCCGGCGACGCCACGGTGAAGGCCCGCATCGACGGGCTCCGCGCCCTCACCGCCAAGCAGGCCGAGCGCGAGAAGCTCTTCCGGATGGGCGAACTGGACAAGGCGCTGGCCGAGGTGCAGGCCGCCCGCACCGGTGCGGGTCGCAGCGACGATCCCGACCTGACCCTGCTGCACGCACGCATCCTCATCGCCCGCAAACAAACCGGCCAGGCGCTGCAGCTCCTCGGCGCCCTGTTGGAACGCATGCCCGACCATGTGCCCGCACGCGACCTGCGGGCCTCGCTGCTGGAGCGGAGCGCCGTGCCCGCCGACCGGCAGACCGCGGCCGGCGACCTTTACACGCTGCGGCTGAAGGACCGCTGGCAGCCCGGCTACGACCATCGCCTGGCCCTGCTGCTGTGCCAGGACCAGGGGAAATGCACCGAGGCCATCGCCCTGCTACAGGAGACCCGGGCCCGTTGGCCCTTCGACCTGGAGACCCGCTACCAGCAGGGCGTCATCCACCTTATGGCCGCGCGGCCGCGCGAAGCGCTGGACCATCTCAATGAGGCGCTCGCCATCGATGAGGGCTGCGCCCGCTGCCACTTGGAGAAGGGCCTCGCCCTGTTCGAGCTCGACAGCATCGCCGCCGGCGAGCGCAGCCTGGAGCGCGGCCGGGCGATCGGGGTGGACGAGCCCCAGCGCAAGGTGCTGCACCAACGCGCCGACCATCACCTGGAGAAGGCGCACGAGCTCCAGGCCCTGAACGCCTATGCCGAAGCGGACCGCCACTTCCGGGTGGCCTGCGCGCTGCGCGACGATCAGCCGGAACTGCGCCTGGAGAAGGCGCGCAACCTCATGCGCATCGACCGCTTCGCGGAGGCGGTCCACGACCTCGATCTGTACATCGCCCGCTCGGTGACCCCCTTCGTCGGCATCCTCGAACGCGGCAACTGTCAGCTGGGCCTGGGCGAGCATGCGAAGGCCATGGCCGACTTCGATGTGATCCTGCGCAACAACGTGGAGCGCATGAAGCATCCCGCGATGCTGGGCAAGGCCAGGGCCTATTTCGCCTTGGGCGATGCCGCCAACGCGGAAGGTCTGTTGAAGGCCGTGCTGAAGGAGGAGCGGCGCAACGCCGAGGTGCTGTCCATGCTGTCGCGCATCGCCCGCACCTCGGGCCGGCTGCAGGAGGCGAAGGACCTGGGTGAGCAGGCCGTGGACGTGGACAAGGACAACGCGGCCCTGCACTTCGAGCTGGGGCTGGTGTATCAGGCGCTGCGAAGCGATGAGGCCGCGGTGAAGTGCTTCGACCGCTCCATCCAGCTCGGCATGGACAAGGCCGAGGCCAAGAAGCAGATGGGCCGCGCGGCGATGCTTGCCGGCAACATGAAGGAGGCCGTGCCGCAGTTCGACGAGAGCCTGCGCATCCGCGACGATGTGGAGGCCGCGCGCTGGCGGGCCGAGTGCCTGCGCCGCACCGGCGATGCCCGCCAGGCCCTCGAGCAGCTCAACCTGGTCTATGAGAAGAACCCCGCCCTGAAGAACGACGTCGGCATTCTCGCCGACCTCGCGTACCTGTATGTGCTGAACGACATGCTTCCGCTCGCGCGTGACCACATCGACCGCGCGCAGGCCGCCGACCCGCTGTACCGCTACACGCAGTTGGTGAAGGCCTGCTACCTGCACCGCACGGGGCAGACCGAGGATGCGGCCACGCTGGTGCGCAGCCTGGTGAACGGCGGGGAGGTGAAGGAGGAGGACCTGCGCAGGATGGATGTGCTCAAGGAGGTGTTGTCCTCCAAGGCCTACCGCAGTGGAAGCCGCTGAACCCACCTTCGACCGCACCACGCTCGAGGCCGCGCGCGCGCAGCTCCGCTCCTTCACGCAACGCATCGTGCAGGTGGACGATGGGGTGATGGACCGGCTGATGGCCGCCCTGGTGCCGGCGACCCTGGCGAAGGGGGCGGTGCTGCTGCAGGACGGGGAGGTCTGTGAGCAGGTCTGGTTCATCGGCCAGGGACTGGTGCGCGCCTACTTCCTGAAGGACGGCGAGGAGGTGACCCAGCAGTTCTTCTTCGAGGGCAGCTACACCACGGACTACGAGAGCTTCCTGACCCAACAGCCCACACGGCTTCATCTGCAGGCGCTGGAGCCCACCCTGCTGCTGGCCCTGCACCGGGAGGCCATGCAGCGCCTGTACGCCGCCGACCCCGGCGCCGAGCGCATGGGGCGACGCATCGCCGAGGAGATCTTCCTGGCCGTTTCGCGCCGCAACCGCTCCTTCCTGCTGGACAGCGCCGAGCAACGCTACCTGGACCTGATGCGCGAACGCCCCAAGGTGATGCAGCGCGTGCCGCAGCGCCACATCGCCTCCTATCTGGGGGTGAAGCCCGAGAGCCTCAGCCGCATCCGCGCGCGGGTGGCCCGCAGCAGCCGCTGATCGTCCTTCGGCCCGGACGTTCATCCCGGGATCCGACCGCTCCTCCAGCCCGTGTATTCTTAACCGAGGTCAACGCGTCGCATGGCCGTCAGCAAGCTCCTTTGCACCCGAACCGTCCCGCCATGCGCCCGCTCAACGCTCTTCCCCTGCTCCTGTCGATCCTTCTTTCCGCCCTGCACGGTGCCGCTCATGCACAGGCCACGCAGACCGTCCGCGGTCGCGTGCTGGACCAGGAGAGCGGCTACCCGCTGTTCATGGCCAACGTGGTGGTGGCCGGAAGCCAGCCCACCCTGGGCACCAACACCGATGAGCAAGGCCGCTTCACCCTGGCCGCCGTGCCTTTGGGGCGTGCGGTGCTGCAGGTGGCCGCCATGGGCTATCAACCGTTGACCACCGCCCCGCTGCTGGTGGTGGCCGGCAAGGAGCTGGTGCTCGACCTGGAACTGACCCCCAGCGTGGAACAGCTGCAGGAGGTCACCATCCGCGCCGCGGACCAGGACCGCACGGCGCTCAACAACGAGATGGCCGTGCTGAGCGCACGCACCTTCGATTCGGAGCTGAGCCAGCGCTTCGCGGGCAGCCGCGGCGATCCCGCCCGCATGGCCACCAACTTCGCCGGGGTGAGCGGGGCCAACGATGGCCGCAACGACATCATCATCCGCGGCAACTCGCCGGCCGGCCTGCTCTGGCGGCTGGAAGGGGTGGACATCCCGAGCCCCAACCACTTCAGCTCCTTCGGCAGCACCGGTGGCCCGGTGAGCATCCTCAACAACAACGTGCTGGCCAAGAGCGACTTCATGACGAGCGCCTTCCCGGCGACCTACGGCAACGCGCTCAGCGGCGCGTTCGACCTCTTCATGCGCAGCGGCAACGATGAGCAGCACGAGTTCCTCGGGCAGCTCGGCTTCAACGGCTTCGAGCTGGGCGCCGAGGGGCCCATCAGCCGCCGCGCGAGGGCGAGCTACCTGGTGAACTACCGCTACAGCACCCTGCAGGCCTTCCAGGCCATCGGCCTCGACTTCGGCACCGGCAGCGCCGTGCCCAAGTACCAGGACGTGAGCTTCAAGCTGGACCTGCCGACGGCGAAGGCCGGTCGCTTCACCGTGTTCGGCCTCGGCGGCATCAGCGGGGTGGACCTGCTGGGGCGCGAGACCGACCTGAGCGCGGCCAACGAGAACGAACTGTACGGCTCGGCGGAGCGCGACATCTACAACCGGTCGCGCACCGGGGTGGTCGGCGCATCCCACACGTACTACTTCGACCCCAACACGAGCTACCGCCTGGTGGTGGCCGCCACCCATCAGCTGGAGGAGAACACCGCCGACTCGCTCACCTGGGGCGATGCCACGAACGGGTATCCCCTGTTGGACACCGATCCGGTATACGAACAACGCGGCGAACAGAACAGCGTCCAGGTACACCTCGTGCTGCGCCGGCGCTTCGGAGCGCGGGACAATGTGCACGTCGGCGTGCTGGCCAACCGCTCGTCCGCCGCGTTCGGCGAACGCTACTACGCGCAGACCCCGCTGGGCGGGAGATGGCTGCAATACAAGGACGGCGACGCGTCGAGCACGTTGTACCAGGCGTACGCCACCTGGAAGCACAGCTTCACGGACCGGCTGTCCACCACTGTCGGGCTGCATGGCCAGCTGTTCGACCTCAACGGCAGCACGGCGGTGGAACCGCGCTTCGGCCTGAACTACCGCGCCGGCGAGCGCGGCACCTTCGGCCTGGGCTACGGCCTGCACGGACAGACCCAGTCGTTGCCGGTGTACTACACCACGGAGCGCGATGGCACCGACGGTGGCAACAAGGGCCTGGACCTGACGCGCAGCCACCATGCCGTGGCCAGCTACGAGCATCGCTTCGGTCCGTTCATCCGCCTGCGGAGCGAAGCCTACTACCAGTACCTCTTCGGCGCCCCGGTGGAGTCCGTGCCCAGCACCTTCAGCCTGTTGAACGCCGGTGCCGACTTCGGCACGCCGGACGCCACGCAGCTGGTGAACAAGGGACTGGGCCGCAACTACGGCGTGGAGATCACGGCCGAACGCACGTATGACCAGGGCTTCTATGCGCTGGTGACGGCCTCGCTCTTCCGCAGCGAATACATGGGCAGCGACGGGGTGTGGCGTTCGTCGGCCTTCGACGGCAACTACGTGTTCAACGCGCTGGCCGGCAAGGAATGGACGCTGGGCAAGGGCAACAGCCACATCGTGGTGGACCTGAAGGCGACCTATGCCGGAGGTCGGCGCTACACGCCGATCGACCTGGATGCCTCCATCGCCGCGGGCGAGCAGGTGCTGATCGAGGAGCGCACCAACAGCGAGCGCTACATGGACTACTTCCGCACGGACCTGAAGCTGATGTACCGCCGCTCGGGCCGGAAGGCCACGCACGAGGCCGGCATCGACCTGCAGAACGTCACCGGCCGCCGCAACATCTACACGCAGTACTACGATGACCGCACGGGGCGGATCGCGACGGAGTACCAGCTGGGCTTCTTCCCGATCCCGATGTACCGGGTGCTGTTCTGATCCGCCAGGCCGCAACGCGAAAGGGCGCCCGAAGGCGCCCTTTGCCGCTTGTCAGCGATCCGGTTCACCGGGCGCTCGTGGCTTCGGCGCGCAGGTCCGTCACGGACAGGTCCCGTTCGATCTGCATGATGATCGGGGTGACCTTGCCCTCGATATCATGGAAGGCGATGGCACCTACCGGACCCGTGTAGCACAGCTGCAGCTCGTCGGGCTGGCGCTCCAGCTCCAGGTCGAAGGCCACGCGCTGCGTCCGGGCGAACATGCCCTTCGCCTCGGGCACACCATGCGTGTCGATCGTGATCTCCTTGGTGATGTGGCCGGGGCTTTCGAGGATCAGCGTCACGCGCTCGCTCACCGGGATGTGGAAGCTGTATGCGCCGTTGCGGCCCAGCACCACGTCCATGGTCTCGTGGCCGTCGCTCACGGTCATGCGCACCGGGTGCAGGTCCTGGTCGGGCATGCGCACATCGCCGGTGAAGGTGACGAAGGTCTGCGCGCCGG
>JADLBK010000082.1 GCA_020847755.1 Flavobacteriales bacterium | reverse complement strand
GTGTGACCGGACCGCACCGAACAGCCCCGAAAACGACCCGGATCAACGAACTTCACACTTCAACCGACCATGGGCCATGACCTACTCCGCTCATCCGGCGCTCAAGCAAGGGTTGTTAGAGGTGCCCAGGAGTCAACTGAGTCAGGAGGCCGATGCGTGTGAAAAGAGTTGAGTCGAAGGGGGGCAACACGCATGGCATTCGCCGGCAGGTGAATAGGTTCGCGGGAAACACCACATTGACCATGGGCAAAGTGCAGGACCTCTTCGCCTACCAAAAGGGCTTCAAGCTCTCGATGGCGATCTTTCATCGGACCAAGAAGTTCCCGAAGGAGGAGAAGTACAGCATGACGGACCAGATCCGGCGAAGCTCGCGTTCGGTGGTGACCAACCTGGCCGAGGCCTATCGCCGCCGCCGTTCGCAGAAGTACTTCGAAGCGAAGTTGAACGACTGCGAGACCGAGCGTTTGCGAAACGCAGGTCTGGCTGGACTTCGCGCTCGCCTGCGAATACCTCCAGCAGCACGAGTACGATGAGCTGTACGCCCTCGCCGAGGAGGTGGGCAGCTTGCTCAACTTCATGGCGAACAACCCCAAGAAGTTCCTCTAGCAGCTTGCCCAACAGGCTGCAAACCGACTCAAGACTCAGCGGACTCTCGACTCCAGACTCAAGCGAATGAAGGTCTTCAAGTTCGGCGGGGCCAGTGTGAAGGACGCGGCCGGTGTGCGCAACGTGGCGAACGTGCTTTCGCGCTTCGCCGATGATGACCTGCTCATCGTGGTGAGCGCCATGGGCAAGACCACCAATGCGCTGGAGGAGGTGGTGTGGGCGTACAGCGAGGGGCGGGACACGCGCCCGATGGTGGAGAAGCTCC
Source organism: Flavobacteriales bacterium (assembly GCA_020847755.1). Lineage (GTDB taxonomy): Bacteria > Bacteroidota > Bacteroidia > Flavobacteriales_F > PHOS-HE28 > PHOS-HE28. Next base: position 11,291 of record JADLBK010000082.1, on the reverse strand, counting down.
GCGCCGCGCACACCGCGGTGCTGGCCGATGTGGCGCCCGGCGACGAAGCCGCACAGGCCGCCCTGGACGGTTCGTTCCGCGAACTGCAGCGCGCCCTGGGCCAGCGCCCCGGCGGCCGGGTGGACGAGGACTACGACCAGATCGTGTCCCTCGGCGAGGTGTGGAGCACGCTGGTGGTGAGCGCGCACCTCGGGCACGCCGGGATCGCCAACACGTGGTTCGATGCCCGCACGGTGGTGCGCACCGATGGACGTCATCGCGCGGCGAGGGTGGAATGGCCGGCCTGCGAGAACCTCGCCACACGCTACCTGAAGCCCCTGTTCCAAGTGAAGCCGGGTCGTGTGCTCACGCAGGGCTTCATCGGGCGGACGGCGGAAGGGCGCAGCACCACCCTGGGGCGCGAGGGCTCCGACTTCAGCGCGGCCATCTTCGCCTACCTGCTCGATGCGGAGAGCGTCACCATCTGGAAGGATGTGCCCGGCATGTTCAACGCCGACCCGAAGCGGTTCGCGGACACGAAGCTGCTCAGCCACATCAGCTACCGCGAGGCCATCGAGCTCAGCTACTTCGGCGCCAGCGTGATCCACCCGCGCACGCTGCAGCCCCTCCAGCAGAAGCACATCCCGCTATACGTCCGTTCCTTCATCGACCTCGACGCGCCGGGCAGCACCATCGATGACCGGAGCGAGAACGACTCGCTGATCCCCTCGTTCATCGTGAAGCCGAAGCAGCTCCTGGTGAGCATCACTCCGCGCGACCTCGGTTTCATCGTGGAGGAGAACCTCAGCGGCATCTTCTGGCTTTTCGCCCAGCGCAACGTGCGCATCGACCTGATGCAGAACAGCGCGCTGGCCTTCACCGTGGTGGTGGACGACACGCCGCGCGCGCAGGAGCTGATCGCCGAGCTGCGCAAGGGCTACGAGGTGCGCTACAACTCCGCTTGCGAACTGGTGACCGTGCGCCACTACGACGAGCCGACGTTGGCCGCGCTCACCACCGGCAGGGAGGTGCTGCTGGAGCAGCGCAGCCGCACCACGGCGCGCTTCGTGCTTCGGTCCTGATCACTCGCCCTCCTCGAGGATCCGCAGCACGCGGTCGGGGAAGTCGCTGATGATGCCGTCCACCCCGAGGGCGGCCATCCGGCGGATGTCGGCCTCCTCGTTCACGGTCCACACCACCACCTCGATGTTGCGTTCCTGGAGCGCGTGCACGGTGGCGGCGTTCACCAGCGCGAAGTGGGGGCTGTACACCTCCGGGACGTAGCTCAGCCGGGCGAGCTCGGCGTCGGCATCGGTGCCGGACTCCACGAGCAGCGCGGTGCGCAGGCCCGGGTCCAGGGCATGCACGGCCTCCAGCACGGCGGGGTCGAAGCTCTGCACCAGGCAATTGGCGCCGAGCTGCAGGTCGGTGAGGGTGCGCAGCACGGCGGCGGCCAGGGTGTCCGGTGCGGGCTGATAGGTGCCGTACCAGGCCGGGTCGCTCTTGATCTCAATGTTGTAGGAGACGGGCCCCACGCCTTCGGTGAGCGTGAGCTCCTCGATGGCGGCCACCACCTCGGCGAGCGTGGGTTTACGGGCACGTCGGCTGTCCTGGTCGGGGAAGTCCGGATGGGTGAGCGATCCGCAGTCGCAGCGTTGGGCTTCCGCGAGGGTCATGCGATGGATGTTGAGGGCCAGGCCCTGCTCCTCGGTGAGCGGAGCGCCATCGGGACCGGTGCAGATCCGATGGTCCATCCAGGGTTCGTGGCTCACGAGCACGTGCCCGTCGGCGGTGAGGACCACGTCCAGTTCAAGCCAGGCGCAGCCCAGGCGGGCGGCGCGTTGGAAGGCGGCGATGGTGTTCTCGGGCTCCAGGCCGCGGCAGCCGCGGTGGCCATGCACTTCGGGTGGTTCCGGGGCGGAGGTCATGCAGGCGGAGAGCAGGAGGGCGAGCCCGGGCAGGGCCCTAGGGTTGGGCATGGGGGAAGCGGGTGAGGATCTTGTCGGCGAGCACGGCGGCCATCTTGAAGCGGCCTTCGTGGGTGACCCCGGCGATGTGGGGGGTGAGGATCACGCGGTCATGCCGCAGCAGCCGCTCCAACACCGACGCCTCGGGGCCGGGGTCGAGGCCGGAGAGGTCGGCGCGCTCGAACTCCAGCACGTCGAGGCCCGCACCCAGAACGCGACCGCTGTCGAGCGCATCCAGCAGGGCGGCGGTGTGCAGCACCGGTCCGCGGCTGGTGTTCACCAGGTGGATGGGGCGGGCGAAACCGGCGAGGAACGAGGCGTTCACGTAGTGGCGTGTTTCCGGGGTCAGCGGAAGATGCAGGCTCACGATGTCGCTCTCGCGCTGGAGCGTGGCGAGGTCGCACTCCTGCACATGCGGTGGGGCATGGCCGATCCGGTACTTGTCGTAGGCCAGCACGCGCACCCCGAAGCCCTGCAGGCGCTCGGCGAAGGCGAGGCCCATGTGGCCCAGTCCGATGATGCCCACCGTGCGGCCGTGGAGGTCGGTGCCGCGGTTCGCTTCGCGACGCCACAGGCCGGCATGCACCTGGCGGTCCGCACGGGGCAGATGCTTCAGCAGCGCCAGGACGAGCAGCAGCGTATGCTCGGCGACGCCATCGCGGTTGCCCTCGGGGGAGTTGATCACCGCCACACCGCGTTCGGCGCAGGCGGCCGTGTCGATGTTCTCCAGGCCGGAGCCCATGCGGGCCACGAAGCGCAGGCCCGGGGCATGGTCCAGTACGTCCCGTCCCACGCGCGTACTGCGCACCACCAGGCCTTCGCACCGCTGCAAGGCCGCGGCCTCCGGATGGTCGTGCGCGATGCAGGTGTGGCCCGCTGCGGTGAGCCGCTCGGCGAGCACGGGATGGACCTCGTCCAGGAAGTGGACCCGCATGGTCAGTGGAAGAGGTCGTACATGATGTGGCCCACGGAGAAGTAGGTGAGCAGGCCGAAGATGTCGTTGAGCGTGGTGACGAAGGGCCCGGTGGCCAGTGCGGGGTCCACCTTGATGCGGTCGAGCACCAGGGGGATGAGGGTGCCGAAGAGGGCGGCGGTGAGGATCACCGTGCAGAGGGCGATGCTGACGGTGTAGCTGAGGGCCTGGCTCTGTCGGAGGGCGAGGTTGACGGCGAAGATGAGGGTGCCGCAGATGACGGCGGTGAGCACGGCCACGCGCAGCTCCTTCCACAGACGGGCGCCCACGCGCATGTTCTGCAGGGTGCCGGCGGCCAGGCCCTGCACCACGATGGCGCTGGACTGCACGCCCACGTTGCCGGCGGTGGCGGCGATGAGCGGCATGAAGAAGGCCATCTTCGGGTCGATGCGCAGTTCCTCCTCGTAGAGGCCGATGATCTGGGAGCTGAGCACGCCGCCGGCCAGGCCGATCAGCAGCCAGGGCAGCCGCGCGCGCGTCTGCACCAGCGGGCTGTCGGTGGCATCCACGTCCTCGCTGATGCCGCTGGCGAGCTGGTAGTCCTCCGTGGCCTCCTCCTGCATCACGTCCATCACGTCGTCGAAGGTGATGCGGCCCACCAGCCGGTCGTCGGTGTCCACCACGGGGAGCACCACGATATCGTACTTCTTCATGAGGTTCACGACCTCCTCGGCGTCGGTATCGACGCGCACGCGGATGACGTCCGTGTCGCAAATGTGCTTGATGAGGGTCCGCGTGCTCTCGGCGGAGAACAGCAGCTCCTTCAAGGGCAGCGTGCCCATCAGGCGGTCGTCCTTGTCCACGACGTACACGGTGTAGACGTGGTCCACCTCGCGGGCCTGCTGGCGCATCTCCACGATGGCACGGGCCACGGAGGCGTCGGCGCGGACGCTCACGAGCTCCTTGGCCATCAGGGCGCCGGCGGTGCCTTCCTGGTAGCGGAGCAGTTCCTCGATGTCGTCGGCCTGCTCCTCATCGTCCAGCAGGTCGAGCACTTCCTTGGCCTTCTCTTCGGGCAGGTCGGCCATCACGTCGGCGGCGTCGTCCGAGTCGATGTGGCCGATCACCTTGTCGGCGATCTCCTGGCTGGTGAGCCCTTCGAGCAGGCGTTCGCGCAGGTCCTCGTCGAGCTCCAGGATGGCCTCGGCGGCGGTCTCCTCCTCCAGCAGGCGCAGCACGTAGCGCGCCTCGTCGAGCTTCAGGCGACCCAGTACGCCCCCGATGTCGGAGGGGTGCAGCTCGCTGACCACGGCCAGGATGTCCTGGTCGCGGCCCACCTCCACATCGTTCTGGAGGCGGTCCAGAAGGCCTTTGGTGAGCTCGAACGACATGCCGGCGGGTGGTCCATGTAGGCCCCTGCAGCGGGGCGTTCAAAGCTACGAAGGGGCCGGCGGCTCACACGGTGGCGTGGCCGGCGGCGGCGGCCAGCGCCACGAAGGCGTCCACCGGCAGCTGTTCTGCGCGGCGTGTGGCGAGGTCCGCGGGCAGGCCGCCTTCCAGCCCGGGGAAGTGGCGCAGGGCGTTGGCCAGGGTCTTGCGCCTCTGGTTGAAGGCGGATTTCACCAGGCGGTGGAAGATGCCCTCGTCGCAGGCGAGCCGCTCCGTGCCGTTGCGGCGCAGGCGGATCACCGAGCTGCGCACCTTGGGCGGCGGGATGAAGGAGCCGGGCTCCACGTGGAAGAGGAGCTCCACATCGTAGTAGGCCTGCGCCAGCACGCTGGTGATGCCGTACACCTTGCTGCCATGCCCGGCGCGGATGCGGTCGGCCACCTCCTTCTGGAACATGCCCACCATCTCCGTGCAGCGGTCGCGGTGCTCCAGCACCTTGAAGATGATCTGTGTGCTGATGTTGTAGGGGAAGTTGCCGATGACGGCGAAGGGACCGTCGCCCAGCGCGTTCAGGTCGAGGCGGAGGAAATCGCCCTCGATGAGATGCAGGTCCGGATGGAGCTCGCGGAGGTGGGCCAGGCTCTCGGTGTCGACCTCGATGCAGACGAGGTCGATGTCCGTGCGATGGATCAGGTGCCTGGTGAGCGCCCCCGTGCCGGGCCCCACCTCCAGCACCCGGCGGTAGCCGCCGTGGTGGGTGAGGGCGTCGGCGATGCGCGCGGCGATGGCGTCCTCCTTCAGGAAGTGCTGGCCCAGGTGCTTCTTGGGACGGACGTGCATGGGGCGGTGGCGCGGATCACGCGGTGTGCAGCACCTGCAGCAGGGTGCGGAAGGCGGCGAAGCGGCCGCCATAGCGCTTCTGCGTCTCGGCCTGCAGGCGCGGGGCGTGCTCGTCGCGGTAGCGCTCGTAGGTGGCCATGTCGGCGCAGGTGTACTGCACGGCGTAGGTGAGTCCGCCGTCCTCCTCGGCCAGCACGCGCAGGATCCGGCTGTCGAGGAAGAGGCCGGTGGCCATCACCTCGGGCACATGCACACTGTGCATCCACCGCAGCCAGTCCTCGGCCACGTCGGCATCGACGTTGACGGTGACGTTGTAGATGATCATTGGGGCGGGGTGGTGCCGCCGTCGGCCGGATCGGTATCCGGGGCATCGCCGCGCAATCTGCGGAAGCGGGCGCGGGCCTCGGGCACGAAGATGCTTCCGGGCTGCTCGAACAGCAGTTTCTCGTAGTACTGCCGGGCCTTCTCGGGGTCCTTCAGCTGGTCCTCGTGCAGGCGGCCCAGCTCGAAGAGGGCGTTGTCCATGAGGATGTCGAGCGGATGCTCGGCCACGATGCGTTCCAGGTACCCGGCGGCCTCGGCGTAGGCCTTGCGGTCGCGGGCGATGCGGTGGCGCAGGAAGAGCACGTCGTCCGCGATGCCGTCCATGGGGAAGGCCCGGTCGAGGGTGTCGAGCACGGCGATGGCTTCGGGGTATCGGCGCTGGAAGGTGAGCAGATCGGCCTGGGCGTAGAGGGAGAGCGGTACGCTGTTGCTGTCCGCGCCGATGTGGTCGCTGATGAGCAGGCTGAGCTCCATGGCGTCGTTGGCGATGAGCTTCGAGGTGGAGGCCTTGAGCACATCGAGCTGGCCCTTGGCCCACAGGAAGTCGCCCGCATAGAAGCTCACCTTGGCGTTGCGCAGACGGGCCTCGTGGCCGAGGGGGTCGTACTTGAAGTCGAGGTCCACCTGGCTATAGAGCAGCGAGGCCTCCCAGATGTCGCCGTCGAAGAGGTGCACATCGGCCAGGGCGAGTTTGATGCGTCCGCGGGTGGTGGCATCGATGTCGGGCAGGGCCAGGGCCTGCTCCAACAGGGTGGACGAGGCGGCGCGGTCGTTCAGGTAGTAGGCCTGCACCCGGGCGAGGTCCTCCATCAGGTCCACGGTGCCCTTGTTGCGGCCCAGCTCATCGAGCGTGGTCTCGTAGCGGGTGCGCAGGGCCGCGAGGTCGGCGGCGGGGGGCTCGGCCATGGTGGTGAGGCGGGCCATCTCGGTGCGCACCTGGCCCATGCGGGCCTTGGCGTAAAGGCCGTCGCGCCGGCCCAGGCCCACCACGTGGTCGTAGCACTTCATGGCGGTGGCGTGCTCGCCGTTGCTCAGGGCGATCTCCGCCAGGTCCATCAGCCGCGTGCCGCCTTCGTCGAAGCGCTTGTCCAGCGCCTTGCACTGCACGAAGGCGCCGTCCAGGTCCTTCTGCTGGATGTACATCCAGATGAGCAATTCCTGGTTGATCGAGCGTTCGGGGTTGCGCTGGATGCGCCGCAGCAGCTCGGTGCGCAGGGCCTCGGTGGCGGCATCGCGGCGGGTGAAGTCGATGGCGCGTGAAAGGCCGTTCTGCACGGCCTGGATGTAGCCCTCGTTCACCGCGAGCAGGTCCAGGTAGGCGCTGGTCATGGCGGGCACATCGCCCTTCAGGGCATACAGGTTCGCGATCTCGAACTGGAAGCCGGGGCCATCCTTCAACAGGCGCTGCCCGCGCTGGTAGGCCTCCAGGGCCAGGTCGTGCTCGTTGTGCCGGGTGAATGCGTTGGCCACCTGGCGGATGCTGTTCTGTTCGGGGCGCATGCCGCGCAGCACCTTCTCGAACTGCTGCCGGGCCTTGTCCTCCTCGCCGGCCAGGCGCAGTACCACGCCCAGGTCCACCGCGTAGCGCGGGTCGCTGTCGCGCTTCATCTGGTCGCGGGCCAGCTTCTCGGCACGCGGCAGGTCCTTCAGGGCCACGTAGCTCTTGTAGAGCTGCTCGTAGTAGAAGGGCGTGGGCTGCTTGCGGTAGAGGCGTTCGTAGTAGAGGATGGCCTTCTCGTGGTCGCCGGACTGGAAGTACTGGGCGGCCAGCTGCTCATCCGTACCGTCCTGCGCCTGCACGGGTGCCGCCGCCGCGGTCAGCAGTAGCGCGAACAGGATGGGTAGCGGCAGCTTCATGGGGTGGTGTCCGCCGGGGCCAGCAGTTCGGCGATGGCGCGATTGTGGGCCTGCCACTCGCGCTGACAGGTGCCCGCGCTGCGGGTGACGGTGGTGACGCCCTTCTCCAACTGGTCCAGCATCAGGCGCTCCTGCTGCAGGTAGGTGGTGCGCGGGCCTTCGGGCAGCATGTCCCGGCCGATGTCGTGGCGCAGGTCGGTGAGCTGGGTGCGGCTGCGCTCCAGCTCGGCGCGCAGGTCCGGGGTCTGCTTGCGCACGCGGCCCAGGGAGCGGTCCATGGCGCGGTAGTAGTTGCCGATGGGCACGGCCTGTTCCTTGGCCAGGGTGTCCTTCAGCAGCTCCTCCAGCGCGTTGCGCTGGCTGCGGAACACCGAGTCCATATGGTCGTAGGCGGCCAGGTCGATGGTATCCACGAGCTGCTTCAGGCTGTCGGCACGTCGCAGCAGGACGTCCACCTCGGCCAGCAGTTCGGGGTGGGCGTTGCGGGTGCATGCGCCCAGCGACAGGAGGAACGTGGCCAGGAGAGCGATCGGTGCGCGGCGCTTCATCGGGTGATGCGGTCGAAGCCGGTGTAGGGTTGCAGGGCCTTGGGGATGCGGATTCCGTCGGGCGTCTGGTTGTTCTCCAGCAGGGCGGCGACGATGCGGGCCAGGGCCAGGGCGCTGCCGTTCAAGGTGTGTGCCAGGCGGGGCTTCTTGTCCTCGCCGCGGAAGCGCAGTTTCAGGCGGTTGCTCTGGAAGGTCTCGAAGTTGCTGATGCTGCTCACCTCCAGCCAGCGCTGCTGGGCGGCGCTGAACACCTCCATGTCGTAGGTGAGCGCGCTGGCGAAGCCCATGTCGCCACCGCAGAGCAGCAGTTGGCGGAAGGGCAGCTCCAGGTCACGCAGCAGCCCCTTCACGTGCTCCACCATCTCCTCCAGCGCGGCGTAGCTGTTCTCGGGCTTCTCCACCCGCACGATCTCCACCTTGTCGAACTGGTGCACGCGGTTGAGGCCGCGCACGTGGGCGCCGTAGCTGCCGGCCTCGCGGCGGAAGCAGGGGGTGTAGCCCACGTTGCGGATGGGCAGCCGGTCGGCGTCCACGATCTCGTCGCGGTACAGGTTGGTGATGGGCACCTCGGCGGTGGGGATCAGGTAGAGGTCGTCCACCGTGGCGTGGTACATCTGGCCCTCCTTGTCGGGCAGCTGGCCCGTGGCGTAGGCGCTGGCGGCGTTCACCAGGTGCGGCGGGATGATCTCGCGGTAGCCGGCGGCGGTGGCGCGGTCCAGGAAGAAGGCGATGAGGGCGCGCTGCAGCCGGGCGCCCTGGCCGCTGTACACCGGGAAGCCGGCGCCGGTGAGCTTCACGCCCAGGTCCATGTGCAGGATGCCGTATTCCTCGCCCAGCTCCCAGTGGGGCTTGGCGCCGGGGCCCAGGTCGGGGATGGCGCCTTCCTGCACCACCACCACATTGTCCTCCGGCGTGCGGCCGGCGGGCACGCGGTCCGCAGGGGCGTTGGGCAGGGTGAGCAGGTGGTCGGTGAGCGCGCGTTCGGCGGCCTCCAGGGCGGAGCGCAGCTCGTCCATGCCCTCCTTGAGCGCGGTGCTGCGGGCCTTGGCGTCCTCGGCCTCGGCCTTCCGGCCGGCCTTCATCAGCTCGCCGATGCTGCGGCTCAGGGTGTTGATCTCGGCCTGGCGGTCGTCCACGGCCAGCTGGGCGGCGCGGCGCGCCTCATCCAGTTGGCGGGCGTGCTCCAGCGCGGCGCGGGCATCGATGTGGCGTTTCGCGAGGCGACGTTCGGCCTCCTCGGCCTGGGTGCGCAGAAAGGACAGTTCGAGCATGCGGGCGTGGGGCGGTGGACGGACAAAGGTAGCGGGTGGGGTGGGGCGGCCCCGACAACCTCACGCCCCGGAACGCGAACGACCTCCGGGGTCGCCGGAGGTCGTTCAGCCGTGAGGTCGGGATCAGGCCTTGGCCTTCTCGGCGGGCACCACGCTGACGAAGCTGCGTTCGCCGCGCTTGGTGCGGAACTCCACCACGCCGTCCACGAGGGCGTAGAGGGTGTGGTCCACGCCGATGCCCACGTTCTTGCCGGGGTGGTGCTTGGTGCCGCGCTGGCGGACCAGGATGTTGCCGGCGGTGGCCTGCTGGCCGCCGTAGATCTTCACGCCGAGGCGTTTGCTGTGGCTTTCGCGACCGTTGCTGGTGCTGCCTTCACCTTTCTTGTGTGCCATGGCTGTCGGGGTCTTTCAGGGTCGGCCGTTGGCGGGCCGGGGAATGATCACTTCTTGCTGTCCTTCTTGGGGGCGGCTTTCTTGGCCGGGGCCTTCTTGGCGGGCGCCGCCTTCTTGGCCGGAGCGGCCTTCTTGGCGGGGGCGGCCTTTTTGGCCGGGGCTTTGGTCGCCTTGGGGGCGGCCTCCTTCTTCGCCGGGGCCTCGGCCTTCACGGCCTTGGGGGCGGGGGCGGTGCTCTTGCTGGCGTCGAACTTCTCGCCTTTGCCGAGGATGGCCTCGATCCAGAGCTCGGTGATGGCTTGGCGGTGGCCGTTCATCTTCTGGTAGCCCTTGCGGCGCTTCTTCTTGAACACCAGCACGGTGTCGCCCTTGCTGTGCGCGAGCACCTTGGCGGCCACGCGGGCGCCCTCCACGGTGGGGGTGCCCACGCTGACGGTGGAGCCATTGCTCACCAGCAGCACCTGGTCCAGTTCCACGTGCTTGCCGGCCTCGGCTTCGAGGCGGTGCACCTTCAGCTTCTGGCCGCCCTGCACCTTGTATTGCTGGCCGAGGATGTTGACGATGGCGTACATGTTCTCCGAAATGGGCTGCGAAAGTAGTATGAAATCCGGAACTGGACGAGGGGTGAGGGGTTTGGATGGGCTAAGTGACTGGAAGGCAGGGGGTATATGGGGGTGAGTGCTGAGTGCTGAGTGGCGAGTGCCGAGTGGCGAGTGCCGAGTACCGAGTGGTGTGTATCCAGTAGCCAGTATCGAGTGGCGAGTATCGAGTGGCGAGTATCGAGTGGCGAGTACCGAGTGGCGAGGGATGCGGCCTCAACGGAGAAAGTAGGGGGTGGTGAGGTTGAACCAGAGTCCAAGCAGGGCCATCGCGCCTGGGAGATCGCGCCAGCCTGTGGTCTTGGTCTTGATGTAGGTCCGCAGGAGCCGGGCGGTCTGGTCCTGTAGGGCCATCATGCGGTCGATCTGTTCCGGTGGGAAGTACTTCCTGCGGCGGGCAAGATGCAGCATGGAGCAAACTTCATTGCAGGAGCCCTTGGCGATCCAGAGGTAGCGGAGCTGATGGGCCTTCGTGGGCATTTCGTGGCCTTCTGCGATGTTGTTGCAGATGGACAGGGATGCACGGAACAACTGGTCCCTGAAGCCCCAATTCCGGTTCTCGGCGAGCGCGATATCCACGGCCTCGTTCAAGTCCATGGCCCGCTGCCAAGCGATCGACTCTTCAAAGCTCTTCATGGGTGAGTGCGGATGGGTTGGGATACGAGTAGCGAGTAGCGAGTGAAGTACCGAGTGGGTTGCGTGGATGCACCTCAACGCCAAGGTAAAGGGCCACCTTAAAATGCGATCGCGAGTGACGATGGCTGACTCGCCACTCGCCACTCGCGACTCGCAAATTGATCAGGGACAGCTTACAGCTTGAACGCCTTTTTCACCGCGCCCACGGCATTGAGCTCCTCCCAGGGGAACAGCTTCACCTTCACGGTGGCCTTCTGACCGGCGTTGCTGAAGGTCTTGGTCACCTCCTTGCACTCGCGGCCCATATGCCCGTAGGCGGCGGTCTCGCTGTAGATGGGGGTGCGGAGCTTGAAGCGCTGCTCGATGAAGTACGGGCGCATGTCGAACTCCTTCAGGCCGCCCACCACCTGGGCGATCCGGCCGTCGGTCATCTTCACCTTGCTGGTGCCGTAGGTGTTCACGTAGAAGCCCACGGGCTTCGCCACGCCGATGGCGTAGGCCACCTGCACCAGGCATTCGTCGCACACGCCGGCCGCCACCAGGTGCTTGGCCACGTGGCGCGCCGCGTAGGCCGC
>JADLBK010000081.1 GCA_020847755.1 Flavobacteriales bacterium | reverse complement strand
GTGCAGGCCAGCACATCGTTGCTCTGCTGGGCGCGGTTGCGTAGGACTTCGGTGTGCTTGGCATATTCCGCAGCGCCCTTGCGGTCCACCACCAGTTGGAAGCCGGCATCGTTCTGCTCGAAGGTGGTCACCATCCACGCGAAGGTGGAGGGGCAATCGCAGGGTTGCGCTAAGGTGGCGGAGGCCAGCAGCCATACGAGCGGGAGAAGAAGAAGGCGTGACGTACGCATGGACCGAAGGTCGAGAAAAGCACGTTCACCAAATGCTCCATCACGCTCATCGAAATGGGGCCTGATCACTCGCGTCGCAGCCCGAACCATGAAAGATCCGGGGCAGGCAGGTCCCCTGATCTGCAAGAACGGACTTCCTTTGTTCCATGGCCAAGAAAGCAGCCCCCAAGTCCAAGTCCCGCTCAGGCAACACGAAGAAGAACGTGCCACCAGGACTTGGTGCCATGCACGATCTCCACAAGCTCCTCGAAAAACAGCAGTTCGGCTCCATGGCCGAGATCGAAGCCTTCATGGAGCAGGTCTCCAAAGGCCCCATCCCCAAGTTCGAGCCCGGGACCGAGCAGGAAGAAGCCGAGGAACTGGTCTACCGGGCCATGGACCTTGAGGGTGATGATCGGGAGGAACTGCTCATGGAAGCCCTTGACCTCGATCCGGAGTGCATCGCCGCCTACCATGCTCTGGGGGCCGCCGAGCACCACCCGGCCATCGCCATCGCCTTCTACGAGCGCGGCATCAGCCTGGGGGCGGCGCGGTTCGAGAGCGATGAGTACATCCAGGAGAACAAAGGACACTTCTGGGGGCTCACCGAAACACGGCCCTTCATGCGCTGCCTGCAAGGGGCGGCCGACTGTCAGTTCTTTCTGGGGAAGGTGTTCGAGGCCATGGGGATGTGGTTCCACATGCTGGAGCTCAACCCCAACGACAACCAGGGTGTGCGCTACGATCTCATGCTCAGCCTGGCCGGCTTCGGTGATCACGAGCAGTTCGAGCAGCTCGACAAGCAGTTCGAGGACGATGCCTCGGCCGCAGCCCACTTCAACCGGGTGCTGAACCTATTCACCCAGCACGGTCCCGGCCCTCAAGCGCTGCAGACCTTGGACGTGGCACGTGCGAAGAACAAGCATATGGTGCCCCTGCTGCTGAAAAAGGATGCCCCACTCTATCGCGTGACCAGCTACACGTCCGGCTCGGAAGAGGAGGCCATCGCTTACATGGACAAAGCCCACCTGGTGTGGAGCGGCGTGCCCGGCGCCAAGGAGTGGCTGAAGCAGGTTGCGGGGAAATAGGCAGGTGGAAGGATGATCGGCCTGGGCAACGGTGCTGCAGCCAACCCACGGACCGTTCCCAAGCCCTGGCTACACCGATGGCCGCGGCAGGTCCCAGGGCTTCACGTTATAGCCGGGAATGCGCAACGGACGCGTGCTCTCGAAGCGCTGCTGGTCCAGGCGCTCCATCTGCTCCAGCTGGTCGGGGAACAGCTTGCCGTGGTCCACGAAGGTGATGAGCTGCGCCACTTGGTGGGGCACCACCCATTTGCCGATGATGAAGCCGTGGGTGATGCCCACGCGCACATCGTCGTGGCCCACGAGGTGCTCCGTGCCGAAGCACATGTTCTCGCGGATGAACTCCTTCAGGCGGGCCAGGCCGTCGCCCGTGCGGTTGAAGCGCTCAGCATACTGTTCCAGTACGTGGTGGCTGATGTGGTAACACACCCCATCCTGCACGATCCGTGCGGCCCGGTAGTAGCCATCCGTGCCGCGGTACCACACGAAGGGAACGATGGTCAGCACCTTCTTGGCGGGCAGCATGGCCACCAGCCAGTTGTTGCCCCCGGGCGAGCGGTACTCGAACAGCTGGGGCACCAGGCGCAGGCTCTTGTCCACCCGCATCTGCCGCTGCAGGCGTGCGATGGGAGCCTGCATCTTGTTCCACAACGCAGGCATGTCGCGCAAGGCTTCGCGCACCACTTCCTCCGGGCTATGGGATGGAACGATCATGGCTGTGCGGGTTTGAACGCTCCCCTGGGCACCGGGGTTACCCCGCCCCACACGGGATGGATCACTTAGCAGAATGCCCCTTATGGCCTTAAGGAATGGATCGCCAGCGTGCCCGTTCCCTCCGCCTTCCTCCCCTATTCCGCTACATTCCTTCTGGGGAACGACCCGAACCTGCGCCCAACAGCCGCCGATACGGCCGTGTATCCGATCATCCTGCGCAACACCACGGCGGACCATTCAGGGAACACCACTCACCTGCGTTGAACGGCCCTCATCCATTTGGGGAACGATGCGGACCTGCGCGTGTCCGCGATGCACCTGCGCAGAACGCGTCCGGACCATTCGGGGAACGATGCGTTCACGGCCGTGTTAGCAGTTAGCAGCGGCCCATCGGCGGCGTTCCCCAAATGGAACCCGCGGCGACCGATTCTCGTTGAAGCCGCGAAGCTCAACGCCATGAACGTCACGTGCATCCGCGCCGGCGTCAAGGACCTGCCTTCCGCCGCGCTCATCGCCAAGGCCCGCCATGTGGAGACCTGCCTGCAGGGCAACCCGCATTTCCCCTCACCGCAGCCCGGGCTGGACACGCTGCGCCACGCCTACCTGGCGCTGGAGCGCGCCGTGGCCGATGCCACCGGCCGCGCCCGTGCCGCAGTGGCCCTGCGCTGGGAACGCCACGCTGAACTGGAACGCCTGCTGGTGCAGCTCGCCAAGTACGTGATGGCCACCGCCCAGGGCGATGTGGCAAAACAGCTTACCAGCGGCTTCGAGCTGCGCCGCCCGCCTGTGCGCATCAGTACCCTGGAGGCCCCGGCCGTCCTGGAGGCGAAGCGCAGTGAGCACGAGGGCGCCGTGAAGCTGTGCTGGAGCGCCGTGCGCGGGGCACGCACCTACGAGGTGTACGTGAACCACAGCGACCCCGACCACGAAGCGGGTTGGTACCGCATCGCCAGCTGCACCCGCATCCGCACCGAGGTGCGCCACCTGCAGCCCGGGGAGGTCCACCACTTCCGGGTGCGGGCCATCCTGGCGGCCGGCGAAGGGCCCTTCAGCCCGGTGAGCTCCAAGCGGGCAGCATAGGGTTCGGCAGGCTTGGTGGCCTGGTGGCCAGGGGCCTGGGGTTCTAGGCCGGCGGAGCCGGAGAGGCCAGAGGCCTGGGTTCTTGGGCCAGTGGTATATAGGCGCGAAGCGAGGGGCTTGAGGGTGTTGGAGGTAGTGGATTGGGCGTGCCCCCTCGCACCCTCGACTCTGCGGTGCTACGCCCAGGGCCCTCGGGGTCCGGCTTTCCGCTGTACTCCTCCCCCTCGCAAAGCCTCGGGGTGCGGGGTGCCGCTCCAATTCGTCACGCTGACGCCTGAACGATGATCGCGGTTGCCGACCTTACTTTTACACCATGCTCGCCAGCGCACCAAGCATCGATAGCATCTTCCTTCCTCTGAAGGAAATGGCCCGGAGTGCGGCGGGGAACAACCCGCTGCGCCTGCCCATGCGCGCGTTCGTGGCAAAGGTGAACGCGTTGCTGGCCAGCCGGAAGAACCTGCCTGAGCATGCCGCCATGCTCCGCAATGAGCAGTTCAGCTTGCGCTTGAAGGCCATCACTTGGTCCATCCAAGAGAGAGTGGACCTCAACGCGAAGTTCAAAAAGCTGGAGAACGCCTGGCAGGAGAAGGAAGCCGAGCATCCTGCCTTGGTGGCGAACATGCGTTTCGCACTCCACGCCCAGGTGGAAGTCATGCAAGCGATCGCCGGACACAAGCTCGACCTCTCGAAACTGGATGTCTCCGCACTGGATCAGCTTGCTGCGCTCCAGTTCACACAGTTCGAGGCTGCGCTGCTGGTGGGTGTGCCCAACCAACAGGCCGCGCAGGTGCTGCTCGCCTGGCTTCATGCCTCCATGGATATGGAAGTGGCGCTGCTCATGGGCGATGCCGCGCTGAACCACGAGGTGAAGGTGACACCCACACGCATCGCCGCGCTCAGCCGCTTTCTGGTGAATGCCTCCCAGACCTATGCCGCCAGTGCACGTTTGCTCGGCATGGTCAGCACCACGGAGGCGCCAGCTTCCATCGCCGCCGAACCCCTGCCCGCCTCCTGGGTGAAAGGCCAGAAGCAGTTGGCCGACCAAGGTTTGGGCGATTGGCTCCGCTTGTGATGCATGAGTTGCTGCCCGGCACCATCGTTCAGGTGGACCTTGGCCTGCCGCCGGATACCAAAGGCCGCGAGCAACAGAAGTCGCGCCCCTGCGTGGTGGTGGTGCATTGGCCGCCACTGCAACTGCTCATGGCCGTGCCCATCAGCGGCAACAGGCCCAAGGTGGAACTCTACACCACAGTGGCCCTGAAACCAGGTGCCAACGGCCTCACCAAGGACTCCTTCGCATTGTGCCACCAACTGCGCTCCGTATCTGAAGAGCGGGTGGGCCGCAGCCTCGGCCGCCTCAGCACCTTGGATCTGGAGAAGGTGCGCGCAGTGGTGAAGGCGATGATGCGGCTGTGATCGCCGCTCGGTTCTCAGCTCTTCCCGAACACCTCATCCCGGTGCCACGCCAGGTATTCCGGCTTCGGGCCCGCCGCACCTGCCCCGGTCAACGAACCGGGGGCGGCGGGAATGGCCAGCGGCTTCCCTTCATAGGCCTTGAACTGCTGGCCCACGGTCGCGTCAGCGAAGTGGTCGCGCAGCGAAGGGGCGCACACCAACCGGAGGTCGGTATCGAAGGTGATCAGGCCGCGGTCGAAGGCCTTGTCGTGGAGGGCGTTGAGGGCGATGCCGTTCTGCGGGTCGAGGCGGTGTTGCTCGGCAGCGTTCCACGGAATGATGTGCGAGGCCACCAGCAGGTCACGGATGCCAAGGCCGGTAACGGCGCAGCGGCCGTTGTATGCGTTGAGCACGGCTTGGCGGAAGTAGCGCTGGCCCCGACGCACCTTCACGGAGGCGGTGCCTTCGGTGGGGCCTTCGGGCACGCGGAGCATCGTGATGGCTTCCGGTTGCACCTCGATGGGACTGTCGGCATCCCCGGTGAGCAGCTCAGCCAGCAGCGCTTCGCTCTCGGGGGCCAAGGCCTCGTGCTGTGCATGGAACTCGTTCCACACAGCACGGTCCAACGCGCTCGCGCCGGAGAGTCCCTTGATGCCGCGTGCCGCCAACCGCG
>JADLBK010000080.1 GCA_020847755.1 Flavobacteriales bacterium | reverse complement strand
TACCGCCAGATGCAGGAGATGCTCGACAAGCTGGACAAGGAGAAGCTGCTGGACAAGATGGACGAGATGAAGATGAGCCAGGAGGACATCGAGAAGGAGCTGGACCGCAGCCTGGAGCTCTTCAAGCAGATGGAGGTGGAGCAGCGCGCCGAGGACATCGCCGAGCAGCTCGAGAAGCTGGCCGAGGACCAGGAACAGCTGGCCGAGGACACCAAGGCCGGCGACCAGCCGCAGGACGAGCTGCAGCAGCGGCAGGACTCGCTGAACAAGGCCTTCGAGGACATCCGCGAACAGGTGGACGAGCTGGAGAAGAAGAACCAGGAGCTGGAGAAGCCCCTGGACCTGCCGGACACCGCCCCCACCGAGGAGCAGATCCAGCAACAACAGCAGCAGAGCAGCGAGCAGCTGGACAAGAAGCAGAACCAGAAGGCCGGCCAGAGCCAGCAGAACGCCGCCGACCAGATGAAGCAGATGGCCTTCCAGATGACGAGCGGCATGCAGAGCGGCCAGCAGCAGCAACAGGAGGAGGACATGGACGCCCTGCGCCAGCTGCTGGAGAACATCGTGGAGCTGAGCTTCGACCAGGAGCGGGTGATGGACGGCCTGAAGGCCACCGGCGTGCGCGACCCGCGCTTCCTGGAGCTGGGCCGTGAGCAGCGCGAACTGCGCAGCAGCGCCAAGGTGATCGAGGACAGCCTCTTCGCCCTCAGCAAGCGCGTGCCGCAGATCCAGGGCACGGTGAACCGCGAGATGAACGCGGTGAACGGCCACATGGACGAGGCCCTGGAGCATGTGGGCGAGGCGCGCGCCAACGAACGCCACAAGCCCATGGCCGCCGAGGACCAGCAGCGCGCCATGACCGCCCTGAACAACCTGGCCCTCCTGCTGGACGAGGCCCTGCAACAGATGCAGCAGCAGATGCAGAGCCAGATGCAGGGCAACGGCCAGTGCAACAAACCGGGCGGCACGGGCAGCGGCCAGGGCAAGAAGCCCAGCATGGCCAAGATGAAGGCCCAGCAGGAGGCGATGCAGAAACAGCTCGACGCCATGCGCAAGGCCATGGAGGAGGGCCGGAAGAAGGGCGAGAAGCCCGGGCAGCAGAACCCCGGCGGCAAGACCCCGGGCATGGGCATGAGCCAGCAACTGGCCCAGCTCGCCGCCCAGCAGGCCGCCATCCGCAAGGAGATGCAGCGCATGGCCCAGGAGCTCAACAAGGACGGCAGCGGCGCCGGCAACGGCCTCAACAAGCTGGCCGAGCAGATGGAGCGCCAGGAGAAGGACATCGTCAACAAGAACATCACCCCCGAGACCCTGCGCCGCCAGCAGGACATCATGACCCGCCTGCTGGAGGCCGAGAAGGCCGAGCGCGAACGCGAGCTCGACCAGAAGCGCACCAGCAACGAAGGCCGCGACCGGCCCGCCGAGGACCCCGCGCGCTTCTTCGACTACCAGCAGCGCAAGGCCCGCGAGGCCGAGCTGTTGCGCACCGTGCCCGCCGGCCTCAAGCCGTACTACCGCGACCGGGTGAACGACTATTTCGGTACTTTTGACACACCCTGAACCAAGCGATGACGGCGCTGACCGAGGACGTCCAGTTCACCGAGCGGATCGACTTCCCCAGCCGGGCGGAGAACATCGCCCTGGTGGAGAAGATGATCGATGATGTGTGCGGCCGGCTCCAGGTGCACGAGTCGCATTATGGCAACATCCTCATCGCCCTCACCGAGGCGGTGAACAACGCCATCCACCACGGCAACCGGCAGGACGCCTCCAAGCAGGTCACCGTGGGCTACCACGTGGACGGCGACCGCGTGGTCTTCGTGGTGAAGGACCAGGGCGCGGGCTTCGACCACGACCACCTGCCCGACCCCACCGACCCGGAGAACATCGAGAAGCCCCACGGGCGCGGGGTGTTCCTCATGCGCGCCCTGGCCGACGACATCGCCTTCAGCGACAACGGCGCCACCGTGGCCATGGCCTTCAGCACCGCCGCCGTGAAGGAGTGATGGCCCACCCGGTCACCTTCCTCGTCCAGGACGTCCCAAACCCTTTCCGCGACCGTGCGCGCCTGCGCCGCTGGCTGCAGCGCGTGGCCGCCGACCACGGCAGCCGCATCGACCGCGTGTGCTATGTGGCCATGGGCGCCAAGGCCCTGCTGGCCTACAACCGCACCTACCTGCGGCACGACGACCACACCGACGTCATCACCTTCCCGGTGGAGAGCAGCAACGGCGCCAACGGCGATGTGCTGCTGAGCATCGACCGCATCCGCGAGAACGCCGCCGAGTACGGCGTCAGCCTCCGGCACGAGCTGCACCGCGTGATGGTGCACGGCCTGCTGCACCTGCTGGGCCACACCGACCGCACCAAGGCGCAGAAGGCCGCCATGCGCGCCCTGGAGGACAAGTACCTCGCCTGGCTCGACTGAGCGCGCGGTCGGTCAGGCCTCCGGCTTGGCGCGCCCCTCGATGTGGGCCTTGCACTTGGCGAAGGTGACCTCCGCCACCCGACGCCCCAGCGCCAGCCCCTCCACGTTGTCGAACTGGATGTGGTAGCCGCCCAGCACCCGGCTGAAGCCCGCCTGCTCGGCCGTGTTGCTGAAGGTGGGGAAGTCCAGCGTGATGCTGTCCTGCGTGATGCCCGGCTCGGTGAGCCAGCCCGGCAGCAGCCGCACCTGCACCCCGTACCGGTCGCTGCCGGTGAACAGCTCCAGCGCCCTGCTGCAGCCCCCGCTCACCGTGCTGTGGCCGCTGGGATAGGCCGGGAAGGGCGGGCACAGGAAGTAGTCCGGCGAATAGGGTCGCCAGTCGCGGCCCTTCATCTTCACCATGCCCTTGTGCGGGCCGCCCCAGCC
Source organism: Flavobacteriales bacterium (assembly GCA_020847755.1). GTDB lineage: Bacteria > Bacteroidota > Bacteroidia > Flavobacteriales_F > PHOS-HE28 > PHOS-HE28. The sequence continues at coordinate 19,658 of JADLBK010000080.1, read as the reverse complement.
CACGATGTCCTCATCGCCCATCAGGGCATGCACCTGCTGGTAGGGCCGGCTGTTGTCGTAGAACATCTTGGCGTCCCAGCAGGCGATGAAGCCGTCCATGGCCGCCGCGGTGACGATGAAGTACATCTGCACGTCCTGGTCCAGGTCGTGCTGGTCGCGCACGCTGACGTCGCGGGCGAAGATGAGCCAGTGGCCCGCCTGCTGCACGCTGCGGGGCCCGTCGCGCATGAACTCCACCAGCGCCTTCTGCTCGTTGGTGAGGGCGGCCTGCAGGGCCACCAACTCGCGCACCTGGGCCTCCAGCACGCTGTCGCCCATCACCGGCGGCGGTGGCGGGCGGAACTGGCTGGCGCTGTCCAGCGCGAAGGGGCGGACATGGCCCCAGTGGGGCGACAGGCAACCCGGCGCCCAGCGCTTTCCTTCCAGCGTGAAGTACTTGGGCTGCCAGCGGTCGATGTCGTTCATCTTGTCCGGCGGGTTCACCGGCGTGTAGTGCGTGTAGTCGCCGTAGAGGGTGTCCGCGCGGGGGTCCGTGCCGAACATGTTGCTGCCGTCGTCCTTGCGGGCCTCGATCACCGCGCGCGCCGCCAGGTTGCCGATGCCCTGCGGGGTGGCGGGGTCCAGGCTGCGGTCGTCGGGATCGAAGCCGAACTCCTTCAGCCGGCCCTGGAAGAGCGCACTGTCCGCCGGGTACACCACGCACAGCGCGCGGCACATCGCATAGCTGATGGCCTTCTCCTTGTTGGCCACGGTGCGCTCGGCCGGTGGGCGCCGGTCGGCCTTCAGGTGCACCGGCTCGGCCACGCTGTCGTAGCGGCTCCAGGCATCGAACTGTGCGATCATCGTCAGGGCCAGCATGCGGCTGCTCACCGGCGGGCGGGGCTTGTTGTGCTCCGTGTCGTTGGCGGTGCCCTCCAGCGCCACACTGCCCCAGCGGTAGGCCATGTTGTCGCGCCCCAGCGGGCCACGGTCGGGCGGTGCGGTCGTGTCGGCGGACGGAGGAGCGCCACAGGCGGCGAGCAGGAGGACCAGGGCGGGGACGGACAGGCGCATGGAGCGGAGATGGTCCAGCAACATAGGCGGATCGGGACGAACGGCCCCTGATCTCGTGCGGGAGCGGAGCGTCATCGTGCGAACAGCGGGGTGCGCGGGGTGGATCAGGGCAGGGGGACCACCACCCCCTCCACCCCCACCTCCTCCTCGCGGTTCCAGTTGTACACGGCCGGTTGCCGTTGCGCCCGTGCGAACACCACCGCGTTGTGCACGTCGGTGAACAGGCGGCAGCTGGTGAACCGCACCCGCCCGTCGGCACCGCGCACGCCGCTCACCACCCCGTCGTGCTCCAGCGCGTGGCGCAGCACGGCGCCCAGGTCGGTGCCCTCCTCGCGGCCGCTCTCCGGGGCGTAGGGCGCCACCACGCCGGTGGTGACGTAGCTGTGGCCCCGCACATCGTAGGCGAAACGGGTCTTGCGGGCGCCCAGGGCCTTCAGGCGGTCGAGGAGCAGAACGGTGGAGCGGTCGGTCATGGAAAGCGCGGCGAAGGTCCAGCGCGCCGCGCCCCGCTCGCAGGGGTGCGGCCCGGGGACGATCAACAGCCGGGTGTGGGTGGCACGCCTTCGATCACCAGCCCAGCCAGGCCCGTCCCTCGTCCTCCGTCAGGAACACCTCCGATGGAAAGGGTGGCGGGAAGTAGGCCAGGTACATCCGGGTGAACGTGGCGTTGCGCTCGTTCCGCGCCACCCAGGCCACCGCCAGCGTGTGTGGCTGCGGCACCTGCCGGTAGTGGTCGGTGCTGATCATGTCCATGTCGAAATCCACATGATCGGGCAGCAGGATGAGCGCCTTGTGCGGGCCGCTGGCCTCTCCGAGCCGTTGGCGCGCCTGCATCATCTCCTGAATACCGGCCACCGTGAACGTGTGTCCGGGCTTGAAATGCACCTCCACCCGGTCGACGGCCGTGCATCGGACCGTGGCCAGTTCGGTGTCCTCTTCCCGGGGCGTGAACGCGACGGACATGCGGCGAAGGTAGAAGGCCCGTCAGCCTTGGCCCAGCTGCTGCACGATGCGCTCCACCTCCTCCTCGGTGGACCGCAGCAGGGCGTTGCAGAAGGCCACCAGTTCCACGGCGCGCTTCACCTTGGCGGTGAGCTCGTCCACCCCGATGCGGTCCTCCTGCAGGTCGCGCATGATGGCTTCCAGCTCGGCGTAGGCGGTGTCGTAGGTGAGGCGTTCGTCAGCCATCGTGCTCCACGGCGGTGATGGTGCTCCGGGTGGTCCCGTGCGCAAAGGTCGTCACCACCTCGTCGCCGGGGCGCAGGGCCGCCGCATCGTTCACTGCGGCGCCGTGCAGGCGGGTGATGCTGAAGCCCCGCTGCAGCAGCCCCTCGGGGCGCAGCAGCCCGATGGCGTCCTCCAGCCCGCGCAGGTGGGTGGCCATCAGGTGCAGGCCCTGCTGGGCGGAGCGGGCCACCAGGGCGCCGGCCTCGGCCAGCCGGGCGCGCTCCACCTGCCGCAGGCGGCGCAGCGGCGCGGTGGCCAGCTCCCGGGCGGCACCGTCCATCCGGCGCCGTTCGGTGCCCACGCGCGCTGCGGCCGCATGGGCCAGCCTCCCCTGCCGCGCGTGCAGGGCCGTGCGGTGGTCGGCGAAGGCCGCGAACACCTGGTGCCGCAGGGCCGTCATGCGGTCCAGCAGCGCCTGCGCGAAGCCGTGCGCGTGGTCCACCAGGTGGTCGGCCACGTCGGTGGGGGTCTTGAAGGGGCGGTTGGCCAGGCGGTCGATGACGGTGATGTCCACGTCGTGGCCGATGCCGGTGAGCACCGGCAGGGGCAGGCGCGCCACCGCCCTCGCCAGCGCCAGGTCGTTGTAGGCCTCCAGGTCGAGCTTGCTGCCGCCCCCGCGCACCAGCACCACCGCATCGAAGCGCGCGGGGTCGATGCGGGCCACGGCACGGCCCAGCTCGTAGGCGGCGTTGTCGCCCTGCACGGCGGTGTGGAACACCTGCACGTGGAAGCGGAAGCCGTGCTCGTTGTCGGCCAGGTGGCGGGTGAAATCGGCGTGGGCCGCCGAGCCCACCGAGGTCACCAGCGCGATGCGCTGCATCACGCGCGGCACGGGCAGGGTGCGGTTGAGGTCCAGCAGGCCCTCGTGCTGCAGGGTGGCCAGGGTGGCCTGCTTGCGGCGCTCCAGGGCGCCCAGGTTGAAGGCCGGGTCCACGGCCTCGATCACCAGGCTCAGGCCGAAGACCAGGTGGTAGGTGGTGCGGGCCTCGAAGAGGATCTCCACGCCCTCCTTCAGGATGGCGTCGGCCTCGGCGCCCAGGCCGGTGCGGATGCGGGCCAGGGTGTCCTGCCAGATCACGCCGCGCATCACGGCCACGCGTGCCCCGCCGCGGTGCTCCACCAGCTCCAGGTAGGCGTGGCGGTTCACCTTCAGGCCGGCCAGCTCGGCGCGCACCCAATAGGTGCGGCCCCCGGCGGCCGCTTCGATCTGCCGCTGCACGGCGCGCGCCAGCTGGGCCAGCCCGTACACGGTGCGGGGATCGGTGGGGGCGGCCATGGGGGACATGCCCAAGGTATCACCGGCACGCTCGCCGTGGATCGGGTCCGATCCAGGCACAGTGCCGAAGGCACGGGAGGACGGACCCTGCCCGCACCGGACATGCGCACCCATCGGGCGATCCCGGGCCTGTACCGCCGAGCTACGGTCCGAACTTCTTACTGGGCTTGCGGCTGGTGTGGCGCACCTGGTACACGATCACCTTCTCGTCCTGCACCTCGAACACCACGCGGAACGGCAGCTTGGGCAGCATCGCATGGCCGTACGGTCCTTTCCGCTTTGCATGCGAGGGGTTGTCGCCCAATTGTTCCATGCACTTGCCACGCCGCGTAGAAGCGCTCTGCCCTCGCCGGATCGATCCCGTGCTGATGGTCGTAGATCTCCTCCACCTCGCGTTGCGCCTGGTGGCGCACGATCACCTCGTAACGCTTGGTCATCGCTTGCCGGACCGCAGGCGTTGCAAGGATACTTCGGCGGTGTAGGAGGTCCCTTCACCGCGCAGATATTCGGCTCGGTGGCGGTCCAGTTCGGCAATGTCCTCTGCGGTGAGGTCGTCGTCCACCTGCCCTTGCCGTACCCGGTAGAGCAACGTGCGGATCGCCTCCAGGATGCTCGTGTCCCTTTCATCCTTGATCAACTGCACGATCTCGCTCTGCAGGTCCGTGGTGCGCATGGCCTCGTGGTTCTTCCCGTAAAGTTAAGGCGTCACGGCCTTCACCTTGCCGGCCACCGTCCACTGGATGGCATCGATCTGCTCGCGCTCGTCGTGGAGCAGGTCTTCGATAGGGCACAGTGCCGAAGGCACGGGAGGACGGCCCCTCGCGCACAAACCGCCCACGCCTAACTCCCGCGCCAGAGGGGGGCGACTCCCGCCAAAGGGCAGGTCTTAACTTAGCGGAATGAAGGTCAGACTGACGCTCACCATGGATGCGAAGCGCGTGGCCAAGCTGCGTGCGTTGAGCCGCCGCCGGCGGATGACCGTGGCCGCTTTGGTGGAGGACCTGACCGACCGGGCCCTTAGCGAACCCGATGTCGACATGGACTGGGTGGACGGCCTGAAAGGGGCGATCACGGGGAAGGTCAGTAAGGCCGATCTCGCACGGGATCCGCGTCTGGCCAAGATCATGGGCCGATGAGCGCAATGCTGCGTGTGTTCCTGGACACGAACGTTCTCATCGACCTGTTCGATGCCGAGCGACCTCAGCACGTGGCGAGCACCGAGGTGATGCGCGCCATTCAGCGTGGCAGGATACGTGCGTGCATTTCGGCGATATCCATCGTGAATGCGATCTATGTGCTGCGCAAGGTGATGCCACCAGAGCGCATCGCGACGTACCTGCAGCGCATGCTACGGACGGTGGAATTGAGCCGCTTGGAGACGCAGGAGATGCTCCATGCGCTCGCCAGCGGATGGAATGACCTGGAGGACGCCATCCAGTTCCACTCGGCCCTGGCGTCCGGACACATCGATGCCATCGTGTCGCACGACGCCGATATGAAAAAGCAGGATCGACTGCCCGTATTGACGCCTCGCCAATTGCTGCAGAAGTTGGCCCGCTGAACCTGCTTTTCATCATCCTGATCAGGAGCAGGTGTTGCTACGTTCACCTGCACCTGTTTCAGGGGGTGCTTACACCGTGGCGTGGTCCACCCGCTTCACCTTGCCGGCCACCGTCCAGTCGATGGCGTCGATGTGCGCCGCCGCATCGTGCACCAGGTTGCCCAGCTCGTCGTAGTGGTAGTTGTAGGCCGTTTCGATGTTGGGGTCCTGCGGGTCGAAGCCCGTGGGCCCGGTGTAGCCGATATCCTCAGCGTCCTCCCCGGGACCGGCGTTCACCAGGGCGTTGGGCTGGTCGGCCAGGTCGTCCACCTGGTACAGGCGGTTGCGCAGCCGCTCGCCGTTCGCGCCTTGCTTGTAGCCGTAGGCCAGCGCATCGTACGGCGCCCCGCTCTGGTCCCAGCGGTCGGCCGAGAGGATGTTGCCGTTGGCGTCGTAGGTGTAGCTGCTGCGGTAGGTGTCCAGGTCCGCCCCGGTGGGCGCGGGCACCTCCGTCCAGTCGTTGCCGGCCGTCAGCCCCGCCCGCGTGCGCATCTCGCGCAGCCGGTTCAGCTGGTCGTAGCGGTACAGCCCCGCCAGCGCCTGGCCCACTTCGCCCGCCGTGCCCTGCCAGCCCCCCACCCCGAAGGGCTGCAGGCTGTGCACCGTGCCGGCGATGTTGCCGTTGTACAACCCCGCCCACTCGGGCGTGCCCCACGCCTGCACCGCCATGGGCCGCGAGCCGTCGTTCGCCCCCGTGCCCCATCGTGTCAGGTCGATCGGCCGGCGCGCGAACAACCGGCCACCTCCGCCGTTCCTTCCAGCGGACGCCGCGCTACCTTCGTGCGTCCTATCCGACAACACCCCCTGACGATGAAGACCGCGATCGCGCTTTCCGCCTTGGCCCTGCTGGGCATGGCCCCCCACGGCGAACTCAAGGACCTCAACCTGGGCGATGCCCTGCCGCTGCCCGACCACCGCATGATGGACGTGAGCGGCCAGGAGAAGAGCCTCAAGGAACTGGCCGGCAAGAACGGCCTGCTGGTGATCTTCACCTGCAACACCTGCCCCTTCGTGGTGGGCACCGACGGCAGCGAGGGTTGGGAGGGCCGCTACCCCGAGCTGGGCGTCTTCGCCCGCAAGCACGGGGTGGGCATGGCGCTGGTGAACAGCAACGAGGCCAAGCGCGCCATGGGCGACAGCTTCGACGACATGAAGAAGCGCTACACCGAGAAGGGCTACAACCATTACTACCTGCTGGACAAGGACCACCAGGTGGCCGATGCCTTCGCGGCGCGCACCACCCCGCACGTCTTCCTGTTCGACAAGGACCTGAAGCTGGTGTACAAGGGCGCGGTGGACGACCGGGTGGAGAAGGCCGCCGACGTGAAGCAGCCCTTCGTGCGCAACGCCATCACCAACCTGGCCGAGGGCAAGCCCATCGATCCGGCGGTGACGCGCAACATCGGGTGCAGCATCAAGCGCGTGGAGCACACGCACTGAACCGATCTGTGAACAACGCCCGTGCGGCCGCTCCACCGGGGCGGCCGCGCTGTTGATAAGAGGCGCCTGTCCGCAGCGGCGAAGCTTCGTTCCTTTGTGCGAAAGGGGAAGCGGACATGAACGTGCTGCTGATCGGAAGCGGGGGCCGCGAGCACGCCCTGGCCTGGAAACTGGCCCAGAGCACCCTGCTCGACGCCCTGTACATCGCCCCGGGCAACCCGGGCATGGCCCGCCACGGGCGCCTGGTGGACCTGGACCTGCACGACGGCAAGGCGCTGCGCCGCTTCCTGCTGGACAACCGGATCCGCATCGTGGTGGTGGGCCCCGAGGGCCCGCTGGTGGACGGTCTGCACGACCGCATCGCCGATGACCCGAAGCTGGCGGACATCACGGTGATCGGCCCGCGGGCCGCGGCCGCGCGCCTGGAGGGCAGCAAGGACTTCGCCAAGGAGTTCATGTTCCGCCACAACATCCCCACGGCGGCGCACCGCACCTTCCGCCAGGGCGAACTGAAGGAGGCCATCGCGCACCTGGAACGTGTGAAGCCGCCGTACGTGCTGAAGGCCGACGGCCTGGCCGCCGGCAAGGGCGTGGTGATCACCAGCGACCGCAGGGAGGCCGAGAAGGTGCTGCGCGACATGCTGGAGAAGGGCCGTTTCGGCACCGCCGGCGAGCGCGTGGTGATCGAGGACCACCTGGCGGGCATCGAGGTCAGCGCCTTCCTGATCACCGACGGGCGCTCGTTCAAGATGCTGCCCGCGGCCAAGGACTACAAGCGCATCGGCGACGGTGACACCGGCCCCAACACGGGCGGCATGGGCGCCGTGAGCCCCGTGCCCTTCGCCGACAAGGACTTCATGCAGAAGGTGCACGACCGCATCGCCGCGCCCACCATCCGCGGCCTGCAGCAGGAGGGCATCGCCTACCAGGGCTTCCTGTTCATGGGGCTGATGAACGTGGGCGGCGAGCCCTACGTGATCGAGTACAACGTGCGCCTGGGCGACCCGGAGGCCGAGGCCATCCTGCCGCGCCTGCGCAGCGACCTGATGGACCTCTTCGAAGGCATCGCCACCGGCACCCTCAGCGAGCGCCACGTGGACGTGGACGACCGCACCTGCGTGAGCGTGGTGCTGGCCAGCGAGGGCTATCCCGGGGAGGTGGCCAAGGGGCGCGCCATCCACGGGCTGCAGGAGGTGCGCGATGCACTGGTGTTCCACGCCGGCACGGCCGAGGGCCCTCAGGGCCTGGTCTCCGCCGGGGGGCGCGTGCTGGTGGTCACCGCCATGGGCAAGGACCTGGAGCACGCGATCCTGAACACCTACACGCAGGCGGCGGGCGTCACCTTCCAAGGGCGGCAACTGCGCACGGACATCGGGCACGACCTGGTGCGCCAGCCGACGAAGAGCGGTGTGGTGCAGGCCTGATGGGGAGCGATCAGAGCATGCCGCCCTGTTCCTTCGCCTTCCGGTTGTACCGGCCCTGCAGACGCATCCAGTAGATGGCGCCGAAGCCCAGCACGCAGGAGAAAAGCACCGGCGGCAGCCAGCCGAACGGCGTCAGGAACCAGTCGAAGGTCTTCTGCATGAAGTGACCGATGCCGAACCAGATCTGTTGCATGGTGCGCGTGCTTAAGGCCCGCCAAAGATAGGATCCCGCTCCATCCGCATGCTCGTCCGCGCCTACCGCACCTACCAGCCGGCGCTCCTGTTGGGGCTGCTGGTGCTGGCCCCGGCCGTATGGTCGGGCCTGTTCGTGCATGGCGCACCGGTTCCGCCAGGGCCTCACATGCCGGGCTACCGGCCCTTCGCCCTGGCCTTCGCGCTGTGGCCGTGGACAGCGCCGCTGACCGGCGTACTGGCCACCCTGGCGCTGGGCCTGCAGCTGGACCGCCTGGCGAACGACCGCGAACTGTTCGAACGGCACCATCACCTGCCGGCGCTCCTCTTTCCGCTGTTGCTGGCCATGGGGCCACTGCGCATGGCGCCCGATCCGGCGTTGCTGGGCATGCCGGCCGCCCTCCAGGCCTTGCGGATCACCTGGGGCACGCAGGGTCGCACCCGCGCCCTGGGCCCCTTGTTCGACGCGGGCTGCCTGATCGGTGTCGCCGCGCTGCTGTACTTCCCGTACGCGTTCCTCGTGGTCGTGCTGTGGGCTTCGGCGGCCGTGATGCGCCCCTACGGCTGGCGCGATTACGTGGTGCCCCTGCTGGGCACGGTGGTGGTGCTGATGCTGGCCTGGGCGGTGGTGGCGCTCTCGCAGGCCGGTGGATGGGCGCCGATGGGCACCCTGGCCCTGCGCACGCCCGAGCCCCGGTCCGCGCATTGGCTGCGCGACCGTGCTGCGCCGGCGTTGGTGGCCGTGCTCCTCCTGGTGGCCATCCCCGTCCTGGCCGGGTTGTACCAGCGCAGCATCATGCGCGAGAAGAACGCCCGCGCCTCCTTCCTGGCCTTCGCCTTCGCCTGCCTGCTGCTGCTGGGGTTCGCCGCCGTGCTGGGCCACCCGCTGCCCGCCGTGCTCGTGGCCTGCCCGTTGGCGGTGGTGCTCAGTTACCCCTTGGCGGCCACACGCCGCCTCTGGCTTGCTGAGCTGACGGTGGCCGCTCTGCTGCTGGCCGCCGTGGCCGGCCCATGGTGGGGCTGAATACCTTTGAGGCCCCTGCGCACAGGCGCAGCACCATCCACCATGAAGTGCGGCGTCGTCATCTTCCCCGGCTCCAACTGCGATGAGGACATGATCCAGGTGCTGGAGGACCAGGGCGGAGGTCCGGTGGAGCGGCTCTGGCACAAGGACCACGACCTGCGCGGCTGCGACCTGGTGGTGCTGCCCGGCGGCTTCAGCTACGGCGACTACCTGCGCAGCGGGGCCATCGCGCGCTTCTCGCCCATCATGCAGGAAGTGGCGGCGCATGCGAGGAAGGGCGGCCTGGTGCTGGGGGTGTGCAATGGGTTCCAGGTGCTTTGCGAGGCGGGCCTGCTGCCCGGTGCGCTGCTGCACAACAGCGGTCAGCGCTTCATCTGCCGCAACGTGCACATCACGCCCGCCACCAAGCGCACGCCCCTCACGGCGGCCATCACGCGCAAGGCCCTCACCGTCCCCATCGCCCACGGCGAGGGCCGCTACCACATCGACGCGGCCGGCCTCAAGCGGCTGAAGGAGGAGGACCAGGTGCTGTTCCGCTACTGCGACGCGGAAGGCCGCATCACCGATGAGGCCAACCCCAACGGCAGCCTGGACCACATCGCGGGGGTGTGCAACACGGGCCGCAACGTGTTCGGCATGATGCCGCACCCGGAACGCGCAGCCGCGGCCATCCTGGGCAATACCGACGGGGTGGCGCTCTTCAAAGGGCTATTGCAGGCCGTGACCGCCTGAGCCCGCCGGAGCGAAGAGCGGCCGCACCGGTCCGTTTTCCGAAGGGTCCACCCACAGTTCCGTGCTCGTGTCCGTGCGGCCTTTCCAGCCCACCAGCCGAAGGCCGGGTGCGGGCAGGGCCTGCACGCGCAGGGGTGCCCCGGCGAACGCCATGATGCCGTGCGTGCCCGGAGCGAGCGCGATGCCGTCCATCATCAGCCGGCCTTCCCGCGGGTCTGGCGCGTGCACCGTCAACGGTCGCAGGTCGGACCCGGTGCGGCGTGCCAGGTCGCGCATCAGGTGGCGCGCACGCTGCTGGGCGTGGGCCCGCAGGTCGGCGTGGCACTCCTCCGGAGCGGGCGTGGCCATGCGGTGCTGCCACAGGGCGTGGTCGGCGCGCATCAGGTCGGCGTGGGCCGCGTAGAGGCTGTCGGCCAGCGCCGAGGCGGCGCCGGGTTCGAAGACGGTGGCGGCCAGGGTGGCCAGCCGGGCCAGCAGCAGCGGTCGCAGCTGCGGATGTTCGAGCAGCACGGACAGATAGGGCGCCGCGGGCAGCGGGGCCTCCGCGATGCGCTCCACGCTCGGATCCTCCGGCGGGGCCCACAGGTCCATGTCATAGAGCACCCAGCGCCAGCGGCCGCCGGGCTGCGCGGGGCGCCAGCAGCGCATGTTCAGGTCGTGGTCGGCCCGCCCGGTCCACAGGTCGAAGCAGGCCAGTTCGATCAGGCTCTCCACGTCCATCAGCTCCTGCAGACTGTCCAACGGCGCATGCCGGGCGAGCCGGTCGAGGGCGCGGTCGTACGCGGTGCGGTCGCCCTTCACCACGCGCCCTTCGGGCCCCTCCACGATGTCCAGGTGCTCGGCCTCCGTGCGGGTGAGCAGGAAGTCCTCGTTCTTGGCCGGCATCAGGCGGTAGGCGCCCTGCGGCGCGCCGTTGAGGGTGAGGGGCACCGGGATGCCGGGCTGCACCTCGAGCCGGTCGCCGGCGCGGTGCACGGCCACCTCGGCGAAGAGGTTGCGCAGCAGCGCGTGGGGCGTGGCGTCGGCACGGAGCACCACGTTGCGCCAGGTGCCGCCGCCCGGCAGGTGCAGCCGGGGCGTGCCGTCCGCGGAGCTCAGGTTGAAGGAGCGCTTGGGCAGGCTGCGCGATCCGGAGCCGGAGAGCCGCAGGCGCACGGCCACCGTGGCGGTGTCCGCCAGACCAGGCAGGGCCACGTGGGCGGGCCGCACCCACGCCTCTCCCGTTCGGGTGTGGTTGGCGCGGTCGCCCGTGCTCAGCAGGCCCCGCTCGGGGTCGTGGAGCTCGGCGGGGTCGATGCAGAGGGCCGCTCCCTGTGGGCTGACCTCACCACGCACCCACGTTTCGGCACTGGGCAGCAGGTCGGGCCGCCAGGCCACGGCGCGGAGGGTCCGTCCTTCATCGAGCATCACCGCCCCGTCGGCATGGGTGCCATGCGCAGGGGTGGGCGGGCTGCCGTCCGTGGTGTACGCCACCGCGCATCCTGCGCAGGCGCTGAACCGGAGCCCTTCAGCGGTGTGCTCCACCGCAGGGGCCGGTGCGCGTCCCTGGATGCGATGATCGGCGCGGTTCGGCGCGCCGGGGCTGGGCAAGGGCAGGTAGCTCCACGTACCGGCCCCGTCCGTCAGGCGGCCGATGGAGACGTTCGGTGGCACCTGGCGCCAACTGAAGGCATCCAGGAGGCGCCCTCCGTCCGCACCGAAGAGCAACAGATCGCCGCCCGCGGCAGGAAGGTGCAGCACCTGCGGGTCGCCCCAGCGGGATGTCTTGGTGGAGAGCACCTTCACCACGCGCCGTTCGCCGGGCGGCAGGGGCGGCTGTGCGGGCAGGGTGATCCGGTAGCTGCCTCTGACGAGCTGCAGACCGACGAGGTCCACTGGCCGGGCATCCGCGTTGAAGAGCTCGACCCAACCGGTATCCGCCGGATGCGTCATGGGCCGCAGTTCGTTGATGCGCACGGCTTGGCCGCGTACGCCGGCCGCGGCCAGCACGGCCAGCAGAACGGGGGCGCGACGGGCGGACATGGTGCCAAAGGTGGGAAGGCTTGGCGGGTGGGGCGGTGTGTGCGGGCCACTGCGGTCTGCTTACCTTGGCGGCACTTCAACCCGAACCGCACCCATGCGCCATTCGACCCTATTCCTCCTGACCGGCCTCTCGCTGAGCGCCATGGGCCAGGGGACCATCACCAACGTGCAGATCACGCCCAATCCGCTCACCGAATGCACGTTCATGAACGTGACGGTGATCGGCACGATCCCGGGCAACGCCCAGGTGACGGGCTTCACGCCGGGCCAGACGGGCAACACGATCACCCTCGTGATGAACGCCTCGGGCACGGGTGGGGGCACGGGCTCGTTCAACCAGCCGCTGCCGCCGCTGGGTCCTTATCCGGCGGGGGTATACACCATCCAGGTGTCGCTGGAGCTGAACGGCAACATCGTGGACACCGAAAGCCTCCAGCGCACCGTGCAGCCGGGGGTGAACCCGGACGCGGGTACGGATGCTTCGGTCTTCGGGGTGTGCGACACCGATCCGAACTTCCTGCTCATCAACGAGCTGGGCGGTTCGCCCGATCCCGGGGGCGTGTGGACCAACCCGCTGAACCAGCCTCACAATGGCAACTTCAACCCCGGCACGGACCCGGGCGGGTTCTACCTGTACACCATCGAGGCCCTGGCCCCGTGCAGTACCGTGCAGAGCAGCGTGTACATCGAGTACGCGCCCAATGGCGATCCCGGTGACGATGGCGCCGTGACCGTGTGCGTGAACGGCACGCCGATCGACCTGTTCGCCAACCTGCAGGGCACCCCGCAGACCGGAGGCACCTGGAGCGGCCCCAGCCCGGTGGTGAACGGGCAGTACGATCCCGCCACGATGACGCCCGGCGCTTATGTGTACACGGTGCCGGGCATCGGCAACTGTGGCGATCCTTCGGCCACGGTGACGGTGACGGAGGCCAACCTGCCCAACGCCGGCACCGCCGTGCCCATCACGGCCTGTGCCACGGACACCAGCATGACGCTCAGCATCGGGCTCACGGGCAACCCGCTGCAGACGGGGGTATGGCTCGATCCGCAGGGCTTCCCCCTGGGCCCCTACAACGTGGTCATCAACCCGTCCATCTACGGCCCGGGAAGCTTCACGTTCCGCTATGTGGCCATCAACACGTTCTGCCCGAACGACACCACGAGCGTACCGGTGACGCTGCAGCCGGCACCGTGCGACATCAGCGTGCAGGAGAACGCCGCCGGGGTGACGCGCTTCACGGTGATGCCCAATCCGGCGCATGACCGGGCGACCATCGAGGTGGCCTTCACGGCCGGCCTGGGCGCCGTGCAGCTGGAGCTGCTGGGCACGGACGGCCGCTTGGCGCGCCGCGCGCGGCTGTCGGGCAACGGCCGTACCGACCTGCGCCACGAGCTGGACCTCACCGGACTGGATGCCGGGGCCTACTTGTTGCGCCTCACCACCGACCGCGGCAGCGTGTCACGCACCCTGGTGGTGGAGTAGATCGGACTGAACTGTTCCGTCGCGGGGCGGCGCATCACGCGATGCGCCGCCCCGCGCGCTTCACAGGGCGTTGCGCGTCACCCAGTAACGCCAGGCCACCAGCAGCTTCTGCGCACGGCCCAGGCGCGTGAGGTCCTTGTCCCAGAGCTTGGGCAGCAGGGCCCTGTTCAGGCGGGCCAGCAGGCGGAAGACGGCGCGGCGCATCGTGGTCAGGTGCACTTGGTGCCGCACTCCTCATCCTCCCATTCCAGTTCGATGGTGGCGTGGTGGATGCCCTGTTCGCGCAGCACCTCACGGGCACGGACCTTGATGGCCAGGGCCTCCTGATGCTCCACGCCGGACACCACCAGGTGCACGGTGTGCACCAAGAAGCTGCCGTCCAGGCTCCAGGTATGCTGGTCGTGCAGGTCGCGCACATGCGGGATCGCCAGCAGGTGGTTGCGCACGGCGGCCAGGTCGATGCCCTCGGGCACGTGCTGCATCAGGATGGCGGTGCCACGCCGCAGGGTGCCCACGGCGTTCACCAGGATGTAGAGGCTGATGCCCACGCTCAGCAGCGGGTCCACCACGGCCCATCCCGTGTAGTGGATCACCACGGCGCCCACCAGCACCGCGGCCCAGCCCAGCACGTCCTCCAACAGGTGCAGGTAGGCGCCGCGCTCATTGAGGGTGGCCCCGCGGTGCAGGCGCCAGGCCGCCAGGCCGTTCATGGCCAGGCCGAAGAGGGCGATGCCGAACATGCCCGCCGTATCCGGTGTCTCGGCGTGCATCACCTTGGGCACGCTCACCACCAGCATGCCCACGGCCCCGGCGATCAGCACCAGGCTGGTGAGCCAGCCGCCCAGCATGCTGTATCGGCCGTAGCCGTAGCTGTAGTGCGCGTCGCGGCCCCTGAGCGCCACGCGCTGCAGCCACCATGCGGTGCCCAGCACCAGGCAGTCGCCCGCGTCGTGCAACGCGTCGGTGAGCACCGCCATGCTGTGCGTCCACCAGCCGCCGGCGAGCTCCACCAGGGTGAAGGCCAGGTTGATGAGGAAGGCCGTGCGCAACGCCCGCGCGCCATCGGCATGCACGTGACCGTGCGGATGCACTTGGTCAGGATGGGCGTGGCCGGCGTGTGCGTGTCCCACGGGGGGAAAGGTAGGGCGGTGATCGGATGAGCCTGCCGGACCGCTGATCGCGCCTTCGGGAGCACGGGTCCCTCCCCGACGTGTCCACCGCTACCTTTCGCCCATGACCACCTCCGTCGCACCCGCGCCGCGCACCTTCGGGCAGAAGGTGGGGCGCTTCACCGTCCGGCTGCTGTTGCTGGCCCTGGCCGTGCTGCTGGCTTGGCTGCTGTTCATCTACTTCGCGGTGTACAGCGAGGGCAGTCGCAGCGGCATGGTGATCAAGCTCAGCAAGCGGGGTGTGGTCTTCAAGACCTGGGAGGGCCAGTTGAACATGCAGAGCTTCGGGGCCATGGACCCTTCGGGCGCATCGCTGAACGAGGTGTTCAACTTCAGTGTGCAGAAGGGCGACAAGGTGCTGTACCGCGAACTGGAGGAGGCCAGCCTGAGCGGCGAGCGGGTGAACCTGTACTACGTGGAGCGCTACGCCAGGCTGCCATGGCGGGGCGAGACGACCTACTTCGTGACGCGGGTGGAGCGCAACGGGGCGCCGGCGGCCTCGGACCTGGACAAGTCGCCGGTGGGGCACTGATCAGCCCACCACCACGCGACCGGTCTTGCGGGCCAGCGCCACCTTGGCGGTGAGGAGCCGCATCTTCTCGCGGATGATGCCGGCCTGTTCACCGGCCTCCGTCGCGTTGCGCAGGCGTTCGTCCAGCTCTTCGAGCATGCGGTCCAACCGACGCTCACGCAGGATGTCGACGCCCTCCTCGAGCGCGTCCAGCAGCTTGTCGCGCTCGTGGTTGGTGTGGATGCGATGGCGCTCCTTCCAGTTGGGGCTCAGCAGGTGGCGCTCGGTGAGCAGGTCGATGGCCAGGTCGCGCCAGCCGGGCTGCTCGTGACCGGCATACCGGGCGGAGTCCACGGCCTGGCCCAGGTTGCTCGCATGGCGATAGTCCAGGTAGATCTCCTTGAAGAGCGGCTCGTCGAACAGGATGTCGTCCAGGGCCAGCAGCTCGAACATGAGCTCGGCCACGCTGGTCTCCCCTTCGCTGGTGCTTCCATCCTCGTTCTGGAAGGGCACCAGGATGCGCTCGTGGCCGTAGTTGAGCAGCATGCGCAGCAGGTCGCGCTCCTGGGCGTTGGTGCCTTTGATGGGCGCGGGCGGCGGCTGGGGCGGCTGCAGCTCGGGCGCCACGGCCTCGGGCGCGTCACCAGCACCCTGCTGCTTGCGGTAGGCGCGGCGCAGCACCTTGTTCAGCTCGCTGATCAGCGCCTGCTCGCTCACCTCCAGCAGCCGGCCGCACTGCTGGATGTAGAGCTGGCGCAGCACCTGGTCGGGGATGCGGGCGATGCTCTCCACGATGTCGTGGATGGCGGCGGCCTTGCGCACGGGGTCGCCGCCGGTGTCCTGCACCAGCAGCTCGGTCTTGAAGGCCAGGAAATCCTTGGCGCTGTCGCGCAGGAAGGCCTCCACCTCGCCGCTGGGCCGGCTGCGTGCGAAGCTGTCCGGGTCCTCCCCGTCGGGGAAGAGGACCACCTTCACCCCAAGGCCTTCGGCCAGGATGAGGTCGATGCCGCGCAGACTGGCCTTGATGCCGGCGGGATCGCCGTCGTACAGGATGGTGACCTGTCGGGCGTAACGCTTGATCAGCCGCACCTGGTCCTCGGTGAGGCTGGTGCCGCTGCTGGCCACCACGTTGTGGATGCCGGCCTGGTGCAGGCTGATCACATCGGTGTAGCCCTCCACGAGCAGGCAGATGCCGCTGTCGGCGATGGCCTTCTTGGCGAAGTGGATGCCGTAGAGCGAGCGGCTCTTGATGTAGAGGGCGCTCTCCGGGCTGTTGAAGTACTTGGGCAGCTTCTTGTCGCTGCGCAGGGTGCGGGCGCCGAACGCGATCACCTGGCCGCCCAGGCCGTGCACGGGAAAGGTGACGCGGCCGGCGAAGAAGTCCCAGGCGGTGCCATCCTCGCGGCGCTTGATCCATCCCGCCTTCTCCACCAGCTCGGGGTCGAAGCCCTGGTCGCGTGCCGCAGTGGCGAAGGCGGCGCCCTGCTCGGGCACATAGCCCAGCTGGAAGGTGCGGATCACCTCCTCGCGGAAGCCGCGTTCGCGGAAGTAGGCCAGGCCGATGCGGCGCCCCTCGTCGGTGTCCCACAGCTGGCCCATGCTCCATTCGGTGGCGAAGCGCTGGATGGCGGCCAGGCTCTCGCGCTCGCTGTGCTCCAGCTGCTGCTCGGGGGTGGCCTCGGCCTCGGGCAGGTCGATGGCGTACCGCTTGGCCAGCCAGCGGATGGCCTCCACGTAGCTCAGGTGCTCGTGCTTCTGCAGGAAGGTGATGGCATCGCCGGCCTCGCCGCAACCGAAGCACTTGAAGATGCCCAGCGCGGGGCTGACGTTGAAGCTCGGCGTCTTCTCGTTGTGGAAGGGGCACAGGCCCAGGTAGCGGGGACCCTTGCGCTTCAGGGCCACGAAGTCGCCCACGACCTCCTCGACGCGGACGGCGTCCTTGACGCGTTGGATGGCATCGGGGGCGATCACAGGGCGGCCCGCGCGTTCAGCGGGGATCGAAGGTAAGGTGCGTCTGCCCGGGGGTCAGCGTTCGGCCGTCACCGTGCCGGTGCTGTCGTAGACCACGGTCTTGATCAGGGCCCCCGCCTCGTCGTGGAAGCGCCATTCGCCCACGGCGGTGCCGTGGTGGTTCTGGCCGAGGTAGCGCACCGAGCCGTTGGTGTGGAAGACCACCACGGGCCCGTGGGGTCTGCCGTCGCGGTACTCCGTCTGGCTCAACAGGCGGCCCTGCGGGGTGAAGCTGCGCCAGATGCCCTGGCGGTGCCCGTCGCGCAGCACCCCGCGCAGGACGGTGCCGTCAGGCAGCTGCTGCACCTGCGGACCGTTCAGCGTGTCGCGCGGGATCGTGCCGGTGGCCGTGACCTCCGGGGTGGATGGGGCGGGGGCGGGGTCGCCGCAACCCGTGGCGAGCACGAGGCTGGTGAGCATGGCGGGGACGGCGAAGGAGCGGAGGGACATGGGGCGGATCATTTCTCGCGGTCCACGGTGAGCTGCACGAGCCCTTCGAGGGAGCGGCGTGCGGGGGTGTCGGCGAAGGTGTGCAGCACGGCCAGGGCCTGGTCGCGGTGTTCCAGCATGCACTGGCGGGCATGGGCCACACCGCCGGCCTCTACCACACGGCGCACCACGCGGTCCACGGCGGCGGGGTCCTGCCGGCGGGCCTTTACGGCGCGCACCATCCAGCGCCGGTCATCCGGGCTCACCTGGCGCAGGGCATGGATCAGGGGCAGGGTGAGCTTGCGCTCCTTGATGTCGAGCCCGGTGGGCTTGCCGGTGCGGGTGCTGTCGTGGCCGGCCACGGGGTAGTCGAACAGGTCGTCCTTGATCTGGAAGGCGATGCCGGCCAGTTCGCCGAAGCGGCGCATGCGCTCCACCTCCTCGGGGGTGGCGCCAGCGGCCGCGGCTCCGCTGGCGCAGCAGGCGGCGATGAGGCTGGCGGTCTTCTGGCGGATGATGTCGAAGTAGACCTCCTCGCTGAAGTTCAGCGAGCGGGCCTTCTCCAGCTGCAGCAGCTCGCCCTCGCTGATCTCGCGCACGGCGCGGCTCACGATGCGCAGCAGTTCGAACTGGCCTTTGTCCACGGCCAGCAGCAGGCCGCGGCTCAGCAGGTAGTCGCCCACCAGCACGGCGATCTTGTTCTTCCACAGCGCGTTGATGCTGAAGAAGCCGCGGCGCAGCGGGCTGCCGTCCACCACGTCGTCGTGCACCAACGTGGCGGTGTGCAGCAGTTCGATCAGGCTGGCGGCCACGAAGCCGGCATCGTTCACCGGGCCGAACTGGCGGGCGCTGAGCAGGGTGAACATGGGCCGCATCTGCTTGCCCTTGCGCTTCACGATGTAGTGCATCACCCGGTCCAGCAGGGCCACGCGGCTGCGCATGGCCTCGCGGAAGCGCCCCTCGAACACACGCATCTCCTCCGCGATCGGGCGCTGGATCTCCTCGAGGCTGGGCATGTTCCGGGGGCGGGGTGGCAAAGATGCGCATGGACCGCACGGTGGCCGCGCGGATCGGTGCGGCGCCTTACATTCGTGGGGCATGCGCACCCCCCTTTTCCGCGTCGCCCCCCTGCTCGCCGTGGTCGCCGCCCTGCTGCTGGCCGTTCCGGTCCGGGCCCAAGGCAAGCCGGGCAAGAAGAAGACCGGCGTGGTGTTGTACCGCGACATGGTGGCGGCCAAGTGGGACACGGTGAAGTGCGTCAAGAACGCCATCAAGCTCAACCCGCTGCTTTTCTTCCGCGGGGAGATCCCGCTGCTGTACGAGCGGGCCCTGACGCACCGCCTCAGCATGGAGCTGGGCGTGGGCTTCACCTGGCGCAACTACCTCAACCTGAGCGTGGGCAACAACGATGCGGACGACTACGGGGCGGGCACCAACATCATCGCCAAGCCCACCTACCACCTGGGCATCCGGTGGTACCACTCGGACGACATCGAACCGCAGGGCTGGTACACGCAGCTGGGCTTCGCGCACATCGAGTATGTCAAGGACATCAAGGAGAAGAACCCGGACGGCTCGTTCAGCACGGTGAAGAACCGTGACGAGCGCATCTACAACGACATCCGGTTGCTGAGCGGCTACCAGCTCCTGAGCGCCAGCAGCAACTGGCTCTTCGATGTGTATGGCGGCGTGGCGTTGCGCAACCGCAGCCTGCAGATCGTCAACGAAACCCTGGATCTGGTCACCGACAAGTGGACCTACACGGTGGAGGAGAAGAACGACATCGTGCCGGCCTTCTTCCTGGGCGTGAAGGTGGGGTTGGGCTTCTAGCGAGGGTGAGTGGCGAGTAACGAATGTTGAGCAGCGAGTAATTGCAGCTTGATCACCCGGTCATGCTGCATTTACTCGCCACTCGTTACTCGCCGCTCACAGTGCTCTTCATCACCCGTTCCCCCTCCTTCAGCGCCGGCTCGTTCTTGTTGGCCAGCTGGCCGCAGGCGGCATCGATGTCGCGCCCACGGCTTCGGCGGATGCGGGCGATGATGCCCTTCTTGTGCAGGTAT
>JADLBK010000079.1 GCA_020847755.1 Flavobacteriales bacterium | reverse complement strand
CACCAGGGTGTAGGTGCCCGCGGCGCACACCGTCGGGCTCTGGTCGGTGCTGCTGAAGTTGTTCGGACCGCTCCACACGAAGCTGCCGTTGCCGGTGCCCTGCAGGGTGACGCAGGTGTTCGTGCAGGTGATCGTACCACCGGCGGCTTGCGCGCCCGGCTCATCGGTGTTCCCGATGACGATCGCTTCAGCCGTTCCCACGCAGGCCAGCGGACCATTCTCCGTTTGGATGCTGGTACCGGTGACCGTCAGCACATAGCTGCCCGGAGCGGAAACGAGGGGGTTCTGATCGGTGCTGGTGAACCCGTTGGGGCCGGTCCAGGCGAAGCTCACGTTCGGGGTGAGGCTGGCTCCCTGGAGCTGGACTGTCGGCTGCAGGCAGCTGATCTCCCCTCCAACGGCGCCGGCACTGGCGGTGGTGCCATCGATGGTCACGTCGGCGTTCACCGTGGTCTCACAGCCATTGGTCCCGGTGACGGTCAGCGTGTAGGTGCCGGCCACGTTCACCACAGGGGCGGCGTCGGTGCTGGTGAACCCACCGGGACCGCTCCAAGCCAGGGTGCCGCTGCCACTGCCTTGCAGTTGGGCGGTCAGGATGTTGCAGTTGATGGTGCCGCCCTGCGCCGAGGCTTGGGGGGCGACGTTGTCCGCGATCACGTCCGCCGTGGCCGTGCTGGTGCAGCCGTTGGCGCCCGTCACCACCAGGGTGTAGGTGCCCGCGGCGCACACCGTCGGGCTTTGGTCGGTGCTGCTGAAGTTGTTCGGACCGCTCCACACGAAGCTGCCGTTGCCGGTGCCCTGCAGGGTCACGCACGGTGTGGTGCAGGTGTTCGTGCCACCGGCGGCTTGTGCGCCCGGCGGCATGGTGTTCACCGTCACATCGACCTGATCGGTGCCGGTGCAGCCCGTTTGGGGGTCGGTGACGGTGAGCACATAGGTGCCGGCGACGTTGACGGTCGGGGTGGCGGAACCCGCGCCGGACACGATCCCCGGGCCGGTCCAGGCGAAGTTCAGTCCGCTCGGCACGCTTCCGCCGTTCAGTTGCACCGAGGAACCGGTGGTGCAGGTGATCTCGGCATCATTTCCCGCGAGGGCCGTGGGCGGCATGGTGCCGGAGATGTTCACCGGCAGGGTGACGGCGCACTGGTTGAGGTCGGTGACGGTCACGGTATAGGGACCGGCCGGGACGTTGGTGAGGTTCGGTCCCACCGCGCCCGTGCTCCACACGTAGCCATAGCCCGGGGTTCCGCCTGTGCCGCTGGCCGATGCTCCACCCGTGCCCGTGTTGCAGGCATCCAGGGTGGTGTTGATGGTGGCCGAGAGCGGGGTGGGCTGGCCCACCATGAAGTTGGCGACGGCGCTGCATCCGTTCGCATCGGTCACCGTTACGCTGATCGGTCCGGCGCTCAGGCCGGTGGCCGTGGCACCGGCCTGGCCGTTGCTCCACGCGAACGAGAACGGCTGTTGTCCGTCCGCCGTGGCCGTGACGCTCCCATCACTACCGCCATTGCAGGAGACGTCGGTCACCGTGCCGCTTGCGGTCATGATCCGCACCTTCACCACCTGATCGGCCGCACCGGCAAGAATGCATGCGTCACCGCCGATGATGCGCCGGATGTAAGTGTCTGCTGTGATGGCACCGATCAACGATCCGGGAAGGTCCTGCCCGGTTGCGCCCGCAATGTCCGTCCAGGTAAGGCTGTCGGCGCTGATCTGCCACTGGTAGGTGGCGGCGCTACCGAACGAGGGATAGGGGGAGGGGACGTTGTTGCGCATGATGGTGGGCAGCACGTAGCTCGGTTCGGAGCCGGTGATGTCACCGGGCGTGCTGCCCGGACAGATGGCCACGCCTTGGTAGGTGATGCTGTTGCCCAGCAGGTCGGGCGGGTTGGCCCACACCACAAGCCCCGGCTCATACCGGCTGGTGGAGCTCACCTTGGTGGTGTTGAGCGCACCCTGGGTGAGGGGGATGGTGTTGCTGCGCGCGGTGACGATCGTGTAGATGCGGCAATTGCTGAACTTGATGCCGCGCTCGCCGACCGGGTCGTAGTCATCCGCCGCTCCGCCGTAGTAAGTGCTGAAGAGCAGGGCGCTCAGGTCGTGCTCCAGCTTGCTGAAGGTCTTGTCGTTGCTCCCCTGGTTGGTGGTCTGCAGCGGCACGTTCGGGGCCGAGCTGACCGGGAAGTTGGTGCTGTTCGAATAGCCGAACACGTAGACATCGTTGTTCTGGTCCACGTTCAGGCCCATCATGTTCACCTCGTTGCCGCTTCCGCCGAGGTAGGTGGCGCCGATGAAGGTCTGGTCGATGCCCATGCGGCACACGTAGAAGTCGTTGCTGCCGTTGGGCGCGCTGTCGAACACACCCGAACCACTGATGTTGGCGCCTGCGAGCCCCGTCGTGACACCTCCGAAATACAGCTCCGTCCGCGCCGTGTTGAACTCCATGCACAGCACGGAGGCAGCGGCGCTGGAGGCGGAACTGAAGTAGCTGCTCCAGATGACCCCGCCCGCTGAGGTCAGCCTTTGCAGGAATCCGGCCGAGTTCCCACCTCGGGTGGACTGGCGGGGGCTGACGGTCGGGAAGTTGGTGCTCGCCGTGCTGCCACCGACGAAGATGTCGCCCGTGGCGTCATTCTGCAGCATGATGGTGGCGACATCGCTACCGGACCCACCGCTGTTGCGCATCCAGACCAGCGAGGAGAGGTCGGCGTTCACCCGGAACACCAAGGCATCATTGCTGCCCGCGTTGGTGTTGGTGGCACCGCTCCCGGGGTTCTGGGTGAGCAGGTTGGTGCTGGTGGTGGATCCGCACACGAGCACATCACCGCTGGAGGTGGTGCGCAGGTCGTAGGACAGTTCGCCGCCATTGCCGCCGATCACGCAGGCCTTGATGCCGGTGCCTCCGGGGTTGATCTTCAGGACGAAGATGTCGTCGCCCGATTGGGCCTGGTGGTTGATGCTGGTGCCGCTGAACCCGGTTCCGCCGAGCAGGGGGAAGTTGGTGCTGCCGGTCAGGCCGGTGATGTACAGGTTGCCATCCGGTCCCTGTTCAATGGCGTACGGGTTGTCGTCGTTATTGCCGCCGATATAGGTCTGCCAGACCCGGGTGCCGGAACCACCCACGGTGGAGGGCTCCAGGTATTTGCCCACGATGATCTCCAGGTTGCCGTTGGCCGTTTCGTCGAAGGCGCCCACGGTGATGTTGTCCGTGGTGCCCACCACACGCGCGAGCACATAGATGGCCCCGTCGTTCGGGTCCACCCAGATACCGTGGCCGTGGTTGTCGCCGGAACTGTTCGTGTTCACCCAGGTGGCCCAGCGCAGCGCGATGGGGTCGATCACCAGGGGACGGGTGCGGTCGTAGGCCCCCAGGGTGAAGCGGACGACGTTGCCTTGCACGACGTACGCGGCATCCACACGCTGCTCGCCGCGCTCGCCGCCTTGGTAAACGACCGGCGCGGGGAAGAGCATCTCACCCAGGCTCGTGGGCACCACCAGTTCACCCTTGTCGGTGACGCGGAGGCGCTCGACGCCCTTCAGCTCGAGCTGGATGTCGGCCGGGTCGCTGCCGGGCTTGCAGATGATGTCGTACTCCAGCGCACCGTCCTCGGCCGCATAATAGCGGACATCGGTGCGGGGATAGACATCCTTGTACCACACCTCCTCGAAGCTGCTGACGCCGGTGGCATGGCGGACGGCATCGCCCACGAAGTAGTTGGCGGCATCACCGTGGGGCTTCAGGCCCTCGATGCGCATGGTGGGCAGGGCCCCGCGGAAGTGCAGCATCCAGCCATGTCCGCGTTCGCGCCACAACAGCGGGCGGTTCGGCAGCCCCTGGCGGGCCTCCTCCTCGATGCGATGCCCTTCGGCCTCACGGGCGGCTACGGCCTCCGGGTCGTAGGCCTTCACCAGCATGCCCTCGGGCGTGGCCAGGGCCTGGCCCAGCGGGAAGTCGGCCCGGAACCGGACGTGCGGGTTGAACTGTCCACGGTTCTCCGTGAAGTGGATGCGTTGCTCGTAGGCATGGAGCAGGGCGTCCAGGCCGTCCGCATGTCCGTCATGCGGTCGGTCGGGCGGCGTGTGCGCCACAGCGCCCGTGGCCGCGAACACCAGGGCCGACAGAATGGCCTTGGCGCGTCGCAGCGCGGTCTTGGGGGGTGAATGGTGCTGCATGGGTTCTTGGATCGGTTGGCGGTAATTCGGTTGCGGAGGCCCGTCGGCGGGCATCAGGGGACGAACAGCAGCAACAGGCCGACCAGCAGCAGGCACCAGAGCTCTCCGTCAGCCATCCAGGCCGGCAGGGCTATCCTTCGGTGCATCACGAGCGCGCTCGCACGCTCAAGGGTCTTCGCGGTCCTCATCGGTGTTCCTGTTGGTGTCCAAGTAGCCCACAGGGTCGATCGAAGCCGGACGAACGGCCACAAAGCAACGGCGAAGCGCACCCCGCTGTCAAGTTTCGTCGAAACAAACAGGCCGTTCGTCGATGCACTTAGAGCCGTCATAGGTCTCTTCCCCCCAACCGAACGGGGAGGCAAGGTGGCTCCCTGTTGAAAACTTTCCGCCGGTTTTTTTGGCGATCGGGGTGGCGTGTTGCTTAATTGTCCGGCGTTCGTCTGACGAAAAAGGCGTCAAGCCGATGGACGATCGATCAACGCGACAACAAAACCGAAACACATGGCAGCGGTGGAGATCAACAAGGAGAAGCTGAAAGCCCTTCAGCTCACCATGGACAAGATGGAGAAGACCTTCGGCAAGGGGGCCATCATGAAGCTGGGGGACGATGCGGTGGAGCAGGTGGAAGTGATCCCGTCCGGCTCCCTGGGCCTCGATCTGGCATTGGGCGTGGGCGGCTACCCCAAAGGCCGTATCGTGGAGATCTACGGACCTGAAAGCTCAGGGAAGACGACCCTCGCCATCCACGCGATCGCGGAGGTGCAGAAGAAGGGGGGGATCGCGGCCATCGTGGACGCCGAACACGCCTTCGACCGCTTCTATGCCGAAGCGCTGGGCGTGGACACGGAGAACCTGTTGATCAGCCAGCCGGACAACGGGGAGCAGGCCCTGGAGATCGCGGACAACCTGATCCGCTCCGGCGCGATCGACCTGCTGGTGGTGGACAGCGTGGCGGCCCTGACCCCACGTGCGGAGATCGAAGGGGAGATGGGCGATGCCTCGCCGGGCATGCAGGCGCGCCTGATGAGCAAGGCCTTGCGCAAGCTCACTGGCACGATCAGCAAGACCGGCTGCTGCTGCATCTTCATCAACCAACTGCGCGAGAAGATCGGTGTGATGTTCGGCAACCCGGAGACCACCACCGGTGGCAACGCGCTGAAGTTCTATGCCAGCATCCGCATCGACATCCGCCGCACCAGCCAGATCAAGGACGGGGAGACCGCGGTGGGCAACCGCACCAAGGTGAAGATCGTGAAGAACAAGGTGGCGCCGCCCTTCCGCAAGACCGAGTTCGACATCCTCTTCGGCAAGGGCATCAGCAAGTCCGGCGAGATCATCGACATGGGGGTCGAGCAGGGCATCATCAAGAAGAGCGGAAGCTGGTTCGCGTACGAGGACAACAAACTGGGTCAAGGCCGGGACGCCGTGCGGCAGCTGCTGGAGGACAATCCGGAGCTGTGCGAGGAGTTGGAGAAAAAGATCAAGGACGGTCTAAGGGAAGCCGCTCCTCAAAACGCCTGAGGCACCCTCCGGCCCGACCCTACCTTAGAGGCCCCTTCCCCCCGGAAGGGGCTTCTTCGTTCCCATGACCCACGGCGCCCGCTTCATCGGATCCTTGATCATCCTGCTTTCCGCGGCCTGCAGGCCTTCATCCGCACCGACCACCGACGGTGCCGAGCCCGCTGCCGCCGGAGGTTTGGCCGAACAGTTGGCCGCCTTGGAGCAGCGGATCGTGGGCGACCCCACGAACGCCTCGCTCTACGCTGAACGGGCCCGCCTCTACACAGCGGCGGACAGTCTGCGGCAGGCGTTCAAGGACTGGGAACGCGCCATCGCCGTGGACAGCACGAACGCCGGCTATCGCATCGAGCGGGGCGATCTGTACTACCGACAGACGATGGTCGACCGGGCGCGGGCCGAGTTCGAGCGGGCGATCGCCCTGGCCCCGGACCGCCCCGATCCGCGCCTCAAGCTGGCCGAGATCGAGCTCGTGCTTCGCCACTACCGGGAGGCCATGGAACTGGTGAACGACGCGCTCCGGATGGACCCCAACCTGGCGAAGGGATACTACCTCAAAGGCTGGATCTACAAGGAGGTGGGGGACACCGCGCTGGCCATCTCCAGCCTGCGCACGGCGGTGGAGCAGGACCCGGGCCATTACAGCGCCTTCATTCAGCTCGGCTTGTTGCATGCCGGCCGCCATGATAAGCTTGCCGTGGACTATTACCGGTCCGCCCTGGCCATCCGCCCCAACAGCGTGGAGGCCTTGTACAACCTGGGCATGTACCTCCAGGAGCATGGCGAGGACAGCCTGGCGATGGTCACCTACGCCCGGATCAGCGAAGTGGACAGCCTGAACGCCCTGGCCCCCTACAACACCGGCTTCATCCATCTGGAACACCGACAGGACCCGCGCGCCGCGATCGGTTGGTTCACCACGGCCACGGACCTGAACACCACCTACTATCAGGCCTGGTACAACCGGGGCGTGGCGTACGAGCGGCTGGGGCGCTTGGACAGCGCCGCAGCCGATTACCAGGTGGCCCTGCTCATCCGGCCGGATTATGATGCGGCAGCCGAAGCCCTTCAGCGGGTGTACGCCAACGGCGCCTACGTGAAGTCCTTCGACCGGAAGCGTTGACCGGCCGCTCAGGGCACGTATTCGTAGCAACCCAGATCGGGAGGGAACCCGCGCGGTTGTCCATCGAGGTCCGTCAACGCCTCGATCGTGCTGAAGATGCCCCGATCGATACAGGGCGAGGCCGCGGTAAGGTGCTGGTCACCGGTGCCCACGAACGCCGGGTTCAAGTTGCGGATGATCGACGATTGGTCGGGGAAGTGCAGCGGATCGCTCGTCGGCTGATCGGTACGGAACAGGTAGTTGGTGAAGCTGTACTCCGCGATGGCCCCAGCTTCCAGTTCGATCAGGAACTCATTGCTGTTGGCCCCGTGGATGATCCCGTTCTGGAACGTGCTTGTCGTAATGTCGCGCACCTGTATCACCCCATCGATGCCCTGATAGGTGTTCGTGAGCAGGAAGGCCGGGTCGTTCCGCACATCGTAGGACCAGAAGCTGGAGACGGTGGTGTGGTTGAAGTAGTACTCGCCTCCGCCAGTGAGCGCCAGGCAGAACTGCCCGGCATCGGCCACCAGCAGGTTGTTGCTGGTGATCCGGTAGTTTCGGCTAAGGATGCCGGCGGCCGAACAGTTGCGGATGCTGACGTTGTTGAGCACGAGTTTGGCCGCACTGGTCGGGGCCAGGGGATCCAGCGGGAAGGTCTCACATTGGATGCCGATGAGGGCGTTCCGGACCTGCACATGCTCGAGCACATGGTCCTGGTTGGCCTCGCCTTCATTGATCCAGATGCGGTCCCACTGGCCGGGCAGGTCCTGATAGGCGGGCTCCAAGCGGTCGCCTTGGAAGACGATGGGCTGATCGACGAGGCCTTGGGCGGTGATGCGGCCGTACTTGTACACCCACAGCCCGCCCCCGCCGTGGACGTAGATCCGCGTGCCGGGCTGGATGACGAGGGCATTGCAGCTATCCACCACCGCATAGCCGAGGATCAGGATGGGTTTCTCGGGAGTCCACACCACGGTCTCTCCGCAGATCTGGACCCCGTTCTGATCGAAACCGCCGGCGATGTACGAGAAGGGGGGGAAGCCCTGCACGAACTGGTCCGGCCGGTACACGACGGCATCCTGCCCCCAGACCTGCAACAACACCGACCCCTCCACGCCATTGGCGTTGAAGCGGATGAAGTCCTCCACGAGGAACGGCGTGTTCACTCCGGCCGCCGAGGGCAGGACCTCCACAAAGACGTAGATGCTGTCCTTTCCGAGGATCTCGACATCCTCAAAGCTGTCGCCGCTGAGCCCGTCCACGTTGATGCGGAAGGGGGAGGGGCTGCCGCCGGCCAGGGCGATGTCCACCTTGACGGCGTTCGCATCGGGGTTGCGCACCGTGAAGCGCTTGGTCACCGAGGTGGTGAGCGTGGTGAACACGGTGTCGAAGAGGATCGTGTCGCGGCTGAAGTCGAGGGTGACCCCGTCCTCGGTGAACCGGAGGTCCTTGCGGCACCCCGCCAGGATCAAAAGACCGGCGACCAAGGCGAGGAGGAGGCGGGGCGACATGGGGTGCAAAGATGGCTCGGCCTGCATGACGGAAGGGGGCATGCGATCATTGTCCATGGGGTATTTGGACAACTGGTCGGTACGGCTTACTTTTGCGCCCCCGTCGCACGAAGTGGCGGGTCGAGAACCGAAGAATTATGAAGGACGGCATCCACCCCGAGAACTACCGCGTCGTGGTGTTCAAGGACATGTCCAACGATTACATGTTCCTGAGCCGCAGTTGCACGGCCACCAAGGAAACCGTCAAGTGGGAGGACGGGAATGAGTATCCTCTGGTGAAGCTGGACATCAGTCACACCTCGCATCCGTTCTACACGGGCAAGATGATGCTGATCGACACCGCCGGTCGGGTGGACAAGTTCAACAAGCGGTACGCGCGCCACAACAAGGACGCGAAGTAACCACGACCACGTTCTGGGAAGCCCTCGGTCGCCGACCGGGGGCTTTCCCTTTCCGGGGTCTCCGGTCAGCCTTTCACCTTGTAGCGCTCGTTCCGCGTGCGGCCCTCGCGGATCTCCTGATAAGCCTCGGCCACCCGACGTTTCCGGGTCTCGTCCTTTCGCGCGTCGGTGATCCATTCCACGAACTCCCGCTGCTGTGCCGCTGTGAAGCCCTCCCACATGGCCCAGGCCTCCTCGTCCTTGCGCAGCACCACATCCAGTTCCTCGGGAAGGACCACCGCCTTCCGGGCTGGCTTGGCATCCGTGAGCTTCGCACCGCTGAGGTTCACCTTCACGGCTTGCTTCACAAGGTCCACGAAGGCCTTTTCATCGATACTTCCACCCTCCTCGATGCGGTATTTCCGCATGCCTTTGGCCTCGTCCTTCTCCGGCCTGTCGAAGAGCTTGTGCGGGTCCTTCATCAGCGACCCCTTGTGGAACCACACGCAGACGGCATGCTTGAGCGCGATGGTGCCCAGCATGATCCCATCGTGGTCGTAATGGGGCATGTTCCACCGCCAGGTCTCCTCGATGGTCTCGTCCACCGAGTGGATGAGCTGGCGCAGACGCACCAAGGTGCGGCGATGCCATTCGGGCTGTTCGGCGATGTAGAGATTGATCTGTTCCTGGGGAAACATGGCAGTAGGTTCTGAGGTCGGTCGGGTCAGCGCTTGGTCTCCTGCTCGAACTGCACGGACAACGGGAACGTCTTCTCGCCTTGAAGCTTGAACCCGGCGAGCATGACGGTCTCGTTCGGCGCAACCATCCAGCGTCGTTCGGGCAGCACGGTGGCCACATCGGCCCCTCCATTCACCACCGAGCGGGCTTTCGAGGTGCCGTCCGCCTTGAACTCGAGCAGCAGGGCCTCACCGCCACCGTCCAAGGGTGGCACGGGCTCACCGGACTTGCGGATCTCCTCATTGGCCATGTCGTCGTTCATGAGCACATGCAGCAGGTCGTTCTGGACAAAGGCCACCGGCGCTCCCCGGCCCGGTTTCTCCAGGTTGACCTCCCTGTCCAGGACGGTGTACCACAGTTGTTCACCCGTCGCATCCACGCGCACCACGTGCAGGTCGCGGGTCACGTAGCTCTGGCGGGTGACCGGCTGATTCGCGAAGTTCTTGCTCTGGATGGTGCGCAAGGCGCTTTCGTTCGCCAGCAGGACGGCTCCACCATCGCTGAACACTTGAAGATCCTCCGCCACCACGTCAACCTGCAACTCCTTTTTCTCCTTCACCACGGCAGGCTGCAAGGTGTGTAGCTTGAAGGGGCCCCACGCGAGCGCTTTGCGGTCGAAGGTGGCAATGAACAGGCCCTTCGACTGGTCGCGCCGTAATGTGGGTTCGCCGTAAGTGCCGGCCACCATCAGCGCACCATCCTTGCGCAGGGCCATGCGCACGTCCTGGGCGTAAGGTGCTCCGGGCAGGTCGACGATCACCTGCTGCTGCCCCGTGCTGTCCATCCGCACCACGGCCCATGAATAGCCGACCTGGTCCTTGACCTTTGGGGCGGGATCGGTCACCCACTTCACCAGCCGCCAGAGCACGCCGTCCCCGTCCAAGATCGTTCCGGCCACCACGATCTCCTTCACTGCGGGGTCCACCTCCATGGCGCGGGCCCAAAAGAGGCTCAGGTCCTTGTGGAACACGGCGGCGAACCAGGGAGCTCCCGGGCGTTGGGTGCTGCGCGGGTCCACGGTGAGCATGAACCGGGTGGTGTCCACGCTGGGGAGGAAGGTCAGCCCCACAGCGGAGCCTTGCGCGAACCAGGACCGGTCTTTTCCAAAGCGGTCGAAGGTGAGGAGCGCATGTTCCTGGGTACCCTTCACCCCTTGCAGGCTTCTGGGGTTCATTTCCTGCCGGAGCACTTGGATCCCCGACCGCTCGAGATCGACCTTGGACCCGAACAACCAGAGCTTCCGTTGATGGCGACCGATGGTCTCCACAGCCACGGGCGTCTCGCCATACACCATTTTGGGAGCGGCGCTCTTGATGGGGGAGAGGGTGGCTCGGTCATAGGTCACCAGGTTCCAGGCCATGCCGGCCTGTGGACGCCCGCCAAGTACGGCAGCATCGGCCGGTACCTGCATGGCGATCAAGGCGCCTTCATCCCCTTTCACCACGGTGTGCAGGGTGGTGCCGTCCTCCAGTCGTCGTCCAAGGTCGGCCTTCACCTTCACGCGCACCTTCGGCGCCTGTTGGGCCACGGCCATCAGGTTGGCGCTCAAGGTGAGGAGGACAAGTATGCGGAGCATGGGTTCCATGAAAGCTGATGTGAAGGTAGTTCAGCAGCGTTCGAGAATGACGGCGTAGCCCTGGCCGACACCAATGCACATGGTGCACAAGGCGTACTGCCTGCCGGTGTCCTGCAGCTCGATGGCGGCGGTCTGCAGCAAGCGTGCACCGCTCATGCCCAAGGGATGCCCCAAGGCGATCGCGCCGCCGCTCGGATTCAGTCGTGGGTCGTCATCGGCAAGGCCCAAGGCACGGGTGCAGCTCAGGGCTTGTGCTGCGAACGCCTCATTGATCTCAATGATGCCCATCTCCTCAAGCCTCAGTCCGGCGCGCTTCAAGGCCAGCCGCGTGGCGCCCACCGGTCCGATGCCCATGATCCGCGGCTCCACACCGGTCACGGCGGCCGTCACGATCCGCGCCATCGGGGTCAGACCGTGCCGTTCCAAGGCGGCATCCCCGGCCACGAGCACGGCGGCGGCACCGTCGTTCAGGCCGCTGCTGTTCCCGGCCGTCACCGTGCCGTTCCTCCGGAACGCGGGCCTCAGACCGGCCAAGGCTTCGAGCGTGGTCCCGGGCTTGATGAACTCGTCCTGCTCCACGAGGACGGGATCACCTTTCCGCTGCGGCACGGGCACCGGCACGATCTCGCGGGCGAACCGCCCGCTGCCCACCGCAGCAGCGGCTTTGCGTTGGCTCCAAAGCGCGAACCGGTCCTGGTCCTCGCGGCTGATGGGTGAGGACTCGATGAGGTTCTCCGCGGTCTCGCCCATGGCATCAACGCCGTACTTCTCCTTCATCGCGGGGTTCACGAAGCGCCAGCCAAAGCTGGTGTCGTGCAGCTGGGCATCCCTTCCGTACGGGGTGCTGGTCTTGCTGATCACCCAAGGCCCGCGGGTCATGTGCTCCACACCGCCCGCGATCAGCAAGTCCCCTTGGCCCGCTTGGATCGCCCGGCCGGCTTGGACGACGGCGCTCATGCCGCTGGCACACAATCGGTTCACGGTCTCCCCGGGCACGCTCACAGGGAGCCCGGCCAACAAGAGCGCCATACGGGCCACGTTGCGGTTGTCCTCACCGGCCTGGTTGGCACAACCCAGGATGACGTCATCAACGGCTGCGGGATCAAGTCCGGGATGCCGTTTGACCAGCTCACGGAGGACGTGGGCAGCCAGATCGTCCGCGCGGACCGGGGCGAGTGCCCCTGCGAAGGCCCCGATGGGCGTGCGGACCGCATCAATGACGTAAGCGTTGGAGGCCATGGAGGATGAACAAGGGTGCGAAGATGCGACAGGGGCTGGGATGGGGGTCTGGCAGGAGGGATCGATCGGATGGCACATCCCCGGACGTATGTATGGCCATACATATGTGCGGACCGGACATGTTCAGTCCTGTCCGACCACAACACGTTGTCCTGCAGTGGTTTATACAGGTCTTCGTTGTTCTCACGCCATGCGAAGGACGGATCGAAAGGAACAATTCACAACGTCCGTGATGAACGGCAGAAGCCAGCCCCGACGTGGGTTTCCCGACACCAGGAAGCTGTCGACCAGAGACCATGAACGTATGTATGGCCATACATACGTCCGACCCGTTCTGGCACCGGCCGCTACATTGGACCCATGGACCCCCAGACCCTTGCCCAGCGCGTCGTTGCGAAGATGTACGACCATGACCCGTTCAGCCGCTGGCTGGGGGTCGAACGAATGGCCGTGGCACCGGGGCATTGCGTCCTTCGCATGACCGTTCGGCAGGAGATGCTGAACGGCTTCGCCATTGCTCATGGCGGTGTTGCGTACAGCCTGGCGGACAGTGCTCTGGCGTTCGCTGCGAATTCGCACGGCGTTCAAGCCGTCAGCATGGAGACCAGCATCACCCATACGCGACCGGTCCATGCAGGCGACACCCTCACGGCGACCGCCACGGAGAGGAACCGGTCCGCACGCTTCGCCACATATGAGGTGTGCGTGACTGACCAGCGCGAGCGCATCGTGGCCCTGTTCAAGGGGACGGTGT
Organism: Flavobacteriales bacterium; assembly: GCA_020847755.1. GTDB lineage: Bacteria > Bacteroidota > Bacteroidia > Flavobacteriales_F > PHOS-HE28 > PHOS-HE28. Next base: position 5,540 of record JADLBK010000079.1, on the reverse strand, counting down.
TCCGTACTGGAGAAAACTGGGCGGTCTGACGATCAGCGTGTCCGCGATCCAATGGGGATGGACACGCCGGTCACGTCCAGTACACTGGTCGGTGTGCAGGCGAAGATGCGCTGCAGGGGTGTGGGCCTGACCCTGAAAAGACCTTGGCGGAGACCGAACGCTGGGAGCAACGTGCTCCTGGATCCAACGACGAAACAGGGGAGCGTGATCCGTTGCTGACCGGTACCGGTCAACACCACCCCAGGATGCACATGTCCTCCGATACGATAGCCATCGCCGGCGCTATTCGTTCCCACGGGATCGTGGCACAACGTGATCCCGTCCTCGACCACCTGTTCTTGTTGGACACGCAGCCCGGCATCCCGATACCGTCGCTCACTGAGCCGATCATGGTTCCCAGGCACCAGATGCAGTTCCTCCGACCGCGACCGGCACCAGGCCACGAATCCATCCCAGCTGCGATTCAGATCGCTGTGGAACAGGTCGCCGAGGATGAGCAATCGGTCAGGACTGAAATGGTCCATCACCCGGGTCAACCGATCCAAGGTGGATTGATCATCTCCTTCCCGGAGCGGGACCCCGGCCTTCCGGAAGTGCGCCGCCTTCCCAAGATGCAGGTCGGCCACCAGCAGCCAGTTGCGTTCGTGCCAGTACAGCCCACCGAACGGGTGCATGGTGAAACGTCCCCCGGCGCTATGGAGCTGGACATCATAGGGCAGCATCAGGACCAAAGTACTTCACGCCACGAGCCGTTGAGGCCTCACGGACTTACTTTCACCACAACCCGATGTTCATCGCCTCCCTCGGATCCATCCTCTGCGCCGCCGCCATCTGGTTCAGCGGCACCCACCTCGCACGCTTGGGCGATCGCCTCGCCGAGATCACCGGCTTGGGCCGCGCCTGGCTCGGCTTGGTGCTCATGGCCACGGTCACCTCCCTGCCCGAGCTCTTCGTGGGTATTGGCTCCGCAGGCATCCACGGCAACGCCGACCTCGCCGTGGGCGACGTGCTCGGCAGCTGCGTGTTCAACCTGCTCATCCTCTCGGTGCTCGATGCCTTTCACCGCGGACCGGGCCTCCTTCGCGCGGTGGAACCGAAACAGGTGCTCAGCGCCGCGCTGGGCATCGTGCTGCTGGCGCTGGTGGGCTTTGGCCTCTTCCTGCCTGATCAATACACGATCATGGGCTGGGTGGGCGGGCTGAGCATCGTCTTCGTCGGTGTCTACCTCGTGGCCATGCGCATGATGTATCAGCATCTGGGCCATGATCCGATCGTGGCTGGCGCGGATGCGTCCGACCGCTCCGGCCTGAAGCGCGTGGTGCTTTGGTATGCGGTGCACGCCACTGTGGTCATCACTGCTGCCCTCTTCCTGCCGGGCTTCGCTGAGACCATCACCGAGGAGACCGGCCTGAAGGCCTCTTTCGTCGGCACATTGCTGCTGGCCACCTCCACGTCGCTGCCCGAAGTGGCGGTGTCCGTGGCCGCGCTCCGCATCGGTGCAGTGGATATGGCCGTGTCCAACCTGCTCGGAAGCAACCTCTTCAACATCGTCATCCTCGCCATCGACGACATCGCATACAGCGGCGGGTTCCTCCTGAAGGACGCCTCGGAAGCGCACCTGCTCTCGGTGCTCAGCACGATCATCATGAGCGCCATCGTGATCGTGGGGCTCACCTTCCGCACCGCGCCCAAACGCTTTCTGCTGGCGTGGGACACCTTCCTGATCGCGGTGGTGTACGTCGTGAACCTCATTCTCCTTTACCGCATCGCCTGACCGATGAAATGGCACCTGCTGGAGATCGGTGAGCTGCGCAAGGCATTGGCTGTTGGTGAGAACGGGCTCAGTGAGGCCCACGCCTCTGCGCGCTTGATCGAGCACGGTCCGAATGAGTTGGAAGGCAAACGCAAGCGCACCCTGCTCGGCCTCTTCTTCGCCCAGTTCAAGGACCTGATGATCATCGTGCTCCTGGCGGCCGCAGCGGTGGCGGGCGCGGTAGGCGACCTCACCGACACCATCATCATCCTGGCCATCGTGGGGGTGAACGCCGTGATCGGCATGGTGCAGGAGTTCCGCGCGGAGAAGGCGCTGGAGGCCCTGCGGCGCATGGCAGCCCCGCAGGCCACGGTGCGGCGTGGCGGGGTGATGCGCACCGTGCCCGCACGCGAACTGGTGCCGGGCGATGTGGTGCTGCTCGAGGCGGGACAGGTGGTCCCCGCCGATCTGCGCTTCACCGCGTGCCGCGGTCTGCGCATGCAGGAGGCCGCGCTCACCGGCGAATCGCTCGACACCGCCAAGCAGGCCGGCGAGCTGGAAGGGGAGGACCTGCCTCTGGGCGACCGCAGCAACATGGGCTTCAAGGGCACCGTGGTGGCCAAGGGCCGCGGCGAGGGCATCGTGGTGGAAACCGGCATGCGTACCGAGATGGGCCGTATCGCCAAGCTGTTGGACCAAGGCACCACCGCCACACCGCTGCAGAAGCGCATGGCCGCCTTCGGCAAGGTGGTGGCCGTGGCCGTTCTCGCCATCTGCGCGGTGCTCTTCACCGTGGGCTGGCTGCGGGGCGGCGATCCCATGACGCTCCTGCTCACCTCCATCTCGCTCGCCGTGGCCGCCATCCCGGAGGCCCTGCCCGCGCTCATGTCGGTCTCGCTCGCGCTCTCCGCCGCCCGCATGGTAAAGCAGCAGGCCCTCGTGCGCCGCCTGGCCGCCGTGGAGACCCTGGGCTCCGTCACCGTGATCTGCACCGACAAGACCGGGACGCTCACCCGCAACCGCATGCGCGTGGAAGAGCTCGTGGTGCTTGATGAAGCCCAGCGCCAGCGCCTGCTCCAGGCCATGACGCTCAGCAACGACGTGCTGGCCGGGCCTGATGGTCCGGTGGGTGAGGGCACCGAGCTGGCTCTTTTCGAGCATGCCGAAGCGGCCGGTGTGCGGAAGGCCGATGCCGAACAGGCGCTGCCCCGCGTGGCGGAAGTGCCCTTCGATGCCGTGCGCAAGTGCATGAGCACGATCCACCGTCTGCCCGACGGCCGGCACCTGCTCTTCATCAAGGGCGCGCTGGAAGCCTTGTGGGGGTGCGTACCTGCGCCCGATCCCCGCTGGCGGACCGAGGCCGATCGCCTTGCCGCTGATGGACTGCGCGTGATGGCCCTGGGCTGGCGCGAACTGCCACCGGGACCGCTGCCCGAGGATCCGCATGACCTGGAACGCGATATCACGCTGCTCGGCCTGGCCGGCATCCAGGACCCGCCGCGTGACGAGGTGCCGCAGGCCATCGCCGATTGCCACGGCGCGGGCATCCGCACCGTGATGATCACCGGTGATCACCCGGTCACTGCACGCACCATCGCCCGGCGCATCGGCCTCTTGAGCCCGGCGGAAGCGGACGACCCGCGCAGTGTGATCACCGGCGCTGAGCTCGCCAAGCTGGATGCCAAAGCCCTGCGCGAGCGGGTCGATCACCTGCGTGTCATCGCCCGCGTTTCGCCCGAGCAGAAGCTGGACATCGTGGCCGCCCTGCAGGAGCACGGGCACTTCGTGGCCATGACCGGTGATGGCGTGAATGATGCGCCGGCCCTGAAGCGTGCCGACATCGGCGTGGCCATGGGCATCACCGGCACCGACGTATCGCGCGAGGCCGCCGATATGGTGCTGCTGGACGACAACTTCGCCACGCTGGCCCACGCCGTGCGCGAAGGGCGCCGTGTCTTCGACAACATCCGGAAGTTCATCAAGTACATCCTCACGGCCAATGCCGGTGAGATCTGGGCCATCGCCCTGGCACCGTTGATCGGACTTCCGATCCCGCTGCTGCCCGTGCACATCCTCTGGATCAACCTGGTCACGGACGGACTGCCCGGGCTCTTCCTCTCGTTGGAGCCGGCCGAACGCGACCTCATGCAGCGGAAGCCGCGTCATCCCAAGGAGAGCATCTTCGCGCATGGCCTCGGTGTGCACATCCTGGGGGTGGGCCTGCTCATGGGCGCGGTGACACTCGTGGCCCAGGCCTGGGCCATCCGCTCCGGTCACGCGCATTGGCAGACCATCGCCTTCAACGTGCTTTGCCTCAGCCAGATGGGCCATGTGTGGGCCATCCGCTCCGAACGCTCCTTCTTCAGTACCAGCTTCTTCTCCAACCCCGCGCTGCTCGGGGCCGTGGCGCTCACCTTCGGCCTTCAGGCACTGGTCACCTTCGTGCCGGTCTTCCAAGGCATCTTCCACACGCAGCCGCTCACGCTGGAAGAGTTCCTCGTGGTCACGGCGCTCTCGTCCGTGGTCTTCATCGGGGTGGAGGTGGAGAAGCTGTTCTCCCGAAGGCACTAACGCACGACGACGACCCGTCGGCTGAGCACCAGGGCACCATCCCGATCCACACGCAGCACGTAGGCGCCTGTGGGCAGGTCGAAGGCCAGCTCAAAGCGGTCGGATGTGGCGCGGTACGCCGTCACCACCCGGCCCAAGGCATCGAGCAGGAACAGGTCCTCACGGCCTTGGAGGCCACCGACATGCAGCACGCCCGCATCCACCGGCACTGGGCACAGGGTGATGCCGGCATCAGGCGCTTCCTGCACCGCGGTCGTGATGCCGAAGATGTCCTCGAAGGCCTGGGCGTACTCATCGGCCACGGCGCAGCTGCCCACCGCATCCCAGTTGATGCTCCAGGTCATCAGCCCGCGCAGGGTGGGGTAGGTGGCCAAGCGCTGGTAGCTGCCGGGCTGCGGGCCCGTGCCGCGCAGGTAGTCCACCGCCTGCTCCAGCACGGCTGGCGACACGTAGCCACCACCGGCCGCGAGCGGACAGGCGGGCAGGCCGATGGCTACCTTCTCCGGCGGCAACGGGGCCAAGAAGCCGCCGCCTGTGGTGAAGCCCTGCAGCAGTGCTTCGGTCTGGCTCACGATGAAGTCGGCCGTGCCCTGGGTGTAGATGCCGCCATCGATGCCGTACATGCTGCCGCTGTTGTACAGCTGCACCTGCAGGATGTCCAGCCGGTCGCGCAGCGCATCGATGATCGGCAGGTAGGCGCCCCAGATGCCGCCGTAGGCGCTCATGCCGCCCTGCACGTAGGCCGTTTCCGGGGCCATGGTCAGCATCATGGGCACGCCGTTCGTGATCTCGTATTGGTCGGCGATGCTGTTCACTGCGTCGATCAGGCGGATGATGCGGGCATCGGTGGGGCTGGCGATGGTGCCGCCGCTGATGGCCACCGACGCGCCCTCCAGGTCGATGTCCAGGCCGTCGAAGCCGTAGGTGTCCAGGATGCCCAGCATGCTGCTCACGAACTGGTCGCGCTCGGCGTCGCTGTCCAGGTGCACGGTGGCGTTCGCCCCGCCGATGCTGATCAGCACCTTCTTCCCCTGGGCTTGCAGCGCCGCCACATCGGCGGTGAAGGTGGCGGGCGCGGTCTCCGCCGGCGCGAACACCATGTCATACGTGCTGCCCACTGCGGGCACGGCGAAGCTCACCTCGATGATCGTGTAGCGCGGGTCCACCTGGCTCAGCTCCAGGTAGGGCGCGTTGCCGTCGTTCCAGTTGTGCCAGT